>CACLQJ010000009.1 GCA_902609065.1 uncultured Pelagibacteraceae bacterium
AGGTTTACTATTAGGTGGTGCTCCTGGTGTTGAGGCCGGAACTGTTGTTATATTAGGTGGTGGAGTAGTAGGTGAGAATGCTGCAATCATTGCAACTGGCATGCAAGCAAAAGTTCATATTGTTGATAAATCAGAAAAAAGATTGGGAGAACTTACCGAAAAGTTTGGAGATAAAATAATTCCTCAACAAGCTGATAACATTGACTTGAAAAAATTAATTTCTAAAGCAGATCTTTTAGTAGGTGGAGTATTAATTCCAGGTGCAGAGGCCCCAAAGTTAGTTACTAAAGATATGTTGAAATTAATGAGGAGAGGCTCTGTAATTGTGGACGTTGCAATTGATCAAGGCGGATGTGTTGAAACTAGTAAACCAACTACTCACGCCAATCCAACCTACGTAGTTGATGATATTGTTCATTATTGTGTATCAAATATGCCTGGAGGCGTTCCAAGAACTTCAACTCTTGCATTAAACAAAGTTACTTTACCTTTTTTAAACAAATTAGCAAAAGATGGTTACCAAAAAGCTTTAAAAGATGACCCTAACTTTTTAGCGGGATTAAATGTTTGCAAAGGTAAAGTTACCTATAAAGCTGTTGCAGATACTTTTGGACATAAATTTTTACCACCGATAGAAGCTTTAAATTAAAAATGAAAGAAATCCCAAGCTCAGCAAAAGTTGTAGTTATTGGTGGGGGAGTAGTAGGATGTTCATGCGCTTATCATTTGGCAAAATTTGGATGGAAAGATACTATTCTTTTAGAAAGAGATAAGCTAACATCTGGAACTACTTGGCACGCTGCTGGACTAGTCAGTCAAATAGGACCCTCTGCAACAATAACTAAAATTAGAAAATATTCATTAGATCTATACAAAGAACTTGAAAAAAAAGTAGATCACTCTGCGGGGCTACGTCTAAACGGTGCAATGTCAATTGCTCAAGAAGAAGGTAGGTGGCAAGAATTAAAAAGACAAGCAACCACTGCTCAACTTTATGATTTTGATGTGCAAATTTTAAATAAAGATGAAATCAAAGATAAAGTTCCATTAATTAAAAATGATGATTTGCTTGGAGGTATTCTAATGCCTGGCGATGGATCAGGAGATCCATCAGGAATTACACAGATGCTAGCAAAAGCTGCAAAAGTAGAAGGTGCTAAAATTTTCGAGGATTCACCGGTTGAAAAAATTTTAATTAAAAATAAGAGAATTGAAGGAGTTGTAGTCAGTGGCCAAAAAATAGATTGTGAATATATAGTTTTGGCAACTGGTATGTGGTCTAGACAGATTGGTGAAAAACTAGATATTAGTATTCCTCTTTATCCAGCAGAACACTTTTATGTAATTACTGAGCCAATAAACGAGATACCTAAAAATTTACCAGTGATAAGAGATTTTGATAGTAGAACTTATTTTAAAGAAGATGCAGGAAAACTACTTCTAGGTATATTTGAGGGTAAATCTATCCCAGCTTTTGACAAAACTAACAAGGTTCCAGAAGATTTTTCTTTTGGCGAATTTCCAGAAAATTTTGAACATTTTGAACCTTATCTTAATTCATGTATGAAAAGGTTTCCTATTCTAGAAAAAATTGGAATTAGAAAATTTTTTGCTGGACCAGAATCGTTTACACCAGATACTAATACTTTATTAGGTGAAGTTCCCGAGATAAAAAACTTTTTTGTTTGTTGTGGATTAAATAGCATTGGTATTGCTAGTGCAGGAGGGGTTGGTAAAATTACAGCTGAGTGGATGATGAATGGACATGTCAATGAAGATATATTTAGTTATGATATAAAAAGATTTCAAAGATTTCATTCAGAGATAAAATTTATTAAAGAAAGAGTAACAGAAACCCTTGGTGATTTGTATGGAATGCACTGGCCATTTAAGCAACACAAAACCTCGAGGAATATCAAAAAAGTACCATATCATGACATACTAAAAAAAAATGGAGCATGTTTTGGTGTTTCTGGCGGATATGAGAGACCTATGTGGTTTTCACTAGATGGTAAGGAACCAAAATATAATTATAGCTACAGATATCAAAATTGGTTTCCTTCAGCAGAGTATGAAACAAAAAATTGTAGACAAAATGTTGGATTATTTGATCTTACACCTTTTTCAAAGTTCGAACTAAAAGGAGATAAGGCATTTGAGGAGCTGCAAAGACTTTGCACTGCTAATATTAAAAATGAACCTGGAAAATGTATTTATACTCAAATGCTAAATAAAGATGGTGGGATTGAAACGGATGTAACAATAGTTTGTTTAGAGAGAAACTATTTTAGAATAATAAGTTCTGCTGCATCAAGAGAAAGGGACAAATTTCATATTAATAAAAATTTAACATCAAATATAGAATTGACAGATGTCACCGACAAATATTGCGTATTTGGACTTTTTGGACCCAAGAGCAGACAATTGATGAATGTTATTAGTAAAGCAGATTTTTCTAATAGAAATTTTAAGTTCGCGACTGGAAAAATAATAAATATTAAGGGTGTAGATATATGGATACAAAGATTATCTTATGTGGGAGAGCTTGGTTACGAAATTTATGTAGAATTTGTTAAAGCAAAGGAAATATATAACTTAATTGTGGAAGAAGGAAAAAAATTAAACATTATTAATTGCGGAATGCATTCTTTAGATATCATGAGAATGGAATGTGGATTTTTGCATTGGGGACATGACATTTCACCAGAGGAAAATCAATATCAAGCAGGTTTAGATTTTACTGTAAGTTATAAAAAAAATATAAATTTCATTGGAAAAAATTCTCTATTAAAAATAAAAGATAAAAAAATTAATAAAAGACTAATGATGTTTAAATTAAAAGATACCAAGCCAGGTGATCCACTGTTGTTACATGATGAGCCAATTTATTTAGATAAAAAAATAATTGGCAGAACTACATCTGGAAATTATTCTTTTAATTTTAATACCAACTTATCATTTGGATATGTGAATTCAGGAAATACTATCGAAAGTTTGAAAAATAAGGATGTCTTTATTGAGGTAGAAAAACAAAAATATAAGGCCGAAATATTAAGTAATCCACTTAAAAGTCGTCTTTATAAAGATCTATAAATTTTAAAAAAATATAGTTTATAATAATTCTAAATAAGGATAAATATTATTTGTAAATAAACAAAATCTATAGTTAAATTAAATTTTAAAAAAGATGTTTAACAAAAATCAAAGTATTCATAGTTCAGAAATAGACACTCAACATAGCAAAAATTTTAAATTAAATAGAAAACGTTCTGTAGATATAAATGTTTTACTTAACAGAGTCAGAGCTGGAAAAAAGAAGGAAAGACTTGAAACATTATTAATTATATCTTTAGTTTGTGTCTCAATTTTAGCAACTGGCTTAATAGCCTCTCTTTGAAATTAGCATCTTATTAAATTAAATTATCGTTATATTCTTTTATTCTGAAATCTAATTGATTTGAAGTTTCTGCCTCAATATGATTTGAGATTAATATATCTTCATCAAGTCTTTTATAATCTGGATCACCAATTTTCTTTGCATAATAAATCCAATTTTTTATAATTAGTATGTCACTCAAAGTAGCGCCTCTTATTGTTGGTTTTCTCTGTACACTATTTTCTCTTGCATATTTATGTGTATTGCTATCAATAATTTTTTCTTTTTCTTCCCAATCTTTATTATAAAACATAAAGTCTTCGGATTCTTTATCAATAATTTTATAATTTGGATGTTCTATACCAAATTCAGTACATCCTCTTTTTATTTTAACTTTTACTTTATTCTTAATTTTTTTATTAAGTAAATTTTGTAAATATTTATAAATTTGATTTGCCTCGTCGATACCCGTACAATAAATTAAACCTTTGTATGAGCCGCCAGCAATTTTTCTCAGTTCAATCATACATTTTCTAGAATTATTTTTAGATAAATTTAGACCATCAAATACAAAGTAAAGTTTCATAAGATCAATTACAGAATTAAGCTCTACTTGAACCTTAAAACAACCAAAACAATACTCAGGTATTACTTTAAAGTTATTAAATACATCAAAATGTCTATTACAACCCAAGTTTATCGTATTGCTCCTCCATATTTGAGATAAGTGAAAATTAAAATCTTTAAAATCTCTATTACTTACTTCTTTACACTTTTTATAAAATAAAATTACGTCTTCATCTGATATTTCATTATTATCTTCCTTAGGCATATCAATTAATTGAAGTTCAGCATTCAGTTTTGTAAAAATATTTAGATTTGAATTTTTTGGGTTATAAAACGTTAATACTTGTATAATATTGTTTTTCGCTGATACATAATTTGGATCGAAATGTAATGCTTTTCCATAATTTTTAATTGAATTTTCATATTCGCCCAGATCATTTTGAGCGCTTGCTAAATTATTATATCCAGCAGGGTAATCAGGCTTTATAGATAGTACTTTGTTATAAATCTCAATTGCTCTCAAGAATTTACCCAGTTTAATATATACATTACCCAAATTATTAAATGCTTGTATAAATTTAGGATCCAATTCAATCGCATTTTCAAATGATTTGATAGCCTTATTTAACTTGTTAAGCTGCAATTGGACAATCCCATGTAGATTCAGTATTTTTGGATTATTTTTATTATTTTCTAGAATAATATTTAACTCCCCTAAAGCTTTATTGTATGACCTATTGTTAATAAGTTTTACTATCTTATTAACCTTTTGTTTTAGCGTAATATTGTCCATTAAGACTAATTTAATAAGATTTTAATAATTTATTTCAACTAATAAAATACATGAGTTAATTCATGTTTATAGCATGTGTTAAATTTGCAGTTGATATATTACAAATCTTAACTAAATTATTTTAATGTCAAATATCTTTAAAAATACCGAGCTTGATTTAAATAAAGCTGAAAAAATTGTTTCTGAGACACTTTCTAATTATGATGATGGCGAACTATATCTGGAGGATACAAAATCCGAATCTATAGTTCTTGATGATAATAAAATAAAAAGTTCAAATTACACAAAAGACTCTGGCTATGGATTTAGAGCGGTCAATGGTGATGTAGTTGCCTATTCCCATTCTAATGAAATTTCAGAAAAATCATTAATAAATTCAAGCAAAAATCTTAAATCGACATTAAAAAATAACAAAGGCACATATAACTCAGAGATAAAAAAGACAAATCAAAAATTTTATAATGATATTGACCCGGTAGATGAAAAAAATTTATCAGATAAAATAAATATCCTTAATGAGATTAATAAATATTCAAGATCAATCGATGGAACTGTAAAACAGGTAACTGCCAATTTTTTAGGTGAAAGAAAAAATATAGAAATATTAAGGTCTGGTGGAGAATTACTCCAAGATTCACGACCTTTAGTAAGAATAAACGTTTCAATAATGGTCGAAAAAAATGGAAGAAAAGAAACAGGTGTCTATGGTGTTGGGGGTAGACAATCATATGACGAATTTTTGAAAAATGATGATTGGAAAAAGATCTGCGATGAAGCTTATAGAATTGCTAATACTAACCTAGATAGCAAACCTTCACCTGCAGGAGAAATGAAAGTTGTTTTAGGTCCGGGATGGCCTGCTATCTTGATACATGAGGCTGTTGGACATGGCCTTGAAGGAGATTTTAATAGAAAGAAAACATCAGTTTTTCATGATCTCGTTGGAAAAAAAGTTGCAAGCGAAGGTGTCACCATAATAGATGATGGAACGATTGACAAAAGAAGAGGAAGTCTGAATATTGACGATGAGGGAACTCCAACTGAAAAAACAGTTTTGATAGAGAATGGTATCTTAAAAAATTTTATGCAAGATAGATTAAATGCAAGATTAATGAATACTAAATCCACCGGAAATGGCAGGAGAGAAAGTTACAAACATATTGTTATGCCAAGAATGAGAAATACAATAATGCTGAACGGAAAAAATACACAAGATGAAATGATAAATTCTGTTGATAAAGGTATTTTCGCAGTTAGTTTTGGAGGTGGTCAAGTTGATATAACTTCAGGAAAATTTGTTTTTAGTTGTACTGAGGCTTACGAAATTATAAATGGAAAAATTGGATCACCTATTAAAGGGGCAACGTTAATTGGAGATGGACCTTCGTCTCTTAAAGAAGTTCTTATGGTGGGAAATGATATGAAGTTAGATCCAGGTATAGGAACATGTGGTAAAGCAGGTCAAGGCGTTCCTGTTGGCGTTGGTCAACCTTCTCTATTAATCGATAAAATGACAGTTGGCGGTACCCAACTTTAATAAATATGATTAAAGACGAAGGTGTTTTAAAAAAAATTGCTGATATTTGTATTTCAAAATCTAAGGAATTTGGGTCTACTAATTCAAATGTCTTGGTTATGAATTCTATATCTGAAAATGTAAACATAAGAAATAAAAAACTTGATGGTTCTGAAAGATCTGAAAATCTAGGCGTAACATTAACAACCTATATTGGTAAAAAGAAAGCATCAATATCATCAACCAATCTAAACGAAAATAATTTAACAGAACTTGTAAAAAGATGTATCGATTCAACAAAGGTTACTCCTGAAGATGAATACAATTCCTTACCTGATCAAGAGTTACATTTTAAGGGTGAAAAAAATTTAGATTTAAATGATGGAACACATATAAGTAATGATGAAAAAATTAATTTTATAAAAGAGGCAGAAGAAATTGCCTTTTCTAATGAAAAGATAGTAAATACAAACGGGTCAGGGTTTAGTGAGACTAAAACAAACTTTATATTGGCTAATTCTAACGGTTTTTCAGATGGTTATAAAACTTCACAGTTTACAGCTTATTGCGAGGTTGTATCCAAAAGCAATGGAAGTATGGAAAGAGACTATGAGTATAGTAGCAAAAGATACTTTAAAGATCTTTTAACTCCTAAACAAATTGGAGAAACAGCTGCAAAACTTGCAATAAGCAAATTAAATCCAAAAAAAATTGAAAGTAATAAAATGGATATAATTTTTGATAAAAGAATAGCTCAAAACATTTTATCGACTTTTGCAAGTGCAATATCTTCAGCAACTATTGCAAAAGGAACTACATTTTTAAAAGAAAGTTTAAATAAAGAAGTTTTTAGTAATAAAATTAATATTGTCGACAAAGGAAATATAAAGAAAGCCAATGGATCAAGGTATTTTGACAGCGAAGGTGTTAAGATTGAAGTTCTTGAATTAGTTAAAAACGGGATTTTAAAAGACTATTTGGTTGAGACTTACAATGGAAAAAAAATAAATAGAAAATCAAATGGTAGATCAAGTGGCACTACAAATTTATACTTTGAAAATGGTAACGAAACATTTAAACAATTGATAAACTCTAGAAAAAAAATACTTTATATTAATGAGACCATTGGGAGAGGTGCAAATATTGTCACCGGAGATTACTCAGTTGGAGCTTCTGGTATAATGATAGAAAATGGAGAGTTTGCATATCCTGTTAGCGAAATAACAATTGCAGGAAATTTTAATGATATGTTTAAAAATATTATTTTAGCGGATGACTTAGAATTTAAATATTCTACTAATTCTCCCACAATGTTAGTTAGTGATATGATTGTAGGTGGTAAATAATATTTATGCTTGCAACAGATATTCTTTTAAGTATTGCAATTGTTGGAATCTATACATTAAATCATGTGTATCTTAGAACAAATTACAAAAACACAAAAAAAATTATAATACTTTTTATAGAAGGTTTTGTAGTTGCAACTATCATTACTGGATTGTTATATTATTTAATAAAACTGATTGCTTCTTGAAATTTAAATGAAAAAACTGATTTTCTTGTTTGAAAGAAAAAAATTGAGTAGTATATACCAACGTGAATTTAACGGCGGGGTAGCTCAGTTGGTTAGAGCGCGGGACTCATAAGCCCGAGGTCAGTGGTTCGATCCCACTTCCCGCTACCAAAGATTCCTTAATATTTTTTTTTAAATTCCCTTAAGCTAATGTTGTTTTTATCTTTTTTAGATAATATTGGTTTTTTAGTTGGCCAATTTATATTTAGATCTTCATCATCAAATTTTATTCCTAGCTCAGATTTCTCATGTCTATAGTTAGTACAGCTATAAATCATGTAATTTTCTCTATCAATCCCACAAAAACCATGTGCAAAACCTGGAGGTATATATATCGAGGTTGAATTCTTTTCACTAAGGTAAATTGAAAAATATTTTCCAAAAGTTTTAGAATTTTTTCTTAAATCTAAAGCGACATCAAAAATTTTGCCTTTTAGAACTGATATAAATTTACCTTGTGGTATACTTCTTTGTAAATGCAATCCTCTTATTACATTTTTTTTTGAGAGCGACATTACTATAAAAGGAAATTTAATACTTAAACTTTTTTCTCTCAACAATTCCCTAAAATATCCACGTTTATCTTCAAAACTTATATTTTTTAATACAAGCAACCCTTTAAATTTTGTTTTCGAAATCTTCATTAAGCCAATTTTTTTAAATACGATGAATATTCGCAATCTCCGTAAAATTTAATTGCAGCTTTTACACTTTTTTTTGTAATCCATTTATTTAATAAAGCAATTTCTTCTAAACATGCAACTTTAAAGCCTTGACGATTCTCTACTGCAGAAACAAAATTGCTAGTCTTATAATAATCACTTATTGAGCCTGTATCTAGCCAAGCTCCACCTCTTCCAATAAAATCAGCAGATAATTTACCTTTTGCCTTATATTTTTTTAAAAGATCAGTTATTTCTAATTCACCTCTTTTCGAAGGCTTTAATTTTTTTGAATAATTTACTACTTTATTATCAAAAAAATATAGACCAGTAATCGCAAAATCAGAAAAAAATTTTTTTGGTTTTTCCTTTATTGAAATAATTTTATTTTTTTTAACTTTAGCAACCCCATATTTTTCTGGCTTCTTAACTCTATGTAAAAAAACTTTTGCACCATTTTTAATTTTTACGGAAGATTTTAATTTTTCAGTTAGATATTGACCATAAAAAAAATTATCACCAAGTATTAAAGATACGTTGTTTTTACCAATAAATTTTTCACCCAAAATAAAAGCATCTGGCAAACCTCTTGGTTTATCTTGCTCAACATAAGAAATTTTTATTCCAAGATTTTTTCCATCAGGTAAAATTTTTTTATATTGGTCGAGCTGTCCTTTGTTTACAACAATCAATATGTCTCGAATTTTAGCTAACATTAATACGGACAAAGGATAATAAATTAATGGTTTATCATATATAGGTAAAAGTTGTTTGTTTACAGCCTTAGTTAAAGGACTCATTCTAGTTCCTTTTCCACCAGATAGTATTATCCCTTTTCTTATCATTTTTTTAAACCAACCCTTCTAATTATATCTTTTTTTTTTAAAAGTGAATAATATGATTTATTTTTAAAATACCAACTAAATGTATTTTCAATTCCTTCAATAAATCTTGTTTTGGGTTTCCATCCTAATTCTTTTTTTATTTTTGAACTGTTAATTGCGTATCTTAGATCGTGTCCTGGTCTATCTTTTACAAATTTTATTTTAACATGCCTTCCAATTTTTATTTTTCTTTTAATCGTAGATAAAAGAATTTTTATAACTTTTAAGTTATTAATATTAAAATTTGACCCGATATTATAAAAATGACCAATTTTCCCTTTTTGAAAAACTTTTATTAGGGCATCACAATGATCATTTACATAAATCCACTCTCTTGAATTTTTTCCTTTTCCGTAAATTGGCAAAGGTTTATTATTCATCGCATTGTAAATTAATTTAGGTATTAATTTTTCTGGATGTTGCCTTGGGCCATAATTATTTGAACAATTAGTAATTATAGCCGGAATATCATATGTCCGAACATAAGAATATACCAAATGGTCAGATGAGGCCTTGGTTGCTGCATATGGTGAGCTTGGTGCATAAGAATCTGTCTCTCTAGATCTTCCTACCAAAACATCTCCAAAGACCTCGTCTGTTGATATGTGTATTAGCTTAGACTTTTTATTTTTTTTAGAAAATTCTTTAAAACATTCTAATAGGTTAAAGGTTCCCAAAATATTTGATTCGATAAATTTTTTTGGCCCATCAATAGATCTATCAACATGTGTTTCTGCTGCAAGATTAAAAACGCAGATAGGTTTGAAAAGATTAAAAATTTTTTTTAATTTTTTTTTGTTTCCAATATCTGTTTTAAAAAATTTATAATTTTTTTTATTAGAAATATCTTTTAAGTTATAAAAGTTTGAAGCATAACTTATTTTATCTACATTAATTACGTAAAAATTTTTATCTAAAAGCATTTTAACGAGATTGCTTCCAATAAAACCCAGCCCACCAGTCACCAAAATTTTTTGCATAGTTTTTTTTACATTAATAGATAGATTTAGTATACTTATTTGTCTTAATGGAATTAAATCTTAATAATATTACTTTTATAATAGTTTGCTTTAAAAGCGAAAATGTAATTTTTAAGTGTTTAAATTCATTACCGCAAAAATCAAAAAAAATTGTTATAGAAAATTCAAAAAACACAAAATTGAAACAAGAATTAGAATCAAAATATGACAATATTGAGGTTTTGATAAACCAAAATTTAGGTATGGGTGCTTCAAATAATATTGGAATTTTAAGATCAAATACACAATTTGCATATATCCTTAATCCAGACACAAAATTTAATGAGACGACATTTGATAAATTGATTGAAGGAGTAAATAAAATAGATGATTTTGCTATTCTATCCCCATTATGTAGTGATAGCAAATTTCCCAATTACAAAATTTTAAAAAAAAAAAATGATTTTAATAATCAAATAATAGAAGTAGACACATTAGATGGATTTTCAATGTTAATAAACAAAAAAAAATTTAATAATTTCTTTTTTGATGAAAATATTTTTTTATATCTTGAAAATGATGATATTTGTCTAAGAGCAAAGAAAAATAATCAGAAAATTTATATAATTAAAAGTTCATTAATTGAGCATTTAGGTGCATCATCATCAAACATTGAAGATATAAATGAATTTGAATATTTGAGAAACTGGCATTGGATGTGGTCAAAGTTTTATTTTAATAAAAAACATTATGGATTTATGATCTCAACAATTAAAATATTTCCGAATTTTATCTCTGCTCTAATAAAATATGTTGTATATTTTTTGTTATTTAAAATTCAAAAAAAAAATATTTATAAAATGCGTTTACTTGGCATATCAAATTCATTTATTGGAAAAAAATCATTTTATAGAATTGATTAGTGACCTGGAAATTCAATTAAACTCTCAGTTTTATAACCTTTTTTTATTAAATTTTGGTTCCCCCCTAAGTCAAATAAATTTATAACAAATAAAAAATTAGATACTATTCCCCCTGACATTTCAATTATTTTAGCTGCAGCCTCAGCAGTTCCACCAGTCGCAATTAAGTCGTCAATTATTACAACTTTTTCGTTTTTTGTTATCGAGTCTTTGTGTAATTCAATAGTAGCTGTCCCGTATTCTAACTTAAAATCTACTGAATATCTTTCTGATGGCAATTTATTTTTTTTCCTTAATAATATAAATGGTTTTTTTAAAATATAAGCTATTGCAGAGGCAAAGATAAATCCTCTTGATTCTATTGCTGTAATTTTATCGAATTCATATTTTTTCAGTTTTTTAGTCATTATATTTATTGTTTCTGTAAACGCTCTTTCATTTTTTATTAAAGTTGTAATATCCCTAAACAGTATTCCTTTTTTTGGATAATCTGGAATTGATCTAATATAGTCTTTTAAATCCATAATTTTTTACGTTATAAATAGATAATTCATTTTAAATAATATGACAAATAAATTAGGAATTATTGGTGGGAGTGGACTTTATGATGTTGAAGAATTTAAGGACAGAGAATTAATAGATTTAACAACACCTTGGGGAAAACCATCAGATAAAATTTTAAAAACTAACTATAATAATAGAGAAGTTTATTTTATTCCAAGACATGGAAAAGGACACTTTATATCTCCCTCAAAAATTAATTTCAGAGCAAATATTGACTCTTTGAAACAAATGGGTGTTACAGATTTAATTTCAGTTTCAGCTGTGGGATCTCTTAAAGAAGATTTACAACCTGGAAAATTTGTTATTGTTGATCAATTTATCGATAGAACTTTTGCAAGAAATAAAACATTTTTTGATGATGAAATAGTAGCTCACGTTTCTATGGCTCAACCTACTTCTAATGGACTAATGAACGCATGTGAAGAAGCGATAAAACTGGCCAAAATTGATTATAAGAGAGGTGGCACTTATGTGGTTATGGAAGGTCCACAATTCTCTACATTGGCCGAGTCTAATTTATATAGATCTTGGAATGCAGATGTAATCGGAATGACCAATATGCCGGAAGCTAAATTAGCAAGAGAGGCTGAAATTAGATATGCATCTGTTTCAATGGTAACTGATTATGACTGTTGGCATCCTGACCACGAAAACGTTGATGTAAATAAAGTAATAGAAGTTTTGATGGGTAACGCCTCTAAGGCAAAAGAAATGATAAAAAATTTAATTAATAATTATGAAAATCATATTGAATCTAATGATCCAACTAATAATTGTTTAGATGTAGCAATTATAACAGCTCCAGAAAAAAGAACACAAAAAACAAAAGATAAATTAAAAACTATTGCAGGTCGAGTACTAAATAAATGAAAAAAGAAAATGTTATGAATGGCAGCTGTGCTTGTGGAAACGTAAAATATAAAGTTAATGGTAAACCTTTATTCACACAAGCCTGTCATTGTAAAAATTGTAAACTATCCACGGGATCCTCATTTGTAATACATACTATGGTTATAGAAGAAGATTTTAAAATAAGTGGAGATGTTGCCTCAATAGACCTCCCTACTGGGAGTGGAAAAGGTTACAACGCATATTTTTGTATAATATGTGGCGTATATGTTTTTTGCAGATACAATGTTTCTAAAGGTAGAATTGCATTAAGAACACAGACATTGGAAAAGCCAATAGAGCCACAAGCACATATTTTTATTAAAAGTAAAGACCCGTGGGTTGAAATTACTAATAAAAATATTTGTTATGATGAGATGTATGATAGAGAAAAAACTTGGCCGAGAGACAGCCTTAATAGAATTAAATGAAAATCAAAGGCAAAAAATATAAAACTATTTGGTTTGAAAATAATGTTGTAAAAATTATTGATCAAACAAAATTACCTCATGAATTTTATATTAAAGAATTAAAAACAATAGACGACGCAATTAACGCAATAAAAGTTATGGAGGTTAGAGGCGCACCTTTAATTGGAGCTACTGCAGCGTATGGAATTGTTTTGGCATTAATGGAAAATAAAGATCAATCATTTTTAGAAAATGCTTGTAGAAACTTAATTAGATCTAGACCTACAGCAATTAATTTAAAGTGGGCAGTAGATAGAATGTTCTCCAAAATAAAAGGAGTTAATAGCAGCGATGTTTTAAATATAGCTATAAAAGAGACAGATGAGATTTGTGAAGAGGACATTAAATTTTGTAAAAATATAGGTTTAAATGGACTTAAAATTATTGAAGATATTTACAACAAAAAAAAAGATACAGTAAATATTTTAACTCATTGTAATGCAGGTTGGCTTGCAACAATTGATTGGGGTACAGCAACATCGCCTATTTATCAGGCACATCAAAAAGGTATTCCTATTCATGTTTGGGTCGATGAAACAAGACCAAGAAATCAAGGAGCAAATTTAACTTCATTTGAACTAAATGAGGAAAATATTAAAAATACAATTATCGCTGATAATACAGGAGGAATTCTAATGCAAAGAGGTGAAGTAGATGCATGCATAGTAGGGACTGATCGTACTTTATCTAATGGAGACGTTTGTAACAAAGTAGGAACTTATTTAAAAGCGCTTGCTGCTAAAGACAACAATATACCATTTTATGTTGCATTACCCAGTTCAACGATTGATTGGGATATGAAAAATTCTGAAAATATTCCTATTGAGGAGAGAAATTCAGAGGAGTTATCATTTGTAGAGGGTTTAGATAATAATAATAAACTAAAAAAAATACGTATTTACCCTAAAAATAGCAAGTCTTTAAACTTAGCTTTTGATGTAACACCAGCAAAATATATTACAGGACTAATAACAGAAAAAGGTATCTGTAGCGCATCAGAGGAAGGATTAAATAAATTATTTAAATGAACCCCTTAATATTTTCTTTAGTAAGCTTAATACTAGTTGCAGTTTCTGCTAATTTTTTGAGTTTAATTAAAGAAAGTAAAATCCTATTATATATCTCAACTATTCCCTGCATCTATTTGGTAATTTATGGTATTTATCTAATTTTTGGTCCATTAGATTTATACGAAGATGGTTCCAAAAATTACTTCAATAAAAATCCATCTGAAAAAGAATTACCAGTAGTTTTTATTATACTTAAACTATACCAATATATTATTATTCTAGTTGGAATAGTATTTGGATATGTTTTTTCAAATAAATTGAAAGATAACAAAAGTAAAGATAATGAACCCAGCTGAGCAAGTAATTAAATATGCGAAAATGCTAAATACTGAAAATTTATCAGCTTTAAGATCAGGGAATATATCAGTAAGATACAATGATGGTTTTTTAATAACTCCCTCAGGAGTTAAATATTCTTCTTTAAAAAACGACGATATAGTTTTTGTTTCTTTAGACGGAAAATTCGACGGAATAAAGCAAAAACCTTCATCAGAATGGAGATTTCACAAAGATATATATAAAAACAAAAATGAGGCGAACGCAATTGTTCACACACATTCAACTTATGCCACCGCATTTTCAACTCATGGAAAATCAATACCCGCCTTTCATTACATGGTAGCTTTAGCAGGTGGCAATGATATTAAATGTGCTGATTATGCAACCTTTGGAACAGAGGAGCTTTCACAAAATATTATAAGAGCACTTCAAGATAGAAAAGCATGTTTAATGTCAAATCACGGTCAGGTTGCTTTTGAAAAGAGTTTAGATAAAGCCTTTGAGCTTGCTCAAGAAATAGAAAATATTTGTCAACAATATGTAAATGCTTTAAAAATAGGAAATCCTAAGATACTATCAATTGATGAAATGGATAAAATTTTAGTACAAATTAAAAATTATAAAAAAGAGTAATTATGACTAAAGTTGGTGAACACATAACAATAGATTTTATTGGGGTTAAAAAAGATTATACGCAAAAATTTTATGAAAAAGTAATTTATAAAATAGCCAAACTCGCAAAAGTAGAAATCTTAGGAATTAATAGTCATAAATTTGAACCCCAGGGATTTACAACAGTTGCATTACTTGCAGAAAGTCACATGAGCTTTCATACCTTTCCTGAAAAGGGAATTATAAGTTTTGATTTTTTTACTTGTGGTAAAATAAATCCTAAAATAGCTTTAGATATACTAAAGAAGGAAATAAAGTTTAAAAGATTATCTATTAATAATTTTGATAGAAGTTCATTAAGTCAATATGATGATATTTATAGTTCTCCTGGACTAAGAAAATTTTACCTAGTTAAAGATGTCTTGGAAAATTTTACTTCTAAAGCAGGTCAACATGTGGAAATTTTAAATTTGGAACAATTTGGTAAATCTTTATTTATAGATGGTGAAATACAGGTCGCGGAAAAAGATGAACACTTATACAGTTCAACATTTGTAAAATCTGGATTGAATCTTAATAAATCTAAAGAAAAAGTAGCGATAATTGGAGGAGGTGATGGTGGTGTAGCAAGAGAATGCGTTTCAAAAAACTTTGGATTTATTGATTGGTTTGAACTTGATCCACAAGTAGTAAAAGTATGTGAAAAGCATTTAGTAAAAATAGGAGACAAAGCTACAAAAAAAAATTCGGTAAAATGTTTTTGGGGTGATGCATTTGAAAGTATTAAATCTATTGAGAGTGATAGATATGATAAAATATTTGTAGATTTGAATGATGATCAATATTGTATTGATCTTGCTGCTAAGAATATGAAATCATTGAAGAGAATTCTCAAAACTGATGGCACTATTACAGCACAAGTCGGAAGCCAAGATAAAAAACCTGAGCAAGTAAAAAACTGGTTAAATGTGTTCAACAAAAATTTTGGTAATGCTACCCTTGATAGAGTTTATATACCAAGTTTTGATTGTTCTTGGAATTTTGCAACATCAATTAGTAATTAATTTATCTTTTTAAATCTTAAATTTTGTGGAATAATCGTATCTTATATTTTTGGAGGTAAAATGAATATATTTAAAAAATTTGGCTTAGGGTTATTGATTAGTTTATTTCTAACAATCTCAGCTAATGCCGATAAAATTAGAATAGGTACTGAAGGCGCTTATCCGCCATGGAACTCAAAAGATGCTTCAGGTAAATTAATTGGATTTGAAGTAGAACTTGCATGGGCTTTATGCAGATACATTGGTCAGCAGTGCGAGATAGTTGAGCAAGATTGGGATGGAATGATACCCGCTCTTCAAATGAGAAAATTTGATGCGATTATGGCTGGAATGTCTATTACAGATGAAAGAAAAAAAGTTATAACTTTTTCTCAAGGGTATGCTGATGAGGTTGCGTCACTTGCAGTCATGAAAGGTTCAGATTTAGAAGGAATGGATACACCTGAAGGCATAAATCTTTCTTTAGGTGGAGGAAATGTAAATAAAGCACTTAAAACAATTACAGGAGCTTTAGCAGGAAAAACTGTTTGTACACAAACAGGAACAATTCACCAAAATTTTTTAGAATCAGGTGATGTAGGTAAAGTAAATGTAAGAACATACAAAACGCAAGACGATGTTAACCTAGATTTAGCATCTGGAAGATGTGATGTTGCTTTAGCGGCAGCAGTAGCCTTTACAGACTATGCGGATAAATCAGGAAAACCAGTCGTTCTTGTTGGTCCAACTTTTTCAGGTGGTGCATTTGGAAATGGAGTAGGCGTTGGATTAAGACAAGCAGCTCAAATGGGTGAAACATCTACGATGGGTAAAAGAGATGCGGACCTTCTGAGAAAATTTAATAAAGCAATTGATCAAGCAAGAAAAGACGGGGTTATTAGCAGATTAGCTATTAAACACTTTGGTTTTGACGCATCAATGTAATAATATATTTGAAATGGCGGTTAATTAATTAACCGCCTTTTCTTATGGAACTTCTATCATTTGGCAAAACAGGATGGGGCGATGAATTATTCATAGCTACTTTTATGACATTAGCAGTATCTGTTACTGCAATATTAATAGGTTTTATTTTTGCTTTAATTTTTACTCCCTTAAAATTGTCAAAGAATAAATTTTTGAATCTTATTGCAAATTTTTATACAACTATAATCAGAGGCGTGCCTGAGTTATTGGTAATTTATCTCTTTTTTTTTGGTGGTAGTAGCGCAATAATGTTTGTTGCCTCAATATTTGGTTATAATGATTATATTGAAATAAATGCTTTTTTAACAGGAGCTTTTTCAATAGGTATTATTTCTGGTGCATATTCAACAGAAGTTTTTCGGGGTGCAATACAATCAATAGACAAAGGTCAATTTGAGGCTTCAAACGTATTAGGCTTTAATAAGTACACAAGATTTTATAAAATTATTCTTCCACAAATGTTAAGACTATCAATACCAAATTTGAGTAATGTTTGGCAAATTACACTTAAAGACACTTCTCTTATTTCTGTAACAGGTTTAGTTGAAATTATGAGACAGTCTTACATTGCAGCTGGATCTACAAGAGATCCATTACTATTTTATTCTATTGCGGCAGTTTTATATTTAATACTTACTTTTTTTAGTATGAAAATTATTAATAGGATGGAAATTAAATATAGTAGAGGATTTTGATGGATTTAGATTTAATTTTAAATAGTTTTCCAAAATTATTTTTAGCAAGTATTACAACTTTGAAACTACTTTCTGCATCAATGATTATAGGTCTATTTATAGGATTATTTTTTGCAATTTTAAGGATTAAAAATACCAATGTTTTAGGAAAAATTGCTTATTTGTACTCATATATTTTTAGAGGGACGCCATTATTAGTTCAAATATTTATAATATACTATGGTTTTGGCCAGGTAGAATTTATACGTGAAAGTTTATTATGGAACATTCTAAAAGAACCTTATTGGTGTGCAGTTATAGCTTTTGCTCTTAATACGGGAGCTTATACTTCTGAGATATTAAGATCTGCATTTCAAACAATTAGACCTGGATTTATTGAGGCAGGAAAGAGTTTAGGAATATCTAACAAAATAATTTTCTATAAAATACAAATACCTATTGCTATAAGACAATCCTTGCCTGCGTATGGTAATGAAATAATTCTAATGTTAAAAGGAACTTCTTTAGCTAGTACAGTCACATTAATGGATCTAACAGGAGTAGCTAAATACATTATTTCAACTACCTTTAAACCCATCGAAGTATTTATTATTGCAGGAAGTATTTATCTATTTTTTACTTTTTTAATTCATTACACAATAAAATCTCTTGAGAAAAAATATAGTTTTTAATATTTAGTATACTCTTTAATTTCTTTAATTTTTGATCCTGTGTGATTATTTATTTCAAGTTTAATCTTTGCTCTATCATCATTAAGAAAATGGACATCTCTGGATAATTTTATGAAATTTTCACCAAAATCAGAGTTTTTTTCACACAATCTCTTTTCATCCTCTATGACCCATAATTTTGAATTAATTTCTTTTAGTGATAGATATAAACTTTTTAATTCTTCATCAGTTTTCACTTTATTGTCATATTCTTTTTTTAAAACTTGGTATTCATATTCAATGTGTTCAAGATTTTTGCTATCTTTAATTTTATCCTTTTTAATGTCTAAAATGGATATTTTGTCTAACAATTCACCGACAGAAACTTCTACTAAAATTTTGTTCATAAAATCTTTTACTGTTATAACATGTTTAAAATATGTCTAATATACTAATTATCAAACATGGTTCATTGGGAGATGTTGTGCAGGCAAGTGGTGCAATAAATGATATAATTATTAATCATAAAGAAGACGACATTTATCTACTTACTTCAACACCATTTCTAAATTTGTTCAAAAAAAATAGTAAAATTAAAGAAGTTATATTGGATAAAAGATTATCAAAATTTAATTTAATTTACCTATATATGTTAATGAGAAAGTTAAAAAAAATAGGTATTTCCAGAGTTTACGATTTACAAAACTCATCGAGGACAACATTTTACAAAAAAATCTTGTTTCCAAATGCGAAAAAAGAAATTTGGTCAAGTTCCTTAACAACATTGCCCTCTGACCAAAATAAAGAAGAATTTGATAGGATGCCTGTACTTAAACGTTTTGATCATCAACTAAAAACTTCAGGCTTGAAAACTAAACATACTCTTAACCCAAACTTTGATTGGGCATGTGAAGAAATAAATGAGATAAAAAATTCATATAATTTAGGTAATTATATTTTACTATTTCCTTTTTGCTCCCCTCATTTAGTAAATAAAAAATGGCCATTCTATAATGAATTAATTAAAATGATTAAAGACAAGTTTGGTAATAAATATAAAATATTAGTAGCACCTGGACCTAACGAAATTAAGGATGCAAAAAGTATTGATGCAATATGTATTTTAAATAAAGATAAAGCTTTAAATATTTCTGAATTAAGTTCTTTAATTAAAAACAGCTCATATGTTATTTCTAATGATACAGGCCCTGCTCACATGGCAGCACATTTAGGTGTAAAAGGTATGACTTTGTTTGGTAGTCATACAAGTGCTTATAAAGTAAGTATTGAGCGAGACAATTTCAAAGCTATTCAAGTTAATGATTTAAAAAAATTATCAGCTGCAAAAGTATTTGAAAGATTAAAAGAAATTTTAATTTAGTAAATATAAATTTTGTCTGCTAATCCATAACATAGCGAAGCACTTAAAGCAGAAAAGACCAATGGCGCAATTATTCCCTCTCTTGATTTTTCTGGCGATTTGATACCTGTTTTATCTATTAAAATTGAATATGAATTTACTAAAAAAACACAAAGATTTGTTAAAAAAACCAAATTAAAAAATGAGCCTGCAGCAATAACTCCATCTCTTCTAATAAATAAAATGTAAATTGCCATTAAAAATTGACCCAACATAAAGGCACCAGCAAATCTTACCATAGTGAAGCCTGTATCATCAATTTCAAATTTATTGCAGAATTTTCTAGTTTGAAAAATAGTTTGATAAGCGTACATTCCTGTGCCAGCAAAGTAAATTAGGAAAATTATTAGGTACCAAACATTATTAAATTTATCGATCATAGTTTCTATTATAAGATTCTTTTATAATTTTCAATTATTTTACTCCAATGAAATTTTTTTGAATGCTCTTTTGCCCTCCTGCCATACTCGTTATATAATTTACTTTCTAACATTTTGTTTATTGAATTGTATATATCGTCCAAACTATTTCCATCACATATAAGGCCAGTTTTCTCGTGTTCAATGGCGTCTTTTGCCCCTCCATCTTTACCGCCTATGGACGGAACACCGTGTTGTGCCGCCTCTATAAAAGAAATACCAAATCCTTCAACAGATTTTTCATGAATTATAGATGGCATGACAAAAATATCCGATTTAGATATCAAAGCATTTTTTAGTTCCTCTGAAATACCTTTTAAAAATAAAACTTGGTCATCGATTATGAGTTCTCGACAAAGTTTCTTCAACTTTTCTTCTTCTTCACCGTATCCTATGCAAGTATAGATTATTTTAGGGTAGATAGTTTTTAAATTTCGTATAGCCATCATTACTTTCGCATGGTTTTTCCTTTTGTCAAACCGAGAAACAGTAATTAATCTTGGAGTTTTATTAATTAATAAATCGTCAGCCTTTTTTAAATTTCTTTTGCTAATCTCCTTAACATCATCAACCCCTGGATTAATTACCTTAATAAGTTTAGAATTTACTCCTTTTTCAATAGCTAAATTTTTTGTAAATTCTGAATTTGCTATTACTAACTTAACGTTGTTAAGAATTTTTAAAACTCTTTTATTAAGATTGCTCCCAGTTTTGTGGTTAATTTCTTTTGAGTGAATAAGACAAATTTTATTTTTATTAGTCTTGATGTGTTCTAAACTTTTCCAATGATCTGCAATTATATTTTTTACATTTATGTTTTCTTTTAAATATTCATTAATTAAATATGCTTTCCTGTATTTTTGAAACAGTTTAATTCCTTTTACTCTTTCTATTGAAAAAGATACTTCTTTATCAAAAACTTCATGATTTAATTCATAATCCGCATATACTTTAACTAGGTCTATTTTAGCAACAGCTTTTGCTAAACCCCACATAAGATTTTGCATCCCACCAATACTTGGTGGAAATGTCCTTGTTACAATCAAGTTCATTAAATTATTTCCACTTAATATTACAACCCATACTTGGGATCTGATTTTTTGGTCCTCTTCCTGTTTTAGATATTTCTTTCATTGCTAATAATAAGTCACTATCTCCATCTCTGACAGGTTTTAAATCTTTTAACTCTCTTATTCTACCTCTGTATTGAAGTTCTAAATTCTTGTTGTATCCAAAAAAATCAGGTGTACATACAGCTCCATATTTTTTTGCAATATCTTGGGATTCATCGTGAAAATATGGAAAATTAAAATTATTTGTTTTTGAAAATTTAACCATATTTTCAAATGAATCCTCAGGATAATTTTCAACATCGTTCGAACAAATTGCCATCGAATTTATCCCTATTTTTGAAAGTGTTTTACAGTCTTTTACAATGTCAGAAATAATTGCTTTAACATAAGGACAATGATTGCAGATGAACATAATTAATGTTCCATTTTCTCCTCTAATATCTTCCAACTTTAAAACTTTATTGTCGATAGATTTTAATTCAAAACTTTCTGCTTTTTTCCCAAAATCGCATATTGGTGTTTTTGTCAGTGACATGTTAGAATAATATATAAATTATGTTTTACGATTTGGAAGACAAAAAACCAAAAAACTCTGGTGAAAATTGGGTAGCACCAAATGCAGTTATAATTGGCGATGTAACATTAGAAAAAAATACTAGTGTATGGTTTAATGCTACTTTAAGGGGAGATATTGAAAATATTCATATAGGAGAAGGGTCAAATGTTCAGGATAGCTGTGTACTTCATACGGACCCGGGATATCCTCTAAAAGTTGGAAAAAATGTAACCGTTGGTCATCTAGTTATGCTTCATGGGTGTTTAATTAACGATAATAGCTTAATTGGAATAGGCGCAGTGCTTCTTAATGGATCTAAAATAGGAAAAAATTGTTTGATAGGTGCTAGAGCTTTAATTACAGAACATAAGGAGATACCGGATAATTCATTGGTCATGGGCTCTCCTGGAAAAGTAGTAAGACAAGTTACGGAAAATGAAATCGAAGCTATGAAGCAAAACGCAATAAGATATCAAAATAATTGGAAAAAATACGTTAATTCAGTATTTTAAAACTATGAAAAATATTTTACTTACATTGTTGATAACTTTATTTAGTTCATCAGTTTTTGCTGCTCCTATAAAATCTCCTTTAGATAAATTATTTAAATATTTTAAAAATGGTCAAATGATTAAAATTAATTCGTATAACGCAAAAAATTATATGGAGATTAAAGATGGAACCTATAAAAAATCACCTTTAGAAATAGAGGCATTTATAGCATATCCTAAAAAAGGCGAAGGACCTTTCCCTTTAGTAATGTTTGCTCATGCGAGTGGTGGTCCACTTTTATTTACTAATAAATGGTTTAAGTTTAATAGATTGGCCGCCAAATCTTTACAGAAAAATGGAATTGCAGTGATGTTTATAGATAATTTTGCCCCAAGAGGAACTTATACAACTTATGCAAATCAACAAAAGGTCCCACATTGGTCTACTTTTATTGATACTTTTATGGCTCTTAAACACGTATCAAAAGATCCTAAAATAAATATTAATAAAGTGGGAATAACAGGTTGGTCAAGAGGAGGTGCAATTTCTATTATGGCTTCAGAAAAAAAGTTAAGAGATACTCTTATTGATAAAAATTTATTTTTTGCAGCGGCTCAACCAAGGTCACCACCTTGTTGGAGTATTGGTATGTTTAATAATCCTACACCAATACCAGAAACAAAAACTTGGATGGTTTTAGGTGGTGCTGACGATTATACAGCAGCAGAACCATGTGTTGAACTAGGTAAAAAAATTAAAGCTAATGGTGGAAACATTGAGGTTACAGTTAAAAAGGGATGGCATCATGGTTTTACAGCTAATTATGAAAAAGAATGGGAAAAAGAAAGTATGGTATTCACCAATTGTCCAGGTTTTTTCACCAATGATGATGGAACAACTAGTTCAAGTGATCCAAATTATAAATGGGCCAAATCATGGTGGACTGACAAGTGTATAAAACGGGGCGCACATGTTGGAGGAAATAAACCTTTTAAAAATTCTTTTATTAAATTTTTTAAAAAAAATCTATTAAATTAACCTGAAATGTTTATAAAAAAAATTTTTATCATTTTTTTTTGTTTACTAATTTCATTATGATTAAAATATTTTTTATTTTTACATTATTCTTTAATCTTTTTTCAACTAATAGTTTTGCAAATGAAAATCGAAAATGTATAAATGAAACTGGATTTGTTGACGATAAATTTAATTTTAGCAAAACTATAAAATTTGAAGATCCAGAAAACACTTTAATTTTCATGTATCATCACGGCGGAGCTGCTGACGAGGCACGTACTTCAGATTGTGTTTTTAGTGAAGAATATTTAAAAAATGCAATTAAACTGACAAAAGAAGATTTTGGAACAAAATACAGTTTTCTTTATGTGGTAAATACAAAACCTTTTTATGGTGACGCTTATAAAGATAGAAAAAATAAAACTAAATGGAAAGCATTTCCGGTAGGTGAATATCCTGGAAAAACAAAAATAGAAAAAAAAATTGATTTAATTAATGAAATTAACGAAAATTTTTATTCACAAGGCATCAAGCCTGAAAACATAATCACGACAGGACATTCTAATGGAGGTTATGCATCTCTTTTGTATACAGCAAGACATCCTGATAAAGTTAGAGGTGCTATCGCTTATCATCCAGCCTGTTGTGGCAAGTTAACAAAGTTTGATATTGCAACAGAAAAAGGAAGAGAAAAATGGCTTAAAGCTGAAAATTGGAAATGCCCTATTAAAGAAAAAGGTAAGTACCCATGTGCTGAAGCATTCTGGACATTTAGATCAAAAATCATTGATGAAATTAAAAGTAATAAAAATCTTAAAGCTGTCGTGATACATAACAATGATGATCCTTATGATGGAGATTATAGTGAATGGTTAAAAGACATAAAAACCGTCAAATTTATTGAAACACCAGGAAAAAAGGACAAGTGGAAAATAAATGGAAAATCTTGCAAAAGTTGGAAGCCTTTTGGACATAATGTACACACAAGTCCATGTATGAGTGAATATTTTCCTGAAATTATAGAATATCTAAGATGAAAATATAGAAAGTGTAATTAAATATCTATTATAAAATGCCAACATATACATTAATTAATTCAAATTTCAATTTATCATCAAAAAAACAAAAAGTATTAGCTCAAGGGATCACCAAAGTTCACAATGTAGTAACAGGTGCCAATACATACTTTGCACAAGTATTCTTTAATCAAGCTAAAAAAAATAGTCATTTTATGGGTGGAAAAAAAGTTAAGGAGCCTTCATTGTTTTTACTCGGCCAGATTAGAGCAGGAAGACCAAAAAAATTAAAGATAAATTAATTTTAGATCTAAAAAATACTTTAGTTAAAAACACAAAACTAAACGAAACACAAATTTGGGTGTATATAATTGATTTACCACCTTCACAAATGATTGAATATGGTGCTGTTTTACCTGAATCCGGTAAAGAAAAATTGTGGTTCTCTAAACTTTCATCTAAATTAAAAAAGAAGTTATCTGCATTAGAAAAGTAAAATTATAGAGTTAGTATTTTAAAACTTACTTTTAAATTAGGATATTTATTATTAATTATTTTCTTTATAATTTTAAATGACTGCTTATGAATTTTATTTTCATTCAATGAGCTAAATTCTGTCTTTTCATTTACAATTTTAGCAGCTCCACAATCTTTATGATTTATGACTATTAATTTACTTATTTTGTGTAGTTTTATCGATGTATTTAAATTGTCCCAAAATGTTGAATGCCATTTTTTAAATTTTGTGTGTGTTACTCCAATTCCGGCTCCAGCAATTGTAAATGAGCTATATTTACCAGTTAATTTTTTCTTTTTTAAATAATTATAAACTTTTGATTGAAACCTAGGATCAATACAGGAAAGAACCATAGCTTTGTATCTTTTCATTATGGAACTAACCAACTTTCACTTTTGTTTTCTAAGTCAAATTTTGCCCTACGATGCCCTTTTGCATCTAAATATAACCATTCTATAGATTTAATTTTGCATTGAATTACTGTAAAGTTTTTGTATCCTTCTTCACTTTGTTCCATCGTGTAATTAAAATCTTCTAGTTTTGAAATCATTCCAGATGTTGGATCATTAGAAATTGTTCCAGGTGGATCATCAGTTAAATAACACCTTCTGCTTATATGTTGTGTCTTTTTCCATGAATCCTCAGTTGTTGAGTTTTTATTATTAATTATACACTCAACTTTTACTCTTAATTGAATTTTTTCCTCTTTATCATAAAAAACCAATGATGCATTTTTATTTTGATTTAAAATACTTATTTTTGAAGATCTAAAATCGGTATGAAATTGTAAAAGATTATTGCTTCTGTCTGATTTTCTCAAAACAACTATTCTTCCATCAATTTCATTTTGATTAGCACAAATAAATACCGGAATTCTAAACGATGAACTTCTATTTGATACAGCGTCGTCAAGCATTGACCAATACTTATTCTTAATTTCATTTAAATCATCATAGTATGCTGGCTGCATACAATACTACTTTCTAAATCTCTTAATTAGGCTAGAAGTATCTAATCTATTACCGCCCATATTCTGTACCTCTGAATAATACTTGTCTACAAGTTCTGTCACAGGCAATAACGAACCGTTCGTTTTTGCTTCTTCCATTGCTATTTTTAAATCTTTTCTCATCCAGTCAACTGCAAATCCAAAATCAAACTTGTCGTCTATCATTGTTTTATATCGATTTTCCATTTGCCAAGATTGAGCTGCACCTTTAGAAATTACTTCAATTACATCTTCCATATTTAGTCCCGCCTTCATTCCAAAGTTAATACCTTCGGAAAGACCTTGAACTAAACCTGCTATACAAATTTGATTAACCATTTTTGCTAATTGACCGTTGCCTGGACCACCAAGTAACTTCATTTTTTTGCTATAACAATCAATTTTGTCTTTAGCTTTGTCAAAATCTGGCTGATCACCACCAATCATTACCGTCAGTGCACCGTTTTCAGCACCAGCTTGTCCGCCGGAAACAGGTGCATCTAATGATCCAAATCCATTTTTTTTTGCGTAATCATAAATTTCTTTTGCGATTTTAGCTGATGCAGTTGTGTTATCTATGTAAACAGCACCTTTTTTTATTGTTTTAAAAGCTCCATTATCACCAAATGTAACTTCTCTTAAATCATTATCATTTCCCACGCACGTAAAAATATATTCAGCATTTTTCGCAGCCTCAGCTGGAGTTTTGGCCATTTTACCTTTGTACTCTCCAACCCATTTTTCTGCTTTTGCAATAGTTCTATTAAAAACAGTTACATTGTGTCCACCTTTTGATATATACCCTGCCATTGGATATCCCATGACACCAAGACCAATGAAAGCTACATTACAAGTCATATTATGTTTAAAAATTTAAGTTTAAAAGTAATCTTATTTGGATTTATATTTACATTTTTTTCAAGTTTTGGACAGAGTTTTTTTTTAGGTTTATTTAATAACAGCATCAGAAATGAATTATCTATAACTCATGGACAATTTGGCTCAATTTATGCTTCAGCAACTTTGCTAAGTGGTTTTATTTTAATTTGGTTTGGAAAAAAAATAGACGATATAAACATTTCAAAGTTTGCTCTTTTAGTAATTTTCTTATTGTCATTCTCAAGTTTTTTCTTTTCCAAAGTATCGTCAGTCGTTCTTTTATTTATTGGAATTTTTTTAATGCGATTTTCTGGTCAAGGGATGATGTCTCATACTGCAAGTACTACTGTATCAAGATATTTCACAAAGTCTCGAGGTAAAGCGTTAAGTATTATTTGGTTTGGTCTGTCATCAGCTGAATTTATTTTACCTATTTTAATGATATATCTTTTATCTTCATACGATTGGAAGGTTGTTTGGAAATCTATTTCAATTATAGTTTTAATAACTTTACCTATAGTTTCTTATTTTTTACTAAAAAATTTGAATTTAGACTCAAGAGAAAGTAATAAGTCCGAGAAATATAAAGATAAAAATATTAAAAACTGGAGAAGAATTGAAGTATTAAAAGATTATAGATTTTACATAGTGTGCGCAAACATGTTAGCGATGCCCTGGATCGCAACTGGAACATTCGTATATCAATCTTTTATACTGAGCTCAAAAAATTGGGGTCCATATATTATTGCTCAATCATTCATGATTTATTCAATTTTATCTGTAATTACTTTAATTATATCTGGAATTTTAATAGATAAGTTTACAAGTAGAAAATTAATAGTTTATATGAATATTCCTTTGTTAATCTCAGTATTTATAATTATTTTTTTCGACCAACCTTATACATCTTTTATTTTTTTAGGATTAATTGGTGTATCTAATGGATTTGCAAATGTTTTAGGATCTTCAACTTGGGCTGAAATTTATGGTGTAAAACATATTGGATCTATAAAAGCTTTAACAACAGCACTAATGGTTTTTGCTACAGCTTTTGGTACAGCTCTATTTGGGTTTTTAATCGATAGAGGTTTCTCTATTGAGCAAATAGCTATGATCTCAGCTATATATATAACAATATCGTTAATTTCTTTATTTTTTGTTAAAAACAAATTAAATCCTATAACCATTAATTAAAACTTGATTTATTCATCCACCAAGTATAAATACCTCGCATGGCTCGAGTAACTGTAGAAGATTGCATTGATAAAGTAGACAGTCCTTATGAATTAGTTCTAGTTGCAAAAGAAAGAGCAACTCAATTAAACTCAGGTTTAGAACCAACTGTCGATAGAGACGATGATAAAAATACAGTAATATCCTTAAGGGAAATAGCAAATGAGAACATAAAAGTTTCAGATTTAACTGAAAGCGCTGTTTATAAATTAAGAAAGCATGTTGAGCAAGTGGATGAAACTTCAGAGGAAGATGAAGTGGTAGGAGATGATTTCGAAAATTTATATAAAGGAGAAATTTCAAAAAGCGGAGTACCAATCTTACCGTCTAAAAGAGCAAGAAAAATTCCTGAAAAAATACAGGTATCAAAAGACGATTTGAGTGAATTACAAAATTCAACTGAGCAAGTTTCACAAGAAATTGTGAGTGAAGACGAGCAGGACGAAGATGTTTCAATTGACGAACTAAAAGATCAAG
>CACLQJ010000010.1 GCA_902609065.1 uncultured Pelagibacteraceae bacterium
GAGGAACGTCTCTTACAATAGGTAGAATTTTAAATCAAAGTTCGTCTTTATATTTAAATCTTGGAGGAAATTTTAATACTAATAACAAAAAGAAAAAAGGCGAGAGCGATATTTATTCTAGCTCTGTAAGCTACTTTAAAGTTTATAAAAATCATTATTTCTCTCCTTATGTTTATTTCAGTAAACCAAATTACAGACAGAATGTAGAGGATTATCAAGTAAAAGGGTTAGGGATAAATAATACTTACATTTTTAATGATAAATATAATTTAAATTATGCTTTGAGTTATTCAGACTCTAGATATCATTCAAGGGCAACGCCTGAAATTTCTGGTATTCAATTATTTAAAGAGGCAGGAGACAACAATAATAATGAAGTATATTCTTCATCTATTAGATTAAATAATAATTTGTCGAACAAAACTCAAATTAGTGCAAAATTAATTCATGGTAAAACAGATCATTCTAAGGAATTTCATAGTTACTCGTCTAATGGTTTAAATTTACGAGCATCTAGAATTTTCTCATTTGGAACTTTAACAGCCTCAGCAACATATCTTTACAATTCTTATCAGGCTAAAAATGAAGCTATATCAATGTCACGTTACAGAAATGATAGAAGTTTGGTTACAAATCTTTCTTTGAGAGGCGACATTAATCAGATATTGCCTTTTTTAAGTAAAATTAATAAAGATAACACGACTTTTTATACTTTGAGTTTTAGAGAATCTAATGTAAATTCTAGTTTACCTAACTACGAAGTAAAAAGAGCATTTAAAACAATTGGGATAACAAAAAGAGTAAATTTTAATGATTAAAAAATTTGTATTAGCAACTTTTATTTTATTAAGCTTTGTATCTAAATCCTTTAGTAACGAATTTATTGGTGTTATTGGTGTTGCTGTTGGCGACATAAATAATCAAAAAAATGAGAGATTAATCAATGGCTCTAAGGTATTTTTTGGAGATACAATTTTTGTAAAGTCAAAATCAAATGCTCAAATATTATTTTTAGACGAAACCGTAATGACAGTCGGTGAAAACACAGAATTAACGATTGATGATTTTGTATACGATCCAAAAACTGATGATGGAAATTTCGTAACAAACATAAAATCTGGAACAGTCAAATTTATTACTGGTAAAATTAGTAAAAAAAATCCTGATAATTTAGAAGTCAAAATGCCAGCAGGAACTTTAGGTGCAAGAGGTACAGAATTTCTTGTCTCATCAAATTCAGATAAAGAAAGCACAGTTTTATTATTGGGCCCTGGTCCAGAAAATACTTTGGGAATGATCCCAGGAAATGTACAACTTTCTGATGGGATTAATATGACTGATATAACTAAACCTGGATTTCAAGCAATGGTAAAAAATTAAATGAAAAATTTTTCTATAATAATTAATTCTATCCTATTACTTTTTTCCTTCTTTAGTTATTCTTATGCAGTTGTATCAACACCAACTCCTGCAACTTCTAACGTAGTAAATCAAATTTCCAGTTCAATAAGCCACTCTGTTGTTAATTCAGGCAATGTAATAAGTAACTCTCAAAATGTTACATCAAACCTAATCAATTCAACTAATTTAAAAGAAGATATCAAGGTAAATGCGGAAAAATTAGACTTAAAAGTTGATGAAGGTGCTTTATCAGCTTTATCAGACGCTTCATCAGATTCTGAAGGTGTTGTTGAAGCCATGGGTGATATGAAAGATAATATAATGGAAATAGAAGATCATGATTATGTAATGACCATGACTGAAGATGTAATTGTTTACGACTCAGGTTGGTTTGCTATTGAAAGAGTAGAAACTGGATCTAATGGGTTAACATATAATAAACCTGATACATCAAATGTATTTGCAGACGCAGTTCAAGAAGCTAGAGGTAAAATTTATGTGAACTTTAATAAAAAAGAAATGAGCTCTGATTTATTTACTAGAATAACTTTAAAAGGTGCATCACAAGTTCAACATGAGTGGAATTCTGGATCAGCAAGAATAGGCGCTCTACCAGTTGTAGCTTCTACAGTTAAAGGTTTAAAATCAGATGGAAGTACTGACTTCGATGAATTTGTTGATATTCAACCATCAATGCAAGTTGCTGCAGATACACTTGCACCTAATTATGATCCTGGAAAAACAAAACAAGAATTAATGGATTGGTACAATCACTCGTCTGATACGGAAGCAGATAAAAGATTATTTTTCTATGGAAAATTTACAACTGTTGGTGATGCAGGGACACCTGGCACTGGTACAATTGTTGTAGAAGGCGCAGCACATGCTAATCCTGATGCAACAAATGCAACAACGACGGCATCGTACATCGCTACTATTGAAAGACTTGAAGGTAGTGCTACAATTGAAGGTAAAGCTTTAGATTAAACAACAGTGGTGCCCCCGCACGGATTCGAACCGCGGACCTATTGATTACAAATTCATTTTAGAAGTTTAAATAAACCCTTGTTGGTAATAATAATCATATAAATTATTTTGGTTTGGCAACATTCTTTTAACAGTGGTAGAATTTTTATAATGAAAAAACTTTTAGTGATAATTGTTCTAGGTTTATTGTGGTGCACTAATGGAGTGGCAAATGATTTTAAACTAAAAAGATGGAATGTTCCTTCAGTCGATAAACCCTGGATACGTGACTCAAGCAATAATTTTTCTCAGAAAAGAGACTCTGCTATTGCATACGATAAGGAATTAATTGAAATTTTACATAAAAATCCTGATATGGTTCAAGTTCACCCTGGCGCTGAATTTACACCGGGAATCCCATCTACAGCAGCAACTTTTTCTAAGGAAATAAGAATTAACTTACGGTCCTCAACTGAGCATGAGTACTGGATCAGTACTGGCCTATATGCATCAGCTGGCGAAAAGATAACTGCTACACTTTCAGATTATTTATCAAAACTTGGTCTTAAAATCCAAATTGGAGCACACACAGATGGAGATCATGCCTATGCAATGAAATCAGTTCGTAGGTTTCCATTTATTACTTATTCATGGCCTCTTAATAAAAAAAATGTTGTAGCTAATAGTGCTTTTGGTGGTTTAATTTATATTGTTGTACCTAGAAACTTGTCAAAAGAAGTTGAAACATATGTTAAATTCTACCATGAAACTATATTAATAAGCGGAGCTTATTTGTCTCCAAGATATGTTCATGGAAAAACTGAAATAAGTACTTGGATAGATTTGATACGAGATTATCCTGCACCATGGGCAGAGCTGGAATCAGATAAAGTTATATTGACGGTACCTTCACATGCTATCAGAAATTTAAATAAACCTGATGAGTTAATGAACTTTTGGAGTCGTGCAATGGATGCAGCAGCAGATTTAGCTAGCATTAGTCGTGAACGTAAAATACCTGAACGTTATGTTACTGACCCTAACTGGGAGTGGGGAGCTCATTCAGGTTATCCAATAATGATGGCAGGTCCTTGGTATCCTTATTTATTGAATTACAAAAAAATTGGTTTGAATTATTGGTGGGGTACCTTTCATGAATTAGGTCATAATCATCAAATGCAAGAGTGGATTTGGCAAGGATGGACAGAGGTATCTTGCAATCTATGGTCAGTTTATATACTTGAAACTGTGGCGATGGTAAAAAGAGAACAAACTATCGATGGTGGAAGTTTAAGTAAACATAACAGAGAAATACAAATAGAGAATTTTATTAAAGAAGGTAGACGATTCTCTATGTTGCAAAAAAAACCAATTTTAGCTCTTGAGCATTTATTACAATTAGAACAAGTATTTGGTTGGGAATTATTTATTAAATTGCACAAAAAATATCGTTTGATGCCTGAAAATCAAAAACCTAAGACTGATAATGAAAAAATACAACAATTTATTATTTATACATCAGAAATAACAGGATCTAATTTAATTAGTTTTTATAAAGCTTGGGGTTTTCCAATTGATGATTGGACAATAAATACTGTTAATAGGAATTGGCCAAATACTTCATCATTAAATATGCAATTATTGAATACACTTATGCCTCCAATTTAAAAATAATAACAATTTATTAATTTTTATTATTCATTTTTTAATTTTTATTATGTAAATATATTTTTAATAAAATTCTTTGTATGTATAATTTAATTTATGTTTAAATTTTTGGCTTTTGTAAGCACTTTAAAAATACTAATGTCAGCTTTATCAAGAGGTTGGTACAGTATATTTAGTTGCTTAATAAGTATTGTTTTTATTTATAACGTCTTAGAAATTTTATGGCTTAAATGGCTCTTAGCAGTGATGATAGGTGTTATAATTATTCATTCAATTTACCGTGATTTTAATATTATTATTCAAAAGAAACCTTTTCCAAAAATAAAATTTGATCCAATGGCAAGATACCCTGGCCCTGGTGTCGATGTCACAAGTAAAAAAACTATAATAAACTTATTTCATAGAAATAATAAAATTTTTCGGCTGACCCCAATTGTACTTTTAACGTTAGGTATTCTGCCACTTCCAACATTATATTATATATTTTCGCATTTAATAGTCACCGCTTATGGCTTTTACTACGCCTATAATCTTTATAAAAGAAATCTTACATATTGGGGGTTCTATATTTTTGTTGTAGTTTTGTATAATCCAATAATTGATTTTTTTTCTTTTACTAACATCAGTTATAGTGGAAAAATTATTTTTTATTTTGCTACAATTTATCTTTTTATAGCTAGTCAAGATTATGAAGATTATATCTAAACGACTGATTGATTGATGCACAATCTCTTCACACTATGTTCACACTTAGTAGAGAAATTTTAAGAATCTTAAAGTTTTAAAAAATAATAAACGTTGATTTTATTGAGTGATGGTGCCCCCGCACGGATTCGAACCGCGGACCTATTGATTACAAATCGAGAGTCTAAATTCAAAAAAATAAATACTATCAACGTTAATTGAAGGTTATTTCAAATCTATACACACTATGAACACAGTGATAAAGTTTTTTTATGAAAAAGAAAGAAGACCACTCTAAATATTGGCGAGAACATAAAATAAAAAGAAAAGAATTTTTAAAGTTTCAAAGAAGATACAGACTTGAACATCCAGTTTTTAATCTTCTTCATAAAATGGACCCAATTATTTTTGGTTTAGCAACTTGGTTTTTCTCAGGTTTTTTTTGGTTTGCAATGGGAGGAGTTCCAATCATTGGTATGACTGCTACAGGGGTTATAGGGTGGTTAATTTCCTTTATGGTGCATAAAGATTTTGATAAAAAAAAAACACTTCTTGGTTTTAAAGATATGAATAATTATGAATATCTGGATCGAGATATTCGTCTTGAATGATAAATTTTGCGAATCTTCCTAAATATACACAAAGGTATAAAGCCTAATAAAATTAACTCACCCAACATAATTAATATTAACAAAAAATTATGTTATTAATTAGTCTGAAATATGAAAAAACTTTTAGGGATCGTGGTTCTGGGTTTGTTATGGTCTAGCGTTACTTTTTCAAAAGAATTAAAACTTAAATGTACCTATAAATATATTGATACCGAGTATCCAATTTATAAAGTTGGTGAAGATGTTTATTTAGTCTATGACTTAAGCTCCAAAGAATACATTGTTACAGAAGGTTATATTAAATCTTATTTAGTATCTAAGATTTCTGACAACTATTATCTTAACTATTCAGAGATACATCGACTTAGTGGAGAAAAAATAGAAAAAGCAGCCCAAGTAGAAAAAAGTCAATTTCTAGAATTCGAAAATTTAGATATGAAGAATAAAGATCTGGATGCTTTTAATAAAATTTCTCGTGCAGTCAATCGTACATTTTATGAAATAAAAACTTCAAAGCTAAATAATAAACCTATGTGGGGTGAATGGAAATCAGATTGTGAGATAGCCAAAAAAAAATTTTAAACGACCACTTGATTGATACACAATCCATACACACTCTATACACAATCAAAGCACAATATAAGCACAGTCAGAGTAGAAATTTAACTTTCTAAAAAAAATTAACGTTGATTTTATTGAATGATGGTGCCCCCGCACGGACTCGAACCGCGGACCTATTGATTACAAATCAATTGCTCTACCAGCTGAGCTACAAGGGCAGTAATGAGTTTTTAATATGATATTTAATATTATCAAGTTATTTTTGATATTTGTTGATATGGTGAAACACAATTGCAGCACTATTTGAAATATTTAAGCTCTCTATTTTATCGTTTATATTAATTTTAACTAAAAAATCTGCATACTTTTCTGTATGCCTCTTTATTCCTTCTCCCTCTGATCCAAACAGTAGTATGTTATTACCATACCATTCGATGTCAGTAAAATCTTTTTCTCCTTTTGAGTCAAAACCATAAACCCAAAAATTTTTATTCTTTAAAAATTTAATTATAGTTTTAATATTTGATACCTGAAATATATTGATATATTCCATACATCCGCTCGCAGACTTGTACATAAGTTTACTATCTTTTGGAAAATTTCTTTCTTTAACAATTAAACCATCAATTTTAAAAGATACTGCGCTTCGTATGATTGATCCTATATTTCTTGGATCTGTTACACCATCGAGACAAACTAAATTCAAATTTCTTTTAACTTTGATGAAATCTTTGATATTACCAATTTCAATATGTTCGATTTCTGCAACAAATCCTTGATGTAAAATATCTTCCTTTGAACAATACTTGTCTAGTTCTTTCTTAGTCTTAAAATGAATTTTTTTATCAATTAATAAGTTTTTTCTAGGACTTGCCCGATGTATTATTTTTTTACTTTCCTCTGTCAAAAAGACTCTCAATACTTTTCTATTAGGATTTCTGAGTGCCTCAAGCACTGCATGTTTGCCAACTATAAAAAAAGAGGAATTATTATTCATTTATCTATAATTTTTACTAAATATTTGATATTTTACCTCTAATTCACGTATTGCATTTATACAATAAAAATATATAAAACCCATGTTGTTTGAATAATTGAACATGTGGGCGCTTCCCCTGATTTGGGAGGGGTACCAAAGCGGTCAAATGGGGCGGGCTGTAAACCCGTTGACTTCGGTCTTCGAAGGTTCGAATCCTTCCCCCTCCACCAATTAATTAAATAACGGAGTGTTAACTTGGGTGTTGCGGGTGTAGTTCAATGGTAGAACGCTAGCCTTCCAAGCTGGATGTAAGGGTTCGATTCCCTTTACCCGCTCCAATTTAAACAATTATTAAAATGAGGTAAAAAGTAATGTCGAAGGAAAAATTTAATAGAAGTAAACCACATTGTAACATTGGAACAATTGGACATGTGGACCATGGTAAAACAACTTTAACTGCAGCAATTACAAAAGTTTTAGCTGAAGCAGGTGGTGCACAATTCGTTGCTTATGATCAAATAGATAAAGCTCCCGAAGAAAAAGAAAGAGGTATTACAATTTCTACAGCTCATGTTGAGTACGAAACTGAAAAAAGACATTACGCGCACGTCGATTGTCCAGGTCATGCTGACTATGTAAAAAATATGATTACTGGTGCGGCCCAAATGGATGGAGCAATTCTAGTTGTTAATGCAGCAGATGGTCCAATGCCTCAAACTAGGGAACATATTCTTTTAGCAAGACAAGTTGGAGTTCCGGCTATAGTAGTATTTTTAAATAAAGTTGATCAAGTGGATGATAAAGAAATGATTGACCTTGTAGAGGAAGAGATAAGAGATCTATTAAATTCTTATAAATTCCCAGGTGACAAGACACCAATAGTAAAAGGTTCAGCATTAGCCGCTGTTGACGGTAAAGACGAAGCAGTTGGAAAGAATGCTATTATGGAATTAATGAAAGCTGTAGATGAGCATATACCACAACCAGATAGACCGAAAGATAAACCATTCTTAATGCCGGTAGAGGATGTATTTTCAATTTCTGGGAGAGGAACAGTTGTTACAGGTAGAGTAGAACAAGGCGTTGTCAAAACTGGTGAAGAGATTGAAATAGTTGGTATTAGGGATACAAAAAAATCTGTTTGCACTGGTGTAGAAATGTTCAGAAAAATCTTAGATACAGGTGAAGCAGGCGATAATATCGGGGCTCTTTTGAGGGGAATTGAAAGAACAGATGTCGAAAGAGGACAAGTATTGGCGAAACCTGGTTCAGTCACACCGCACACTAAATTTGAAGCTCAAGCATATGTTTTAAAAAAAGAGGAAGGTGGAAGACATACTCCTTTTTTTACCAAATATAGACCACAATTTTATTTTAGGACAACTGATGTTACGGGTGAAGTTGAATTACCTTCAGGAACAGAAATGGTAATGCCAGGTGATGATGCAAAATTTACAGTTAAATTAATTACCCCAATAGCCATGAGTGAAAAATTAAATTTTGCTATACGAGAAGGTGGAAGAACAGTAGGAGCTGGAGTAGTAACTAAAATTATAGAGTAAGCTCTAATAAAAATAGGAGTGTAGCTCAATTGGTAGAGCGCCGGTCTCCAAAACCGGAGGTTGTGGGTTCGAGTCCCTCCGCTCCTGCCAAAAATTAATTAATGATAAATTTATGAAAAACCCTTTAAAATTTATTCAAGAAGTAAAACAGGAGGCTTTTAAAGTAACATGGCCCACTAGGAAAGAGACTTTGCAGGGAACTTTAATGGTAGCAGCAATGGCAATAATTGCATCAATATTTTTTTTATTGGTTGATCAAATTTTTAAGTTTTTTTTAGACATTATTTTGAGGTTAAGTTTTTAATGAAAAATTGGTACATAGTGCAATCTTATTCAAGTTTCGAGAATAAAGTTGCCCAACATATAAAAGAGGAAGCAGAAAAAGCTAAAATCTCAGAGAAAATTGAGGAAATTATAGTACCTACACATGATATTACTGAAGTTAAAAGAGGAAAAAGAGTACAAAGAAAAAGAAAATATTTTCCAGGATATGTGCTAATAAAAAGTGAAATGGATAATAATATTTACCACATGATAAAAAATATAAAAAAAGTAAGTGGCTTTTTAGGATCAAAAGGTACCCCAGTTCCAGTCTCAGATAAAGAGATTGAAAAAATACTAGGACAAATTAAAGATGGTGTTGCTCAACCTAAATCAAGCGTAGAATATAACGTTGGAGAAAAAGTTCAAGTTATTGACGGACCATTTGCATCGTTCAGCGGATTAGTAGAAGATATAGATGAAGATAAATCAAGGTTAAAAGTTTCTGTTTCCATATTTGGAAGACCAACTCCTGTAGATTTAGAATACAATCAAGTGGAAAAGGTTAGTTAATGGCTAAAAAAGAAATTACTGGATATGTAAAATTACAAATTAACGGCGGTCAAGCTAATCCTGCTCCACCAGTCGGCCCTGCATTAGGTCAAAGAGGAATAAATATTATGGAATTTTGTAAAGCTTTTAATGAGAAAACTAAAGCATTCATGGGTAAACCCGTTCCAGTTATTATAACTGTTTACAAAGATAAAAAATTTGACTTTATAATAAAGTCTCCACCTGCCAGTCATTTTATTAAAGAGGCAGTAAAATTAAAAAGTGGATCAAAAGAACCTGGCAGAAATATTGTTGCGTCTATTACAATGAAACAAATTGAAGAAATAGCAAAAAAAAAAATGGAAGATCTTAATGCAAATGATATTAAAGAGGCTTCAAAAATAATTGCTGGTTCTGCTAAATCAATGGGTATAGAGGTTAAAGAATAATGGCTTCAAAAAGATATAAAAAATTAACTCTAGATGAAAATAACAAAGGCGATATATTTTCTTCATTAATACCAATAGTGAAAAAAAATTGCACAGTCAAGTTTGATGAAAGTATAGATTTAAGTTTGCAAATTAATAATAGGCAAAAAAAGAGCGAAATAAATATAAGGACTTCTGTAAATTTGCCAAGTGGAACTGGAAAATCAGTTAAGATAGGTGTTGTTTGCGAAGATGAAAAACAAAAATTTGCCAAAGACGCTGGTGCTGAAATTGTAGGAGGGGATGACTTGATAGAAAAAATTAAATCAGGAGAAATGAATTTTGAGAAATTAATTTGCACATCATCAATGATGCCAAAACTTGCTAAACTTGGGAAAATACTTGGACCAAAAGGTTTAATGCCAAATCCTAAATTAGGCACTGTCAATGATGATGTCGTTACAGCTGTAAAAAATGCTAAATCGGGTCAGGTAGAAATAAGAAATGATAAAGATGGAAACATAGGAGTAAGCATAGGAAAAAAATCATTCACTGATGAAAACTTATTAAAAAATTTAAAAGCTATTTTAGACGTTTTGGATAAAGAAAAATCAAATAACAATATTAAAGGGAATTTAATTAAGAGTAGTTTTATTACTTCAACAATGGGAGCTTCCTTTAAATTAAAATTAGAGAAGAGCATATAATTATGATCAGTAAAGAGAAGAAGCAAGTTTATATTAAAGAAATGAAATCTACGTTTGATAAGTCTGAAGCTGTAATCGTAGCTCACTACCAAGGTTTAACTGTTTCACAATTAGACGAATTAAGATCAAAGATGCGTGAACATGGTATCCAATTTAAAATTACAAAAAACAGAATTACCAAACTTGCATTAGAAGACACAAGATGTAAGGAATTATCTAATTTATTTAAAGGACCAACAGCAGTAGCATTATCTAATGATGCAATCACCTCAGCAAAAATTCTTACAAAATTTTCTAAAGAAAATGACAATCTTAAAATATTAGGTGGAATCATGGGAAATGATATTTTAGATATGGTTGGTGTGCAAAATGTTGCTACATTGCCCACTTTGGATGAAGCAAGGGCGAAAATAGTAGGAATATTGAGGTCACCTGCCCAAAAAATCGCAAGTATTTTGCTTGCACCTGCCTCAAAAATCGCTATTTTGGCGCTCGAGAAATCAAAAAAATAACCCTAGGCAAAAAAATATTATGGCTGATTTAAATAAAATCATAGATGAATTATCAAGCTTAACTGTAGTTGAAGCGGCTGAGCTATCTAAACAATTAGAAGAGAAGTGGGGAGTTACGGCAGCGGCAGCTGTAGCAGCAGCACCAACAGGAGCAGCAGATTCACCAGTTGAGGAAAAAGATGAATTTACGATTATGCTAACAGCAGCTGGAGAAAAAAAGATAAACGTTATTAAAGAAGTGAGAGCGGTAACTTCTTTAGGACTAAAAGAAGCTAAAGATTTAGTAGAAGGTGCACCTAAAGAAGTAAAAACTGGCGTTAAGAAACAAGAGGCTGAAGAGATAAAGAAAAAACTTGAAGCAGCTGGTGCAAAAGTAGAACTTAAATAAATTAAAAGAATTAGAAACTGATTTATAAAAAAAATAAATCAAATTTGTAAATGGAATTATCTTTTACTGAGAAAAAAAATATTAGAAAAAATTTTGGTAAATTAAAAGAAAGTTTATCTATACCAAATCTTATTGAAGTACAGAAAAATTCATATAAGGAATTAACAGAAAATAGACAAGATGTAGAAAGTTATCTTGTGAAAGGTTTTGATAGGGTTTTTAAAAGTATATTTCCTATAGAGGATTTAAACGAAAAAGCATCATTGGAATACGTATCTTACAGGCTTGAGAAACCAAAATTTGATGTAGATGAATGCATAGCTAGAGGATTAACTTATTCAGCAGCTTTAAAATGTACTCTACGACTTGTTGTTTTTGATATAAACCAAGAAGATAACACAAAAGATATATTATCTGCGAAAGAACAAGAAGTTTATATGGGGGAAGTGCCCATGATGACAAATAGTGGTACTTTTATAACTAACGGAGTACAAAGAGTTGTAGTTAATCAGATGCACAGAAGTCCAGGTGTCTTTTTTGATCATGATAATGGAAAATCTCATGCTAGTGGTAAACTGTTATTTAATTGCAGAGTAATCCCAAATAGAGGTTCATGGTTAGACTTTGAGTTTGATGTAAAAGATTTACTTTATTTTAGAATTGATAGAAAAAAAAAGTTACTTGTAACAACACTACTTCAAGCGCTAGGTTATTCCAAGGATGATATAGTTGATGAATTTTATCAAAAAGAAGTCTTACATTTTGATAAAAATAAAAATAAATGGAAAACCAAATTTGATCCTGAAAATTATAAATCTAAAAATTTTTCAGAGGAAGTAATAGATGCTAAAAATAATAAAATTGTTATTAAATCGGGACAAAAAACCAATTTCTTACAGGCTAAAAAGTTACAAAGTGATGGATTGAAAGACATTCTTGTGACCGGAGAATATTTAAGAGGTAAATTTTTACATAAGCAAATAAATATTTCTGAAGACGAATTTAAAATTGGAACAGAAATAAATGATACCATCATTGAGAAATTTGCAGAAAATAATATTGATACAATAACTATTTCAAAAACAAATTCAATTAACAAAGGACCTTATATTTTGTCTTCTTTATTGAATGATAAAAATAATACTAAAAACGAATCTATAACAGAAATATATAAAGTTTTAAGACCTGGAGAACCACCAACAGTTGAAATTGCATCTCAGATATTTAATAATCTTTTTTTTAGTTCTGAAAGATACGATTTATCTGATGTTGGTAGAGTAAAAATGAATTCAAGATTAGATTTAAATTGTTCGGACAAAGTAACAATTTTGAGAAATGACGACATAATTTCAATAGTAAAAAAAATGCTTGACCTAAGAGATGGAAAGGACGACGTGGATGATATTGATCATTTAGGAAATAGAAGAGTAAGATCAGTTGGTGAATTAGTAGAAAATCAGGCAAGAATTGGAGTTTATAGGATGGAGAGGGCTATAAAAGAAAAAATGACAACTCTCGATATCGAGTCAGCAATGCCGCAAGATTTAATTAATGCAAAACCGTTGACTATCTCACTAAAAGATTTTTTTGCAACTTCACAGCTTTCTCAATTTATGGACCAAACTAATCCATTGTCTGAGATCACACATAAAAGAAGAGTATCTGCGCTTGGTCCCGGCGGTTTAACTAGAGAGAGAGCTGGTTTCGAGGTTAGAGACGTACACCCAACTCATTACGGAAGAATTTGTCCAATCGAAACTCCTGAAGGTCCAAACATTGGTCTAATTAACAGCTTATCAACATACTCTAAAATAAATAAATATGGATTTATAGAAAGTCCCTACAAAAAAGTTACAGATGGGTTGGTTCAAGATGAAATTCAATATCTATCAGCAATGGAAGAGTCGAAATACACAATAGCCCAGGCAAATTCTTTACTTGATAAAAACGGGAAATTTAAAGAAGAATTAGTTTCTTGTAGACAAAATCTAGACTTTATATTGTCTAAACCTGAGAATATTGATTATATAGATGTATCGCCTAAGCAACTAGTTTCAGTAGCAGCCTCACTTATTCCTTTTTTAGAAAATGATGATGCAAACAGAGCTTTAATGGGCTCAAATATGATGAGGCAAGCTGTGCCACTATTAAAACCTGAAGCTCCATTAGTAGGAACTGGTATAGAAAGCGATGTAGCATTAGATTCGGGAGTAACAATAGTAGCTAAAAGAGATGGCGTTGTAGATAAGATAGATGGCAAAAGAATTGTTATAAAAGCAAAAGATGATAAGGATTATTCAAAGTCTGGTGTTGATATTTATAATCTTCAGAAATTTAAAAGATCAAATCAAAACACTTGTATAAATCAAAAGCCGTTAGTCACTGTTGGAGATAAGGTTAAATCTGGAGATATAATTGCTGATGGACCTTCAACAAAAATTGGTGAGTTAGCATTAGGAAAGAATGTAACAGTAGCCTTTATGCCATGGCAAGGATACAATTTTGAAGACTCAATTCTTATTTCAGAAAGATGTGTAACTGATGATGTATTTACATCTATTCATATTGAAGAGCATGAAGTTATGGCAAGAGATACAAAACTTGGGGAAGAAGATATTACAAGAGACATTCCTAATGTAAACGAAGAAGCATTAAAAAATTTAGATGAATCTGGTATAGTTTATATAGGTGCTGAAGTTAAACCAGGTGATATTTTAGTAGGTAAGGTTACTCCTAAAGGTGACTCAGCATCAGGGGCTGAGGAAAAATTATTAAGATCTATTTTCGGTGAAAAAGCTATCGATGTTACAGATACATCTTTGAAAATGCCTAGTGGGAGTGGTGGAATAGTAGTTGATGTCAGAGTATTCAACAGACATGGTATAGAAAAAGATGAGAGGTCTATTACCATAGAGAGATCAGAAATAGAAAGTGTTCAACAAGATAAAAATGTTGAGGAAGAGATTTTGGAACGAAGTATAAAACAAAGGGCGTCTCAAATTTTGGAGGGTGTCTCTATATTGAAGAAAATTAAAGATATAAATGTCGGGGAAAATCTTAACTCTGAAAAAATATTTAAATTGAGCATAAATGAAATTTTTAAATTATTTATAGAAGATAAAAATAAAAGTGATGCATTAACCAAGCTAAAAGATCAGTATGATTTAGCCAAAGGAGACATTTTAGAAAGATTTGAAGACAAAGTATTAAAGATCAAACAGGGTGATGATCTACTTCCAAGTGTCATGAAAATGGTTAAAGTTTTTGTTGCGATAAAGAGAAGACTAAGACCTGGAGACAAAATGTCGGGGAGACACGGAAATAAAGGTGTTGTTAGTAAAATAGTTCCAGTTGAGGATATGCCTTATCAAGAAAATGGAAAACCTGTTGATATTGTGCTTAATCCATTAGGAGTTCCAAGTAGAATGAATGTTGGTCAGATTTTAGAAACACATCTTGGATGGTCATGCACAGAGTTAGGAGAAAAAATCAAAAAATTAATTAATGATAATAATAAACTAATTGAAAGAAATGAAAAAATTGTAAATATTTTAAAAAGTGTTTATGGAAAAGATGTTTATGAGGAAAAAATTTCAAATCTATCTGACAATGAATTTAAAGACTTATGTGGTAATATTCAGAATGGAATACCAATTGCAACGCCAGTATTTGATGGTGCCAAAGAAGATGACGTAACAAAGATGCTGGAAATGTCTGATTTACCAAAATCAGGACAAACATTTTTATGGGACGGTCGTACAGGAGAAAAATTTGACAGGCAAGTTACAGTGGGAACTATTTACATGTTAAAACTCCACCACCTTGTTGAAGATAAAATACATGCTAGATCAACAGGCCCCTACAGTTTGGTTACGCAGCAGCCTCTAGGTGGAAAGGCTCAATTAGGTGGACAAAGATTTGGAGAAATGGAAGTTTGGGCTTTAGAGGCGTATGGTGCATCTTATACTTTGCAAGAAATTCTTACAGTCAAATCTGATGATGTAGCGGGAAGAGTCAAAGTTTATGAGACAATTGTTAAAGGTGAAGAAAATTTTGAGTCTGGTATACCAGAGTCCTTTAACGTCTTAGTAAAAGAAATTAAATCATTAGCATTAAATGTGGAGTTAAATTAAAAATGAGTAAAGAAATATCAGATCTATTTAAATCATCTGAAATAAGTGAGGCTCAAAATTTCAATAGCATAAAAATCACTTTGGCTAGTCCCGAAAAAATCAAATCCTGGACGTATGGCGAAATCAAAAAACCGGAAACAATAAATTATAGAACTTTTAGACCGGAAAAAGATGGTCTGTTTTGCGCGAGAATATTCGGTCCAATTAAAGATTATGAATGTCTTTGTGGAAAATACAAAAGAATGAAATTCAGGGGTATAATTTGCGAAAAATGTGGTGTTGAAGTAACAAAATCAAACGTACGAAGAGAAAGAATGGGCCATATTAACCTTGCAACACCAGTTGCACATATATGGTTTTTAAAATCATTACCTAGTAGAATTTCTCTAATAATTGATATGAAACTTAAAGAAGTTGAAAGAGTTTTATATTTCGAAAATTTTATCGTTATTGAACCAGGGTTAACAGGTTTAAAAAAGAATCAATTACTTGGCGAAGAAGAATTAATCAAATATCAAGATCAATATGGTGAGGAGTCTTTCACTGCTGGTATTGGTGCAGAAGCAATTTTAGAGATATTAAAATCTATAAATTTAGAAGATGAAAGAGGTAAATTAGTTGCAACAATTAAAGAAACAAAGTCAAAGGTTGCCGAGGAGAGATCAATTAAAAGACTAAAATTAGTTGAATCATTTATTGAAACTGGAAATAAACCTGAATGGATGATATTAACAACTGTTCCGGTCATTCCCCCTGAATTAAGACCTCTTGTGCCACTGGATGGAGGTAGATTTGCAACATCTGATTTAAATGATCTTTATAGAAGAGTTATAAATAGGAATAATAGACTAAAAAGATTAATAGATCTAAAAGCTCCAGACATAATAGTAAGAAATGAAAAAAGAATGCTACAAGAATCAGTTGATGCATTATTTGACAATGGACGAAGAGGAAGAGTTATCACTGGCACAGGTAAAAGACCTTTAAAATCGTTAGCAGAGATGCTCAAAGGAAAACAAGGGAGATTTAGACAAAATTTGTTAGGCAAAAGAGTTGACTATTCTGGAAGATCAGTAATTGTTGTTGGTCCAGATTTAAAATTACATGAATGTGGTCTACCAAAAAAAATGGCTTTAGAATTATTTAAGCCATTTTTATATGCAAGATTAAATAAATTAGGATTAGCTTCTACTATTAAGCAAGCTAAAAAGTTTGTTGAAAAAGAAAGACCAGAGGTATGGGACTCATTAGAATTAATTGTTAGAGAGCACCCAATTTTATTAAATAGAGCACCAACACTTCATAGGTTAGGGGTGCAAGCATTTGAACCAAAACTGATTGAGGGCGATGCTATTGAACTTCACCCGTTAACTTGTGCAGCATTTAATGCGGATTTTGACGGAGATCAGATGGCGGTTCACATTCCTTTAAGCTTGGAAGCACAGTTAGAAGCTAGAGTTCTTATGATGTCTACAAATAATATTCTAAGTCCATCAAATGGAAAACCTATTATTGTACCTAGTCAAGATATGATATTAGGGATTTATTATCTTTCTCAACCACCATATCAGTCAGAAAAAGTTGAAGGATATTTTGTAAATACATCAGAAATTGAACACGCTCTAGAAACTGGACAAATTAAAGTTCATTCTAGGATTGTATCTAGATTTGGTACAGTTGATGAACATGGAAAAGAAAAATTTGAAAAGCATATAAGTACGGCTGGTAGATTTTTATTAGCAGACTTGTTACCGAAAAATTTTAAAAATAAGTTTTCTTTAGTAGATAGATTATTACCTAAGAAAATTGTATCTGAGATTATTGACCATGTATTTAGATTTTCTGGTCAAAAAAATACTGTTATTTTCTGTGATAAATTAAAAGACTTAGGATTTAAACATGCCTTTAAAGCAGGCATATCTTTTGGAAAAGATGATCTGATTATACCCGAAAATAAAGAACAGCTAATCGAAGAAACAAAAAAATTAATTAGTGACTACGAAAATCAATATGCTGAAGGATTAATAACTCGAGGCGAAAGATATAACAAAGTTGTTGATGCATGGTCTAAGTGTACAGACAAAGTAGCTTCAGAAATGATGAAAAGAATTTCAGCTACTGAGGTTACGAAGGATGGTCTTAAAATTAACTCTGTTTTTATGATGGCAGATAGTGGAGCAAGAGGATCAGCTGCACAAATGAAACAGCTTGCTGGAATGAGAGGATTAATAGCTAAACCTTCAGGTGAAATTATTGAGTCACCAATTACCTCAAATTTCAAAGAGGGCTTAACTGCATTAGAGTATTTTAATTCAACCCATGGAGCTAGAAAAGGTTTAGCTGATACAGCTTTAAAGACTGCTAACTCTGGCTATTTAACTAGAAGACTATGTGATGTTGCGCAGGATCTAACAATAACCAAAAATCAATGTGATTGCAAAAATTTTAACGGAATTAATTTAACTGAAATTATCGAGGGAGGAAATGTTATCGTATCTCTATCAGAAAGAGCTCTAGGTAGAGTAGCCGCTATAGATGTTAAAAATCCTATTTCAGGAGAAAATATTATTAAAAAAGGTGAAATGATTGATGAGGCAGTGTGTGAAAAAATAGATGCTGCAGGTGTAAAATCACTTAGAGTTCATTCAGTTATTACCTGTGGTTCGAAAGAGGGTGTTTGTGCAATGTCTTATGGAAGAGATTTATCAAGAGGGAAAATGGTTCATGTTGGTGAAGCCATTGGAATGATATCAGCACAATCTATTGGTGAGCCTGGTACACAGTTAACAATGAGAACATTTCACGTTGGAGGTACGGCGTCAATTAAACAAGATTCACAAATTATTACCAAACATGAGGGGACATTAAAAATTTTAAATACTAATTTAATTGAAGATTCAAAGAAAAATTTAGTTGTAATGGGTAGAAATACTCAACTCGTAATAGAAGACAATAATGAATTACAAAAAGCAGTTTATAAAGTCCCATATGGATCAAAATTATTTTTCCAAAATGGTGACAAAATCAAAAAGAATTCAAAAATATGTGAATGGGATCCTTATACAACACCAGTAATTGCTGAAACTAGTGGAATTGTAAATTTTGTTGATCTAACTGATGGCATATCATTAGCTGAGACAGTGGATGACGCAACAGGTATATCAACAAAAACAGTAATTGACTGGAAGACACAATCAAAAAATACTGATCTAAAACCAAGAATAACATTAAGAGACGAAAAGGGTAGTGTAATTAAAAAAGCCGACGACAATGAAGCTAGATATTATTTGGTTCCAGATTCAATTCTCTCTGTTAAGGATGGACAAAAAATATTCGCAGGAGACGTTATAGCTAGACTACCAAAAGAAACATCTAAGACTAAAGATATTACAGGCGGGCTACCAAGAGTAGCTGAACTATTTGAAGCAAGAAAAGCAAAAGATAGTGCAATAATAGCGGAAAATGATGGTAAGGTTTTATTTGGTAAAGAGGTTAGAGGAAAGCAAAGAGTTACTATTGAATCTGAAAATGGTGAGACATCATCTTATTTAATACCTAAAGGTAAACATATAAACTTTAATCAAGGTGAGAAAATCAAAAAAGGTGAATACTTACTTGACGGTCAACCTTTACCACATGATATTCTACGCATACTGGGTATTGAGGAATTAACAGAATATTTTGTAAACCAGGTTCAAGAAGTTTATAGACTTCAAGGAGTAATAATTAACGATAAACATATTGAAGTAATACTTAGACAAATGTTGAAAAAAATTGAAGTTAAAGAAACCGGAGATTCTAAACTTTTACCTGGAGAAATTGTTGATAGAATTAAATTTAATAATATGAATGAGGCTCTTTTAAAAGAGGGCAAGAAAGAAGCGAGAGGTGAGAGAGTTTTAATGGGTATAACAAAAGCTTCATTACAAACAGAGTCTTTTATATCTGCTGCTTCCTTCCAAGAAACAACAAGAGTTTTAACTGATGCAGCTATAAAAGGTAAAGTAGATAAATTAACTGGTTTAAAAGAGAATGTAATCGTTGGAAGACTAGTTCCTGCTGGTACAGGCTCCATTAAAAATCTTTGGAACAAAATGGCCAACAAAGATGATGAAAATTTCCTATCACAACAAGAACAGTTAGAAACGTCAAAAGATCAAGTAAATCAATAAAAAATTAGCATATTTTTAAGTATATTAAATTGACAAATTAAAATTAATCAGTATTTTGTCGATAATTTTGGTTGGAATGTAGTACAAAGTACTAAACGCTGCCATTAACCCTGACAGTTAATCTCATTCAAAATTATAATTATGCCAACGATAAACCAATTATTAAGAAAAAAAAGATATAAGCCTTTGTCAAGAAACAAGGTGCCTGCACTTGAAAAACAACCTTTAAAAAGAGGTGTTTGTGTTAAGGTTTATACAACTACACCTAAAAAACCAAATTCAGCTCTTAGGAAGGTTGCTAGAGTAAGGTTATCAAATGGTTTTGAAGTAACGGCATATATTCCTGGTGAAGGACATAATTTACAAGAGCACTCCGTTGTTTTAATTAGAGGAGGAAGAGTAAAAGATCTTCCAGGAGTAAGATACCATATTTTAAGAGGTAACCTTGATACACAAGGTGTAGCAAATCGTAAACAAAGAAGATCTTTGTATGGTACAAAAAAAGGTAAATAAAAATGTCAAGAAAAAGAAAATTACCAAAAAAAATTCCTATAGTAGATCCAAGATTTAAATCTGTAATAATACCAAAACTTATAAATTCAATTATGTATGATGGAAAAAAAACAATAGCTGAAAAAATAGTTTATGATGCAATAGATAAAATAAAATCAAAATCAAAAGAAGAACCAATCACTGTTTTCAATGAAGCAATTAATAATATAAAGCCGACTGTTGAAGTCAGATCTAGAAGAGTAGGTGGAGCAACATATCAGGTCCCTGTAGAGGTAAAATCTAAAAGATCTCAAGCCTTAGCTTTAAGGTGGTTAATTGACGCTTCAAGAAAAAGAAAAGATAAAAAAATGTCTGACAAAATTTTCAACGAAATATTTGATGCATATCAAAACAGAGGCTCAGCAATCAAAAAAAAGGAAGACACTCATAAAATGGCAGAGTCAAATAAAGCTTTTGCTCATTTTAGGTGGTAAATTAATATGACGAGATCTCACGCGTTAGAAAAATATAGAAATATTGGAATTATGGCTCACATAGATGCTGGAAAAACAACTACAACTGAGAGAATATTGTACTACACGGGCAAAAGTCATAAAATAGGCGAGGTTCATGATGGTGCTGCTACCATGGATTGGATGGAACAAGAGCAGGAAAGAGGTATAACTATAACTTCTGCAGCTACCACATGTTTTTGGAACGATCACAGAATAAATATCATAGACACTCCAGGTCACGTTGACTTTACAATCGAAGTTGAAAGATCTTTAAAAGTATTGGACGGTGCTGTCGCTGTTTTTGATGGTGTTGCCGGAGTTGAACCTCAATCAGAAACTGTTTGGAGACAAGCTGATAAATATAAAGTGCCCAGAATATGTTTTGTAAACAAACTAGATAGAACAGGTGCTGATTTTTTTAGATGTGTTGAAATGATAAAAGACAGGTTAGGGGCTAAACCATTAGTCATGCAAATACCCATTGGTATTGAAGCGTCTTTAAAAGGTGTTGTAGACCTAGTTAAAATGAAAGCGATAGAATGGAAAAATGAGGACTTGGGCGCTGAGTGGGAAGAAAAAGAAATTCCAGAGGATTTAAAAGAAATTTCGAGTAAATATCGCCAGGAACTAGTAGAAACTGCTGTAGAGCAAGATGAAAAGCTCATGGAAGCCTATTTAAATGGAGAGGAAATTAAAATTGAAGATTTGATAGCATGCATCAGAAAAGGTTGTTTAAACTTCAGCTTTGTTCCAGTCTTAACTGGCTCAGCCTTTAAAAATAAAGGAGTTCAGCCTTTGTTAGATGCTGTTGTAAGTTATTTGCCAAGTCCTAAAGATATAGGCTCAATTAAAGGATCTAAGCCAAATTCAGATGAGGAAATAGAGATGAAATTTGAGGACAATGAGACTTTTTCGGCTTTGGCATTTAAAGTTGCAAACGATCCGTTTGTTGGATCATTGACATTTATTAGAATTTATTCCGGAACACTTAAATCTGGTACAGGAATTTATAATACATCTAAAGAAAAAGAAGAAAGAGTTGGTAGGATGTTATTAATGCATGCAAATTCAAGAGAAGATATTAAAGAAGCTAATTCTGGAGATATAGTAGCTTTAGCAGGTTTAAAGCATACAATAACCGGTCATACTCTCTCAAATGAAGACAAACCAGTTTTACTAGAACCAATGGAATTTCCAGACCCAGTGATAGAGATTGCGGTAGAGCCTAAAACTAAAGGTGACCAAGAAAAGATGGGTGAGGCTTTAGGTAGGTTAGCTAAAGAGGACCCTTCTTTTAGAGTTTCGTCTGATGAAGAGTCCGGGCAAACAATTATCAAAGGAATGGGTGAACTTCATTTGGACATAATAGTGGACAGAATGAAAAGAGAATTTAAAGTAGAAGCGAATGTCGGAGCACCACAGGTAGCTTATAGAGAAACAATTTTAAATCCTGCAGAATTTGATTATACACATAAAAAACAAAGTGGTGGCGCAGGTCAGTTTGCCAGAGTAAAATTAGCTATTGAACCTCTAGAACCTGGGAAGGGTAGAGAGGTTGAGAGTAAAATAAAAGGTGGTGCAATTCCTAAAGAATTTATTCCTGGTGTAGAAAAAGGTGTTGAAACTATTTCTGACTCTGGAATTTTGGCAGGTTTTCCCATTATAGATTACAAGGTAACAATACTTGATGGATTGCACCATGATGTAGACTCAAGTGTTTTAGCATTTGAATTAGCATCTAGACAATGTTTTAAAGAGGTTTGTGCGCGCGGACATTTAAAACTACTTGAACCGATAATGCGAGTTGAAGTAGTAACACCTGAGGATTATATGGGCGATGTTATTGGTGATTTGAATAGTAGAAGAGGACAAATAAATACCCAAGAGCAGCGCGGGAATGCTACAGTAATAACTGCAATGGTCCCATTAGCCAATATGTTTGGATATATAAATAGTTTAAGATCAATGTCGCAAGGTAGAGCCCAATATTCTATGTTCTTTGATCATTACGACAAAGTTCCACAAAATGTTCAAGATGAGGTGGTCAAAAAGACAGGTTAATATGGATAAACAAAATATCAGGATAAAACTAAAAGCTTACGATAACAAAGTTCTAGACCAATCTACAGAGGAAATCGTTAATACAGTTAAAAGAACTGGTGCAAATATTAAGGGTCCAATTCCTCTACCCACTAAAATCGAAAGATATACTGTTTTAAGATCTCCTCATATCGACAAAAAAAGTAGAGAACAATTTGAAACTAGAACACATAAAAGATTGATCGACATAATTGAACCGACTCCACAAACAGTTGAAGCATTAATGAAGTTAGATTTAGCTTCTGGTGTGGACGTAGAAATAAAAATATAAATAACATGAATGAAATAGCTTTAGTTGGAAAAAAAATCGGCATGACAAGAGAGTTTTTGAAATCAGGTCAATCTGTCCCCGTAACTGTTGTAAAAATGGAAAAAGGAAGAATTATTCAATTAATAAACGAGGACAAAAGAGGATATAAAGCAGTACAAATAGGATTTGGAAGTATCAAAAGCTCAAAATTGTCAAAATCACAAAAAGGTTTTTTTTCCAAAAAAAACACTGAACCAAAACATACTTTAAAAGAATTTAAAGTTAAAAATTTAGAAGAGTTTAAGGAAGGAAACGAATTTGGTTTGGAAATATTTAAAGAAATAAAATTTGTAGACGTAAAATCAAAAACAATAGGTAAAGGTTTTGCTGGCCCTATGAAAAGACATAATTTTAGTGGATTAAGAGCATCACATGGTGTTTCCATTTCACATAGATCTCATGGGTCAACTGGTCAAAGACAAGATCCTGGAAAAGTTTTTAAAAATAAAAAAATGGCTGGACATATGGGTAGTAAAATTAGAACTATTCAGAACATCGAAATAATTAAATCTGATTTAGATAACAGTTTGTTATATTTGAAAGGATCAATACCTGGCTCCAAAAATACTCGTGTATTTGTTAAAAAAGCAGTTAAAAATATTTCAAGATTAACATTACAAGAAAAAAACGAAAAATTAGAAAAACTAAGAAAAGTACCTGAGAAGAAAAAAAAATAAATGAAAATTAATAAAATAGATACTGGAGGAAATATAGAAACTATTGAGGTTTCTGATAAATTGTTTGGAGCTAAGATTAATAGAGATCTTGTAAGCAGAGTACTATATAAATCAAATGCAAATTTTAAAGGCAGAAAAGCAAAAACTAAACAGAAAAACGAGATAAAAGGATCAACATCTAAGATTTACGCTCAAAAAGGAACAGGAAATGCTCGGCACGCAAGTAGAAAAGCTCCACTATTTGTTGGTGGAGGTGTAGCTCATGGGCCAAAGGGAGAGAGTAATTATAAATATAGGAAATTAAATAAGAGTGAAAAAAAGCTAAGTATTACATCACTTATAACTGAAAAAAATAAAATGAATAATTTAATTGTAGTAGATGATTTTGATAAAGAAATAATAAAAACAAAAGAAATGACAAAAATTTTAAAAGATTTAAATATAAGTAATTCGTTGTTATTGTTAGACAAATTGTCAAAAAATAAAATATTTAGATCATCAAGAAACATTCCTAATATAAAAGTAACAGATATAAATCATTTTAACTCTTATGATCTAACTAAATATCAAAAACTGTTACTAACAATAAGCTCAGTTAAAGAATTAGAAAAAAAATACTCATGACAAATAAATTAAATATTTACGATAAAATTTTATTTCCGGTAGTTACGGAAAAATCTACAAATATGTCAGAATTAAATAAGGTTACTTTTAAAGTCCCTCAAAATTCTAATAAAAAAAGTTTAAAAAAAAGTATTGAAAAACTATTTAAGGTAAATGTTACTAAAATAAATATTGTAAATAAGAAAACTAGATTAAAAGTTTCTAGAGGAAAGAAAATTAAAAAAAAAGGATATAAAAAAGCAATAATTACGCTTAAAAAAGGTCAGAACATTGATTTAACGACAGGATTATAATTATGGCACTAAAAACTTTTAAACCTTATACAAAAACTACCAGAGGGACGGTTTTAATTGATAAATCCAATCTTTGGAAGGGCAAGTCTTATAAACCACTTACATCTGTAAATAGGTCATCCAAAGGCAGAAATAACTATGGAAGAATAACTTCAAGAAATCATGGAGGTGGCCATAAACACAAGTATAGAATAATTGATTTTCATAGAAACAAAATTGGGATTAAGGGTCAAGTTGAGCGAATTGAATATGATCCGAATAGGTCATGTCACATTATGTTAATAAAATTTGAAGATAATGAAATGAAATATTATCTTGCTCCACAAAAAATTAAAACTGGAGATAAAATTGAGAATGGACCAAATGCGGAGATTAAAATTGGTAATTCATTACCACTAAAGGACATTCCTGCCGGTATGGATATTCACAATGTGGAGATTCAACCCGGTTCTGGCGGCAAGATTGCAAGAGCAGCAGGTTCCTCTGTCACAATTTCAGGTATTGATGGTAATTATTCTATAATTAAAATGGTTTCAGGGGAAATAAGAAAAATTGATTCCAGATCAATGGCTACCATAGGTGTTTTGTCAAACCCAGATAAAAAAAATATTAAAATTGGAAAAGCCGGTAGGTCTAGATGGCTCGGTATAAGACCACACACAAGAGGAGTTGTAAAAAATCCTGTTGATCATCCTCATGGAGGAGGCGAGGGTAAATCAGCGGGTGGAAGACATCCAGTATCACCAACAGGTCAATCAGCTAAAGGATTAAAAACAAGAGATAATAAAAGAACAGACAAGTTCATAATTAGAAGAAGAAAGAAAAGAGGAAAATAGGTAATGGCAAGATCAGTATGGAAGGGACCATTTGTTGAAGAAAGTCTTATAAAAAAAGTTGATAAAACAAAAAATGATCCGAATAGAAAACCAATTAAGACATGGTCACGAAAATCAACAATTATACCAGACTTTGTTGGAGTAAGTTTTTTAATTTATAATGGAAAAAAATTCATACCTCTAACAGTATCTGAAGACATGGTTGGTCATAAGTTTGGTGAATTTGCTCCAACCAGGCAATTTTTTGGACATACACCTGCAGATAAAAAGGCTAAAGCTGAGGATGCAAAAACTAGTATTAAAAAATAATTATGGTAAGTAGAGATATTAAAGAAAACGGTAAAGAAGTTAGGTCAATTAACAAAAATATAAGGTCTAGTGTTAGGAAGTTAAATCCAATACTAAAATCTATAGTTGGAAAGAAAGTTGAATTAGCTATAAGAAATCTTTCTTTCTCCGAAAAAAGAGTTACAAAAGATATTAAAAAAACTATTTCATCTGCAATTGCAAATGCTGAAAATAACTTTCAATATGATATAGATAAACTAATTATAAAAGAAGCCTTTTGCGGTAAACAAGTTGTCATGAAACGATTTAGACCAAGAGCAAAAGGAAGAGCTGCCCCAATACTTAAACCATATTCAAATTTAACTATTATATTGTCAGAGGCAAAGAAAAAAGAGGAAAAACATGGGTCAAAAAGTTAATCCCGTAGGACTAAGGCTCGGCATAAATAGAGGATGGGACTCTGTTTGGTATGCAAAGAAAAAAGATTTTGGAAACTATTTAATTGAAGATTATAAAATAAGAGAATTTGTTAAAAAAAACGTAGTAAATTCTGGTGTATCTAAAGTAATGATTGAAAGAACAGCAAAAAAATGTTTTGTAACAATCTACACTTCAAGACCGGGATTTGTAATTGGAAAAAAAGGAAGTGATATTGAAAAGATTAAAGGAAAAATTTCAAAAATTACATCCAACGAGATAACTCTTAATATTAAAGAGGTAAAGAAACCTGAAACAAATAGCTATTTAGTTGCAGAAAATATAGCGCAACAACTTGTAAAGAGAGTTTCTTACAGAAGAGCTATGAAACGTGCCATGCAATCAGCTTTAAGGCTTGGCGCGAAGGGTATTAAAGTTTCAATTAGTGGCAGACTAGGTGGAAATGAAATTGCAAGAACCGAGTGGCTAAGAGAAGGAAGTATTCCGTCTCATACACTAAGAGCTGATATTGATTATGCAGAAGCTGAAGCATTAACAACTTATGGGATTTTAGGAATAAAAGTTTGGATTTATAAAGGGGAAATCTTTACAAAAGAATTTAGCCAGGAAACAAATAAAAAATAAACATGTTACAACCAACTAGGACAAAATTTAGAAAAGCACATAAAGGAAGAATTCATGGTCATGCTTCAAGATGTAATATAATGAATTATGGAGCATATGGTTTAAAAGCTATTCAACCCGAAAGAGTTATTTCAAGG
>CACLQJ010000011.1 GCA_902609065.1 uncultured Pelagibacteraceae bacterium
CTTGTAGTTTGTTTCAGTGAAACAAATGATTTTAAAATTTTAAATTTGTAAACATATATTCCTACATGATGGTAAAGATATTTAATTCTCTCATTTGGAAGTCTAAAAAAATCTTCAGCAACTAAAATATTTTTATTATTAAGTTTCTTTAAAGTTTGAACTTTAACAATATTTTTATTATTAATAATTTTTTTTCTTTTGTAACTTTCGAGCTTACAAGCTAAAGTTCCTATGTTTATTTTTTTTTTAATTACTTTTTTAATTAGTTTACTTACATCTTGTTTTGAAATTAAGGGTTCATCGCCTTGTAAGTTTACAATATAATCCTCATCACTCAATTTTAATTTTTTTGCTCCTTCATATATTCTATCAGTTCCAGTCCTGTGCTTTTTCTTTGTAATTATAAAATTTTTAGTGAATTTTTTTAAAGTATTTAAAATCCTTAAATCACCAGTGACAATAAAAACTTTTCCTATTTTACACTCCACAGCTTTTCTAAAAACATGCAAAATAAGTGGGATGCCATTTACTTTTAAAAGCGGTTTTCCTGGTAGTCTTTTTGCTGAAAATCTTGAAGGTATTAAAATTACTACTTTTGGCATTTTGTATCGTTTTTGTGCGTCTTTCAGACGCAAAAAATTTACTAATATTTTGTTTTTTTGACAAAATAAATGTTATACGAAATCTTATATTATTATGTATGAATTTCAAAAAATAATAACATCAATTGTTTTAGTTGTTTTAGTCGTACTAGGTATATCAAAAACAAGCGATATAATATTCAAAACTGATAAAAATGTAGTTGCGTATAAAGTTGAAATAGTGGAAAAAACGATTGCGGAAGAAGATAAAGAAGTTTTTGATTTGGCATCTTTTGTATCACTGGGAAATATAGAGCATGGTAAAAAGGTTTTTAAAAAATGTGCTGCATGCCATAGCATAAATCAGGGTGGAAAGAATAAGATAGGACCTGCTTTATGGGCTGTAATGCAAAGAAAGTCCGGAGAGTTATCAGATTATAACTACTCTAAAGCTTTGTTAAATCATGGCAAAATATGGTCTTTTGCCGAACTAAATGGATTTCTTCTAAAGCCAGCTAAATGGATTAAGGGCAATAAAATGGGTTTTGCTGGGTTAAAAGATGAAAAAGACAGAGCTAGCGTAATTCTTTATATGAACGAGAGTTCAGAAGAACCAATAGCCCTACCTTAATTTATTTAAACAATAAAGTAATATTGATTTTTGTACATGTATTCTGTTCGAAGCCTGCTGCCATACACCTGAGTTTCTACCATTAAATATTTCATTACTTATTTCATCTCCTCTAGGAAGACAGTGTAAAATTAAAACATTTTTTTTTGCAAATTTTATAAGTTTATTATCAATCTTAAAATTTTTAAAAAAACTTTTCTTTTTTTTTACATTAACTTTATCATTTAATGAAATAACTTTATCTGTTAAAATAACATCTGCATTTATAACTGCTTTTTTAGCACTATTATAAATAAATATTTTTCCTTTGTTTTTTTTTGCCCAACTAACTATTTTCTTTGGGGGATTATATTTCTTTGGACACCCTATCTTAAGCACAAAAGAGAATTTTAATGAGGCCTCTATCAGACTATTTAAAACATTATTAGAATCACCAACCCAAGATATATTAAGACTTGAAATTTTTTTTTTTTTAATTTCTTCTATTGTAAATATATCTGACAATATTTGTGTTGGGTGGGACAACGGACTTAGGCCATTTATTATTGGAATTTTAATGTGCTTAGCAAACTCGCTTATTTTATTTTCATTATTTGTTCTTAACATAAATATATCAGCATAGTTGCTAAGTATCATGGCAGTATCTGAAATTGACTCTCCATTTTTATTTAAGTGAATTTCGTCTGGTCTTAGGGTAATTGTCGAGCCACCTAATTGTCGAATAGCCAAATAAAAACTTATACGCGTTCTTAAACTAGTTTTTTCATACATCTGTACTAAAAGTTTTCCACTTAAAGGCTTATCCCTATCAGGATCTAAGGTGCTAAAATTTGTTCTTTTATTTTTTCTTCCTCTGGCATCGTCTAATATTTTTCTAAGGCTGTTTTTAGAAACTTTTTTTATGTCTAAAAAATTATTCATTTGAATCGTATGTTAAACAGACTTCTTCTATAATTTTTAATGCTAAGTTTAAATCACTTTTTTTTACATTTAATGGAGGCAAAATTCTAATGACATTATCACTAGCTTTAATAGTAAGTAATTTTTTACGTTTTAATAAATTTATAAATTTATTTTGATTTTCGAATAGTTGTATACCAATTAAAAATCCTCTACCTCTAATTTCTTTAATTATAGTTGGATACTTAGATTTAATATTATTTAATTCTGAATGAAAATATTTAGATAGTCGTCTGACGTTGTTTAAAAAATTTTTTTTTGTAATTTGATCTAATACAGCATTACCTACAGACATAGCTAAAGGATTTCCCCCAAATGTTGATCCATGAGTTCCTGGTGACATACATTTGGCAACTTTTTTTGTCATCAACACAGCTCCTAAGGGAAAGCCCCCACCAATTCCTTTTGCAATTGGCACTATATCGGGCTTTATTTTTGAATATTCAAATGAAAAAAATTTTCCCGTTCGACCAATACCACTCTGAACTTCATCACAAATTAATAGAATTTTATATTTGGTGCATAGTTTTTTTAGACCTTTTAAACACCAATCTGGGACTACTTTTATACCTCCTTCACCTAAGATTGGCTCTAACATAATTGCAGCGGTGTTTTTGTTTATAAGTTTTTCAAGTTTTTTGTGATCACCAAATTTAAAATGATCAAAACCTTTTAACTTTGGACCAAAACCTTCCATCATTTTTCTTGATCCACTTGCATTTATCGCTGCAATAGTTCTGCCATGGAAAGAATTTTGAATACAAATTATTCGATTTTTATTTTTTTTTCCTATTGAATAAAAATATCTTCTAGCTACTTTAATTGCAGCCTCTGTTGCCTCAGTCCCACTATTTTGGAAAAGAACAAAGTCTGCAAATGTTAATTTTTTAAGTCTTTTAGCTAATTTTTCACCTTCCGGGATGGTAAACGCATTAGATACATGCCAAAGCTTTTTTGCTTGGTCGTTGATGGCGCTCACAAGATATTTGTTTGAATGTCCTAAAGAATTTACCGCAATACCCTGTACAAAATCTAAGTACTTTTCTCCTTCAGCAGAATATAGATAACTACCAGATCCTTTTTTAAAGGATAATTTACTTCTATTATAGTTATTGAGCAAATGACTCATTCTATGATTTTATTTTATAACCTTTTTTATAGAGCATGTATGATATGTACCAAACTAAAAAACATAGAGTTATTAAGTAGCATAACCCAATTGCTATAGAACCATCCGATTTACCTATAAAGGCATATCTAAAGCCGTCTATCATATAAAAAAAAGGATTATAAAAGCTTAAATTCTTAAGTATGTTTGGTAATTCAGCCACAGAATAAAATGTGCCAGAAAGAAACGACAGAGGCACTATTACAAAGTTAGTAATTGTTGCCATATTATCAAATTTATCTGCCCAAAGTCCTGCACAAATACCTGCTGCTCCTAAAATAAATGATGATATCAACATATAAATTACTAATAAGAATGGATTAACAATATTTATATCTAAAAAAAACGAAAAAATAAAAATTGATAGAAATGTTATAATTATTGAACGTGATATTGAGGCGGAAATTATAGATAAGGTTACTTCAGCAGCTGACAATGGAGCCCCTATCAAATCAACGATGTTTCCCATTACTTTTCCCATCAATATTGATGAAGATGAGTGAGCAAAAGACTGTGAAATAATTTGCATTGCTATTAATCCAGGTGCTAAGAAATTTATAAATACAACTCCTAATACATTTGACCTGCTATCTCCAATTGCTAAGTCAATTACTATCAAAAATAAAATTGCAGTAATTATTGGACCAATGATTGTTTGTCCAGCTACGTATAAAAATCTTAAATTTTCCTTAAGAACTAACGACTGAACACCTACCCAGTTTATATTGAATCTTCTTACACCAATTTTATATTTGTTCTTTATTTCGATCATGCTTTTCTATAAATGATTAAAAGTGTTAATAAATTAAAAAAATTACTTGTTATTATTTAATCTTAATATTAACTATATATTGTAATAAATAAATATTAATATACCTTATATAGAATATGGGCTGGACAGAAGATAAAGTTAAAACTTTAAAAGAATTATGGGGAAAGGGCAAAACGGCAAGCCAAATTGCCGAAATTATTGGAGGCGTAAGTAGAAACGCAGTAATTGGTAAAGCACACAGGTTAAACCTCAGTGCAAAAATTAAAACTAGAAGTGCAATTACTAACAATAATAGTAGTAATACTCACAACTTACCAAATAAGAGTAAAATTAGAAAAGGCTGGAAATTTAAATTTCAATCTTTACTATTAGATAAAAATTTTGAACCTGCAAAAAACTTACAATTAGAGGAATTAAATGAAAGTACATGTAAGTTTATGGAAGGACACCCGGACGAGGAAGACTCTTCTTTCTGTGGAAGAAAAACAGTTGAAAAATTTTCGTATTGTCCACTACATCTGATGATAATATTTCAGCCAAAAGGCAAAAAGGATGAAATATTGGATAAAGAAGAAGTTCCTAAATTTATAGAAAAAAAAATAAAGTCTGCTTAGTTTACTATTTTAAAATTTTTTCTTTAGCTTTTTTAAATTCCTCTTCATCAATAATACCCTCATCAAACATTTTTTTTAGTTTAGAAATTTCAATCGAGATATTATTTTCATCAACATTGAAATTTTCCTCTTTTTTTTCATCCGATATTTCATTTTTTGCTTCAACTCCTCTTGTTATTGCTTGGACTGCTAAATATAAAACAAAAATTAATATAACTGCTATAAGAAAATATATTATATATGTTATCATAGTTTTTTCACTTTTTTAAAATCCTTGACTGAAAATTGTCCACCCTCTCTCCAATTGTATGCATATTTTTTTATCTCTTCTTCAAATTTTAATTTAGCAGGGATGCCTATATCAAAATTATTTATATTATTTTTTGATTTAATATTATCATATTTTAACAAATTTAATTGATCAATTGTCAATAAGGGATTAGGCAATTTTTCTAATATTTTTGCTGAAATCTTTGCAAAGATTAACGGCATGGGTAAAAAGATTCTTTTTTTGTCTATGCACTTAGATAATATTTGAAGAATTTCTAGAAAAGATAGAACTTCCGGGCCAATTAACTCGATTTTTTTGCCCTTAATATCTTTTTCAATCAAATAGAATATTATATTTGTTAATTCTGACGCATGTATAGGTGTAAATTTTGTTTTTCCGCCGTAATAAATAGGAAATATTGGAAAAAAATTTAATAAACTCATAAATTTAGTAGTGAACATATCGTTGACAGAGTAAACTAATGAAGGTTTTATAATTGTAGCAGAAGGTAAGTTAATTTGTATTTTATTTTCACCTTCAGTTTTAGAAATCGCATATTCAGAATCAATTGCATATTCTACACCGAGTGATGAAGTGTGAATAAGGTGTTTAGATTTTTTTTTACATATTTTAGAAATAAAATCGGGAAATAATGTGTGAATTTTTTTAAAAGTATTTGCTTTTCCATCTTCTAATAATATCCCAATTAAGTTAATAACTATGTCAACACTATCTACTAACTCATTTACTTTTTCATAATCAAAAATTTGTGCCTCTTTAATATCAATATATCCGATAGAACCGCTCGTTTTAAGAAATATAGCTTTATGTGCATTCCTGGTTTGACATATAACTTTATAATTATTTTTGGTTAATTTCCTTATTAAGTGCCTACCAATTTGCCCTGTTGCACCAAAAATTAATATTTTTTTTTTAACCATTTGTTAGACAATATTGTTATGAATTTATATATATAAATTAAAAATGAATATCAAAATATATAATGACGATTTACCTTCAGATTTAGATCTATCTGGAGAAAAAGTAGTCGCACTTGATAATGAGGCCCTTGGCTTAGTTTTAGGCAGAGATCCATTAACACTTGTGCAAATAGGTTTGAAGAGTGATAATTTTTATTTGATAAAGTTAAATCGTGACACTTTTAAAGCTCCTAATTTAACTAATTTTTTATCAAACTCCAATGCAGAGTTTATAATGCATTACGCAAGACAAGATCTACTGTGGCTTAGATACCACCTAAATGTTGAGCCTAAAAATATTTTTTGTACTAAGCTTGCCTCTAAAATAGCAAGAACAGCAAGTCAGTATCATGGATATAAGGATTTAGTTAAAGAGATTTGTGGAAAAGATATTTCTAAAAAGGAGCAACAAAGCGATTGGGGTGATCCAAATTTAACGGAAAAACAAATTAGGTACGCAGCTCAAGATACCCAATATTTGTTCCAGATAAAAGACAAATTAATAAGTATGCTTAAAAGAGAAGATAGATTAAATCTTTACAATAAATGTGTCAAAATGATACCAACTTTAGTAGAGATGGAAATAAGAGGATACAAAATTTCAACATTTGATCATTAAATGAAAAACAGTAACTCTAGAAAAATTGCTAAGAATGTTTTGGACTTAGAAATTTTGGCTTTAAAAAAATTGAGAAATTCAATTAACAAAATATTTGATGATGCTGTAAATGCAATAGTAAATTGTAAATCTAAAGTTGTAATTTGTGGTGTTGGCAAAAGTTTTTTGATAGCGTCAAAAGTAAGTAGCACCTTATCTTCAATTGGTTGTGCTTCCTTTTCAATTAATGCAAATGAATGTTCTCACGGCGATTTAGGAAGCATCTCAATAAAAGATGTTTTAATTATAATTAGTAATTCAGGAAATACAGAAGAATTAAAACCATTAATACAATATGCAAATAGAAATAAAATAAATTTAATAGGTATTACTTCAAAAAAAAATTCAGTTTTATATAATGCCTCTGATATAAAGCTATTAATACCAGAAGTAAAAGAGGCTGGTCTTAGCATTGTACCAACAAGCAGCACGACTGAGCAAATTGCACTTGGTGATTGTTTAGCTATCGCAGCGTTAAATAAAAAAAAATTTAGCAAAAAAAAATATAAATTACTTCATCCTCATGGAAGCATTGGCAGCCAACTTAAGACAACTGAAGACCTTATGATATCAAGAAATGGCATACCCTTTATTAACGAAAACAGCAATATGAAGAGTGCAATAAATTTAATTACAAAAAAGAAATTAGGGATACTAATTGCTATTAATAAAGAGAAATTAACAACAGGTATCATCACCGACGGTCAATTAAGAAGAGCTAATCAACAAAATAAGAGTATTTTAAGTTTAAAAGTTAAAAATGTCATGACAAAAAATCCTTTATCAGTAGATAAAGATACACTAGCAGTAAAAAGTCTATCAATCATGTCTGAAAATAGAATTACAAGCTTATGTGTCCACAAAAATAACAACAAAAGAAGAACCATAGGTATATTGCATATTCATCACATTCTAAGTGCAAATATTCAATAAATGAAGAAATCTTATATACAGTTTGGTCTTTTAATAGTTTGTGTTTTATCTGTTTATGCTGTTTACAAACAATTTTTTAGTAAAAAGACTTATTTTCAAGAAGATGATCAAGTTATAAAAAATGAAGATAAAGTTATAATAAACGAAAATTTACAAAATAATAAATTTCCCTCGAGTGAAAAAAATTTAATAATAAATTTAAAATACAAATCCTTTGACGCCTTAGGAAATGAATATTTAATTAACTCTAAGTCAGCTGAGATATCGCCAAAAAATGAGGAATTAATAAAACTTATGGACGTATCAGCCAAAATTATTTTAAAAAATAAACCCCCAATATTGATTACTTCTGATTATGCTATTCATAACAAAAATGATTTTGACACAAAATTTTACGAAAATGTGTATATTTCCCATGAAGATATAAAAATTTACTCAGAAAATTTAGATTTAATGTATAATAGTAATTCTGTAACTCTATATAATATAAAAGAAATTTATAATAATAATATGAAACTAAAAGCAGATAAAATTGATTTTGACATAGTGACTAAAAATTTAAGTATAAATATGTATAATAATAATCAAAGAGTTCAAATTAATTATAAATAATATGGGTATTGTTAAAAAATTCTATATTACGAAATTTAAAGAAGAAAGACCTAAAATTGAACTAAAAAATATTTCTTTATCATTTAATAAGAGACAAATTTTAGATAATATATCCCTTACAATAAGAGAGGGAGAGATTTGTGGTTTACTTGGACCTAATGGAGTGGGTAAGTCGACTATTTTTAATATTATCATTGGATTATTAAAACCAGATTATGGGGATATTTTTATAAATAAAAAAAAAGTAAATAGTTTTCCAATTTACCAAAGAGCTTTAGAATTTGGAGTAAGCATTGTTCCACAGTCTGGAGGTATATTTGCTGATTTAACTTGTTATCAAAACCTGAATGCAATTGCAGATTTGGTGATTAAAGAAAAAAAAGAAATAACTTTTAAAGTAGAAAAAATGATTGGTAAGTTTGAATTAGATGCTGTTAAAAATATTAAAGCTAAGTATTTGTCTGGAGGACAAAAAAAAAGAGTTTCAATTGCTATGGCTTTATTATCTAATCCAAAAATCGTTTTGATGGATGAACCCTTTCAAGGGCTTGATTTAATGTCAACAAATTATTTACAAGAAACAATAGTAAATTTGCAAACTGAGGATAATAATAGATGCTGCGTAATATCTGATCATGCAGCTAGAGATCTGTTAAAAATTTCAGATCGTGCGGTGGTTTTAGCAAACAAAAAAATTATTGCTCAGGGAGCACCTAAGGATCTAATTAATAATGAAGAAGCTAAAAGCTTTTACTTCGGGGAAACATTTAATATTAATTAATTAAATGAAGAATTGTGTATTAATAAATTCTTTGATCCCTCGATTCAACAAAGTCTTAGATATACCCGGGGACAAATCTTTATCTATAAGATGGATATTATTAGCTTCCCAAGCATTAGGAAAATCTAAAGCATTTAATTTACTAGAGTCTGAAGACGTGTTGAATGCAATTATTTCCATGAGAAAACTAGGAGTAAAGATAATTAAAAGAGATGACTATTATGAGATTAATGGAGTAGGCTTAAATGGTTTTGAGCATAAAAATAATTTAAAAATAAATGCAGGCAATTCTGGGACATTTGCTAGATTACTTTGTGGTTCTTTGGCGGGCAATGTAAAATATGTCAAAGTTATAGGTGACAAAAGTTTATCTAAAAGAGATTTTTCTAGAATAGTAAAACCATTAAAATTATTTGGTGTTAAAATTAAAACAAAAAATAATAAGCTACCTTTAACTATAATGGGGTCAAGATATTTAAGGCCAATTAGTTACAATGAAGTCAAGGGTAGTGCGCAAGTTAAAAGTGCAATACTAATAGCTGCTTTAAATACGCCTGGACAAACAATCATAAAAAGCAAGTTTTCTAGAAATCACACCGAACTAATGATGAAAAATTGTTTAAATATTAATTTAAAGTCAAAGAAAAAAAGTAATTTTGAAATTATCAAGATAATAGGTAAAAAAAATTATAAGAATTTTAATTACAAAATTCCAGGTGACATTAGTTCAGCGGCTTTTTTTATAGTTCTTACAATTCTGTCAAATAAATCTACCCTTAAAATAAAAAACGTAAATTTTAATAAGTCAAGAACAGGCGTAATAGAGATTTTAAGAAAAATGGGGGCTAAAATAAAAATTTCTAATCTTAGGAATTATAAAGGTGAAAGATTAGCAGACATTGAGGTAGTTAGTAGTAAAAATTTGATTGGTATAAAATGTCCAAGATCATTTAATACAAAAACCATAGATGAATTTTTAATTATTTTTTTAGTGTGTGCAAAAGCTAAGGGTGTATCAACATTTACAGGAATTAGCGAACTTAGACAAAAAGAAAGTGATAGATTAAAAATAGGTGCGAAATTTTTAAAATCTATTGGGATTAAGATTGAAGAAAAATTTGACAGTCTTAAAATTTACGGTAATCCAGAACTTTGTATTAATAAACAAATTATAATTAAAAATTATTTAAAAGATCATAGGGTATTCATGATGTCGTGTATTGCTGCACTTACTTTGGGTGGTAATTTTAAGATTTATGACAAAAATTCAATTAATTCATCATTCCCAAATTTTTTGATGCTGTTAAAAAAATTGGGTGCTAAGATTGATAATAGATATATAAATTGAGAAAAATTGTGTAAATATACGTAAAAATTAAGAATCATATCTTGATTATTAAGTATTTTTTAAATAAAAGATTTTTCTAAAATAATTTATAGTTACTTGAATGGAAATATATAAAGAAATTACATCTGCAAATGAAAAGGAATTTGCCAATCTATTAAACAACCAATCAAAAATTAAAATAGAAGAAGGAAAAATATACGAAGCTACTGTTACAAAAATTTCTCAAAAATATTGCTGGGTCTATTTAGATCAGCTTAAATCTGAGCCAGCCATTGATATTAACGAGATTAAAGAGATAAATTTGTTGGACAAACTGAAAGAGGGATCAAAATTAAAAATAGTAGTGGAAAATTTAGAATCTAGAAATGGTGAAATAGTAGTATCAGCATCTAAAGCTAAAAAAATTGAGGGTTGGGAAACATTGCTAAAAAAATATGAAAATAACGAAATAATTAAAATTAAGATTAAAAATAAAATTAAAGGTGGTTTTGTATGTGAGGAAATAGACACCAAACACTTGTTATTTATGCCTGCATCTCAACTTTCATCAAGACCAACAAAAGAAACTACTAATGTAATAAATTCCGAGATGGATGTAAAAATTATTCAGGCAGATAGAAAAAGAGCAAATTTATGCTGTTCTAGAAGAGAGCTCATTAGTGAAAACAAAAAAGGTGACAAGATTAAAATTTTTGAGAAATATAATATTGGAGATAGAGTCGATGATGCAATTATAAAAAGTATTACTGATTGGGGATTGTTTTTTGAAATAAATGGTGAATTAGATGCTCTTTGCCACTCCTCTTGTTGTAGTTATCAAAGAATTGAAAATTTAAACGATATGTTTGAAGTGGGGTCAAAAATTCCTGTGGAAGTAATAAGCAAAGATGAAAAAAAACTTCAAATAGGGGTAAGTATAAAAGCATTATTAAAAAATCCATTTGATAACATTGATAATTATAAAGTGGGCGAAAATTACGAAGTCCTTGTAAAAAAAGTACTTGCTTATGGTTTATTCTGTGAGCTAGAGGACTCTTTGGTCGCCCTATTACATCAATCACAAATATCATGGACTGAAAAAAATCCGTTTCCTAAAAATTATTTTAAAGTTGGACAAAGAATTAAAGCTCAAATTATCTCAATTGATAAAGACAATCAAAGAATATCAATATCTTATAAACTAACTCAAGATAACCCCTATGAATTAGCGAAAAGTAAATTTGGACTAGATACATCAATAGAGGTTACCGTTGTTGATAAAAACGAAAGTGGTTTAATAGTTAAGCTCCCTGAGGTAAATGTAGATGCTTTCCTTCATCAAAATCAAATAAGTTGGACTGGAAACTTTAAGGAGCAATTAAGTAATTTTAAAAAAGGGGAGAAAATTAGAGTAAAAATTGTAGATATATCGGTGGAAAATAACAAAATATTAGTTAGTAAAAAAGCGCTCGAACAAGATCCTATGAGTTTCTGGGAGAACAAAAAAATTGATGACATCCTTACTACTAGAGTAGTATCAGTTGATAAAAAAGGTTTAATTGTTAAGCCTGAAGGGTCAGAATTAGAAATATTTATAAAGAAAAACCAAATAGCTATAGAAAATGCTGATGCAAGAGCAGAACGTTTTACAGTTTCTGACGTTATAGACTGCGCAATAACTGAGATATCTCTCGAAAAGCGTAAAGTTTCTTTAAGTATTAAAAGAGTAGAGGAAATAAATAACGAAATAGCTATTAAAAATTACGGGGATTTATCTTCTGGGAAATCTTTACCTTTTGCAAATTTATCTGATAAATTAAGCGAAAAAGATAAAAATAAAAAATAAAAAATAAAAAAGTTGTCAAATAATAGGTCAGATATTTTAAAACAATTATCACTTAATTTCCCAAATTTTGTCAAAAGAGATCTATCAAGAGTTATCGATATTATTTTAGAAAATATAAAAGACTCCTTAAAAAAGAGCGAAAGAATTGAACTAAGAGATACCATTATTTTCGAAACAAAGAAAGCTAAGTCAAGATATGCGAGAGATCCGAGAAATAATCAGAAAGTATTTGTTCCAGATAGAAAATTAATAAAATTTAAAATTTCAAAAAATTGGCAAAAAGTAATTAATGAAAAAAATTAAAATTTTTGTAGCATGCGATACTACAAAAATTGAAAAAATCAGAGAAATAATTAGCAAGACTAATAATTCCAAAATAAAAATTGGATACAAATTTGGTCTTGAATTTTTAAATTCTAAAACTGGTAGGACTTATGTTTCAAAAATCAGAAATAAGATAATTTTTGCTGACCTTAAACTTCATGATATTCCAAATACCTGTTCATCAGCTATTAATGCAATTAAAGATTTAAAAATTAATTATTTAACGATGCACATAAGCTCAGGTTTAGAGGCTCTTAAAGCTGCAAAAAAAGCCTCAGGTAAAATTAAAATAGTAGGTGTAACTATATTAACCTCGTTGAACAATAAGGCTTTAAGGGAGATTGGATTTGACAAGGATGTTAAAAAATTAGTTCTTCATCAAGCAAGATTGGCTAGCAAAGCGAAACTTGATGCTATCGTTTGTAGTGCACAAGAGGTAAAATTAGTAAAAAAAGTATTTAAAAAAGAAATAATTACACCTGGTATAAGATTTAGTCTAAAAACAAATGATCAAAAGAGAACTTTAACCCCAAAAAAGGCCATTGCAAATGGTGCTGATTGGCTTGTGATAGGTAGAGATATAACCAAAGGTAACATCAAAAAAAATATCAAAAAATTAATTGATCAATTAAATCGATGATCAAAGGTTTAAAAATTTGCGGTATCTCAGATCCTAAAACTTTAAATTATATATTAAATCATAATCAAAGACCTACTATGATAGGCTTCATAACAAATTACAAAAAAAGTAAAAGATTTATTGAATATAAAAAACTAAAAAATTTAATTAATGTAGACAAAAAAAATGTAAGTTTTGTCTCTGTACTTGTAAACCCAGATGACAAATTATTAGGAAAAATTAAAAATTTAAATTTTGACTACTATCAATTATACGACGTAAATTCTGAGAGAACTAGAGAAATTAAATTAAAATATAAAATCAAAATAATTAGTGCAATTACTGTTTCTTGTAAAAATGATGTTATTAAATATAAAGATTACTTAGGTATCTCAGATATAATTCTATTCGATTCAAAGGGTTACCATAAATCTGAAAGTTTTGATCATAGCCTACTACACGAGGTGCCTCATAAAATGAATAAAATGATTGCAGGAAATATACAAATAGATGATATTCCAAAATTTAAAAATAAAGACTTCATAATTGACCTTAGTGGGGCAATTGAAGATGAGAATGGAAAAAAAGATATAAATAAAATTAATAAATTGTTAAACTTGTTTAAAAGATATGAAACTTAGAAAGGGAATTCCATTAATTGATCAGGGTAATAAACTTGGATTTTGGGGGGGTAAGTTTGGTGGAAATTTTGTTCCCGAAACATTAAAAAAACCAATCGAAGATTTAGAAATTCTTTTTAATAATCTCAAAAAAGATAAAAAATTTATTGCTGAAAGAGACAGATATTTCAAAAATTGGATAGGTACCCCAACTAGATTTATAAAATTAGAAAATTTAACAAAGCATGTTGGTGGAGCTCAAATTTATTCTAAAGTTGTGTCAGATGCAAATGGAGGAGCTCACAAGATCTACAACGCTACAGTTCATTGTTTGCTAGCTAAACGTTCTGGTAAAAAGTTTATATGTGGAGATACCGGGGCAGGTTATGCAGGTAAAATGTTGAGTATGGCCGCAAAGAAGTTTGGCCTTAAGTGTAAAATTTTCATGGGTGCAAAAGATATTGCAAGACAACAACCTAATGTTAAGGCTATTAAAAAAAATGGAGCTGAGATAATTCCAGTTTATTCAGGAAGCAAAACACTTGTAGATGCTGTTTCAGAGTGTATGAGATTCTGGGTTGCTAATTGTGATACAACATCAATGTGCGTAGGTAGCACAGTAGGACCAGCTGTTTTTGTTAGAATTTGTGGATGGAGCACAAGTCAAATATCAAGAGAACTTAAAATACAACTAGTTGAGGAGTTTGGATCAGTCCCAAAAAAACTTAAACTTTATAATTGTGTAGGTGGTGGAAGTTCGAGTTTCGGTTTCTGGAATGAGTTTATGGATTATAACAAAAAGCAGTGTGAATTTATTGGTGTGGAGGCTGGCGGACCTGCAAAGAGCAAGAAGCATGCTGCACCTTTGACTTACGGTTCAAAAATTGGAATTCTTCATGGCGCAGCTCAGTATGTTAATCAAAATTCAGAAGGACAAATTGAAGAAACTGAATCAATTTCTGCTGGACTTGATTATCCTGGAATTTCTCCTCTTCATTGTTTTTTAAAAGATACAAAGAGAGCTAGATATACTTCAGCGAGTGATGAGGATGCTTTGAAAGCTTACAAGCTAGTAACAAAATTTGAGAAATTGAGACCCTCTTTAGAACCAAGTCACGCATTCTTTGTTGCAATAAGTGAGTCAAAAAAATTTAGTAAAGATACAATAGTAGTAGTTAATAGCTGCGGGGATGCTTACAAAGATAAGGAAATTTTAGAGCAAAGATTAGGAAAAAAATATGTTAAATCCAATTAGCACTGCATTTAAAATAGCAAAAAAAGAAAATAGGCCTGCTTTGTTAACATATACTGTTGCAGGTGATGGATCAAAAAAACAATCCTTAAATATTCTAAAATCAATATCTGAAAATGTTGATATTCTGGAGGTTGGAGTTCCACATAATACTCCAGTTGCAGATGGTAGCCAAATTCAAACCAGTGCATATAGAGCTATAAAGAATGGAATTAAAATTAACGATATTTTTAATATTATTAAAGAATTTAAAAAATCAAACAAAAATAAACCAGTAATATTAATGGGTTACTATAATATGATTTTTCAGTATGGTGAAAACGACTACATAAAAAAATGTAAAACTTCTGGTGTTAATGGATTGATAGTCGTAGATTTACCTTGGCCAGAAAATAAAAATTTTGCAAATAAATGTAAAAAAAAATCAATATATTTTGTTCAGCTATTATCACCAACAACCACAAATAAAAGACTTAAGAAAATTATTAAAGACTCTCATCAGATGAATTATTTTATTTCGATGCTAAGTACTACAGGGGGTAAATTAAAAGTGACACCTAAGGAAATACTTAAAAATTATAACAAAATCAAAAAAATAAATCCAAAAAAACAGACTGTGATTGGATTTGGAATCACCGAAAAAACAATTGGAAAATTTAGATGTGCAGATGGATTGGTGGTAGGTAGTGCAATTTGCAATGAAATTACGAGAAGTTTAAACAATAGACAAAATCCTGTCACAAATGTAAGTAAATTAGTAAAAAATTTAAAGAAAAAAATAATATGAATTGGATTAAAAAAATTAAACATTTAGGACAAAGAATTAAAATAAATTTTAAAAAAAAGTTCCCAACTAAAGAAGAAGTGGAAAATTCAGAGTGGACTAGTTGTTGTACCGGCCCAATTTTAAAAAAAGATTTAGAGAACAATTCTTGGGTTTGCAATGCGTGTGGAAAGCATCACAGAATAAACTGTTTGCAAAGGTTTGATATTTTTTTTGGTAAAGATAATTATGAAATTATAAAAACACCAATACCTGGGAATGAAAATCCTTTAAACTGGAAAGATGTAAAGCCTTATAAAGAAAGACTATCAGATGCAAAGAAAAAAACTGGGCAGGACTGTGCAATAATGGTGGCTAAAGGAAAAATAAATAACATTGAAGTAGTAGCTGCTGCATCGAATTTTGAATTTTTAGGAGGGTCTGTATCTTTAGCGGAGTCAGAGGCAATAGTTTATGCGGTCCAAAATGCAATAGATAATAGAATTCCTTTTGTAAATTTTTGTAGTGGTGGAGGAATGAGAATGATGGCTTCCGCAGTCAGTCTCACAGCTGGAATGGGTAAAACAACAATTGCAATTAATGAACTAAAAAAATCTAAATTACCTTACATAGTTTGTATTGTAGATCCTTGTGCTGGAGGAATTTCAGCAAGTTACGGAATGACAGCCGATGTCATATTTGGAGAGTTAGGTGCACTTTGTGCTTTTGCTGGTCGCAGAGTTGTACAGGCAACTGTGAAAGAGGAATTACCGAGTGATTTTCAAAGTGTTGAATTTTTAGAAAAACATGGTTTTATAGATAAAGTAATACATAGAGGAGATTTGGCAGCAGAGATTGGTAACATATTATCTATATTGCTTAACAAAAATACTGAGGTAAATTTAACAGCAAATAATGAAACTTCAGAAAATATTGAGCAGATTACAAAGGCTGCATCCTAAAGAAATTGATCTTAATTTAGTTCGTATTAAAAATCTCTTACACAAACTTGGAAATCCCCAAGATAAGATCAAATCTATTACTGTAGTAGGAACTAATGGAAAGAATAGTACAATAAATGCAATTTTTTCAATTTTAAAATCAGCAAATATAAAATGTAATGTTTATACAAGTCCTCATATTTTAAAAATAAATGAGAGATTTGTTTTTGATAATAAAGAAATTAATGATGAAGAATTGGTGGATTTATTTGAAGAAGTTGAAAATATAAATGACAATGAAAAAATAACATATTTTGAAATACTAACTGCTTGTTATTTTTATAAAGCTTCTAAATTTCCTGACAATATTAATCTTATAGAAGCTGGGTTATTCCACAGGTTTGATGCTACCAATGTATTGGAAAAAAATATTGCTAGTATCATAACCTCAATTAGTTTAGATCACTTGGATTGGCTACCTGATAATGAGAGAACAATTGAAAAAATCATATTTGAAAAAACTTCTTCATTATTAAAATCAAATATTATTGTTGCAAAACAAAGCTCAAATGAAATTATGGAGTGCATAAAAAATGTAATTTCAAAAAATAATTCTAATAAAGTTTTTTTTAATGATGATTACAGCTTTTTAGTTAATGAAAATGATTATTTTTACTACGAGGACAAATTTGGTAAATTAAAATTACCAATGCCAAATTTACTTGGCCAATTTCAGTTAGAAAATATATCAACTGCAATATCTGCTCTGAGAAATCTAAAGTTTGATATTACAGAAGTAAATATTAAAAATGGAATAACAAACCTACAGTCCTTAGCTAGACTTCAAGAAATAAAATCTGGAAAATTAAAAAAATTGGTTAAAAACAATAGGCTAATTGTTGATGGTAGCCATAACGAAAATGGTAGTAAGTCTTTAAATAATTATCTTCAAAGCTTAAATTGTAACAAACATGTGGTGGTTGGAATGATGGCAAACAAACATCATGAAAAATATATAAGTTACTTTAAAAATATTTCATCTTTAACAACGGTAGATATTCCAAATCAACCAAATTCAATAAGTGGAAAAGATTTAATGAAAAAATTTAAGAATTTACCAAACGTAAAATATCAACCTAATATATTAGAGGCAATTAAATCCATAAACTTAAAAGAAGGGGATATTTTATTAATAACAGGATCTTTATATTTGGCTGGGGAAGTATTGAGTTTAAATTAAAGATTTTCTTTAATCCAATCTTGAATATTAGATTTTGTAGTAGCTCCGACTTTTGTGCTTGCTAATTCTCCATCTTTAAACAATAACATTGTTGGAATACCCCTAACTCCAAACTTAGTTGGAGTATTTGGTTCTTCGTCAATGTTATGTTTAGCTACAATAACTTCTTTCATTTCATCAGAAATTGCCTCAAGATGAGGAGCAATCATTAAACATGGATTACACCAAGATGCCCAAAAATCTGTAACAACAATTTTATTGTCTTTGATCATTTTTTCAAAAGTTTCATCTGTGGATTTAACTGTAGGCATAATTCTTATATATAAAAATTTAATTTATAATCAATATATAATTTTAGTATTTTAATATTATCCACATTAAACATTTTCATATTTTTTTTGTATTGACATAACATGATCATTTAATTCATCTAAAAATTTAAGTTTTTCCTCATCATTTTGATCTGAATATTTATCTCTCAGAGTGTCAATTTCAGTAAAACAAGTAGAGACTGTCCACCATTTTTCTTTACCATTGCTTAGTATTCTCTTTGCAATACCATGTTCTATTTTTTTTCTTATATCTTGGGGTAAAACCTCTGGCGCTTCCTGAAAAATAATTTTCTTACCAAAACCATGTAACCTCTCATCTTCAAATTTTGACAGAAGTTTTAGTTTATCTTTCCAGTCCGCTGCATGCCACGCAGGAAATAATGCTGTATCTTTATTTGATGTGAACTTTTTATAAATACTCTCCTCTGCATATACATCCTCTTGATTTTTTGATTGTTCTTTATCTTCTGCAATTTCTCTTAATGCTGTTAATATATTTTGTGAAAAACCCTCATTTTCTTTAATCATTTTAGATCTTTTGTTAATTAATTCTATATCCATGGCGTTATAGGGCTCTACTTTCATTCCGTATTTTTTATCAAGTACAATAGGAGCTTTATTTGATCTTATGGTTCTTAAAAATTTAGGGGTTTTCTTCATTTCTATTTTTAACTCATTTACTGACATTTTTAATAAAGGTTCCACATCAACTCTTAAATCTACTGCTTGACCCCATTGATATATTGGATGAATGCAATATTTTGGATGGAGGGGGCTTACTAAATATAATCTACTTTTGCCGTAAAAATATTCATTAAGAGTAAGGATATTTTCTTTTTTAATAATTGTTTCGGTGTCTATTTTATTTGATGTTCTCAAAAACTCATTCCATGTTTCTGGTTGTTTTTTTTTTACCAAACCAAGAACTTTAGCAGTCAGACTTGCATCAAATAATGCAGAGTGAGCTCCAGCTGAGTCGAACCCATTCATTTTACTCAAAGAAGCTAATTTAAATACTGGGTTATTTTTTTCATTAATTTCTGTCTCAAGCACGTTTTGATCTACAGCATAAGCGGCTCGAGCAATATTAATTCCATCATGACGTTTGTTTGGTGAAGCATTGGTGATGTAAGGATATCTAATTCCTTTAAAAAATTCCTTTCTTATCATTTCATCATCAAAACCAATGTTAGACCAGCCTAAAAAAATTGCTGGGCTCCATTTTTTAAAAATTTTTTCTATTTCTCCCAACATTTGATAGTGACTTAAATTTACTTGCGTAAGCTGCTTAATACTTGTTTTATTTACTATTAATGCCATTGCTTGAGGTATTTCACCCTCAGGTAATCTGCATCTTAAATTAAATCTGTCTTTTTCTTTGAAGTTTTCATCAACTAATATTCCCCCTATCTCAATTATGCTTCCAAAATCTGTACTTGCACTTGAGCTTTCTATGTCCCATATAGCTAAATTCATACTTACCTTTTATTAGCTTTGTTTTGAGGAATATTTGAAGTTTTAAAGAACTTAACTATTCGCATATAAACAATTAGCATTAAGTTAATGTATCTCTTTTAGTTAACATAAGTTTAAAGTCAAGCTGAATTCTTAAGTTCATTAAAAATTTTTAATCTTCCAAGAAATAAATTTTGATACATTTGCAATTCAGGACCTTCAATTATAAAATCCTGAAACAAGTTATCCACAGTGCATAATAAAATAACTCCTAATGTAATATTTGTTTTATAAACAACATTATGAGCTAACGTATAAGCTCCAAGTTGTAAAAAATAATCTTGAATATAATCAGCTTTTTTTGGTCTATTCGCTTGTTTGAAATCAATAATAGTTTCGTTTCCTTTATAAATTCCAATTAGGTCTGCGGTCCCGGCATATTTATCATTTGGATTAATAAGAGTTGCCTCCATTCCATAAATTTCGTCTAACTTACCTTTAATACCATTTTCAATGATGACCTTTGCCATATTTTTATACTGCTCATTGCTTTCAAAAAAACTGTCGTTAACTCTTCCTCTTAAATAATCCTCAATATAAGAATGAAGAGATGTTCCTCTTCTAGATGCATCATTTTTTATTCTATTTGCCTCTTTATACCCTACTCTTTGTTTCCATAATTCTAAAGATGCTTTGTCTTCCTCAGATTTTGTTGAACTTAATATACTTGTTACGCTTGGATATTTTTCATCACCTGATAAATACTTTCTCATTCCGTCTTCGTTAGACCTTGAGGATCTTGGATAATTAAACTTTGTATTCCACTTCATTCTATCTTTTATATTTCGATTTATGTTTAAAATGAAACTAATTTTTAGCTTGTTTTGCAGCTTCGATAAATTTTTCTACATTCTGATTTTTAAGAGCATTTTCTACTTGTTCAGGATCTTTAATATTTTCAAGAGTTCTGGTAATTGATCTGGCATCTTTACCAAAACTATCTACAACTGCCATCGCTTCCTCTAATTTTTTTCTTAATTTATATATACTGTCAAAATGGCTAGAAAATCTAGTACTGATTGTTTTTAAATGATCATAAATTTCTGTAGCATGCTTTTGTACTTTTAGAGTTTGAAAACCCATATGTAACGACTGTAGATATGCTGATAATGTATTTGGTCCTAAAATAACAACTTTATATTTTTTCATCAATTCTTGGGTCAATAACTCTTTTGTTGTTGGATCTTGATATGAACTTAATTCTGAAAATAAACTTTCAGTTGGAGCATACACAATTGCAAAATCTGTTGTCTTTGGTGGATTTATATATTTGTCATTTATTGATTTAGCTTTATCTCTAAAGGCTCTTGCTAAATTTTTTCTAGCTTCTGCTGCTGCTTTTTTATCCTCATTTTTAAAAGCGTCTTGTATCGCGTTAAATTTTTCAACTGGGAAATGACTGTCAACTGGAACCATAACACCACCTTGGAGTTTAATAGCAAACTCAACATTTTCTCCACTATCATCATTCGTTTTAACATTTGAGTAATATTGAGATGCTGGAAGAAGATCTTGTAATAAAGATCCTAAGCTAAATTCAGCCAAAGTTCCAAACTTTTTAACTCCTGCTAGTATCTTGTTAATACCCATTTGACTTTTATTTAAATCCTCAACTTGAATATTAAAAGCTGCAACTTTTTCATTAACTGATGTAAGTGCTTGTGTCATATCTTTTGTAACATCTTTTGATAAATTGTTAAAAGATGAAGACATGCTTGCCATCTGTGTATTGAGTGAAGAAGAAACACTATTCATCTGAGTATTTATAGATTCTTTTAGTGAATTAATATCCTCACTACTATTTTCATTTTTAATGTTTTTTTGGATACTGTTGATTTTAAAAATTAAATATGAACCAATTAAAATGGTTATAAATAAAATAATATATAATATTAGTGATTCCATTAACTCATAGTATATACTAAATAACTTTTAGTAGCATGGATATAATCTTATCAATTAAATTTATAATTGTAGTTGGTTTAATTATTTCAATGTATTTAATGTGCAGAAACATCGATGTGATCAAAATTATACTAAGCTATTGGAAAGATAAGTTATTTGGAAAGTAATTTGATAAGATTTTTTAAACCCTTTTTTTTCTGACTTATTTTTGAGGTAAAAATACAGGCTTGTGATCTCAATATTACTCCATCATTTAATATTCTTAATTTGTTAGCTTTTAAAGTTTGCCCTGAAGAGGTTATGTCACTTATGAATTCTGCGGTCCCTATAACAGGCATAAGTTCTGTGGCTCCTAAAGACTTAACAATTTGAAAGTTTGTTACACCCCTCTCATATAGAAATGATCTCGTTAAATTTGGGTATTTAGTGCCAATTCTTATTAAGGTTTTATTTTTTTTTCTAAATTCATCCGCCACCTCATCTAAATCTAGGGTTGTGAAAAGATCAATATTTTCCTCTCTAACAGCAAGCACTAAATTAGCGAAACCAAATGGAAGCCTTTTAACCAAATTAATTTTTTTTTGAATATTAATCTCTGATTCTTTTAAAAGATCATACCCACTAATTCCTATATCTAAATTCCCAATTGATAATTGATCAACTATTTCACGAGCGTGTAAAAATAATACTCTTATATTTGACTTACCTTTAATTTTACCAAATAAATCTCTTTCTCCCCTTTCAGAGAAAATTTTTAATTTTTTTTTCTTTAATAGATCTTCAGTGAAGTTTTTCAATCTTCCCTTTGAAACAATTCCAATATTTATTTTTTCCTTATTCATAATTTGCGAGATTAACTGCAGCACCCACAGCAGGTACTTTTTTTAGACCTAAAAATTTTGATGTTAATTCATCAAACCTACCGCCAGATATAAGACTAACAAATTTATTTTTTTTTTTAACATCTAAAGAAAATATTAAGGAATTGTAAAACTCAACCTCTTTACCTCTTCCAATACTTGTGGAAAACTCAAATTTCATTCCTTTAATTTTTAAATTTTTGATTGGGAAAAAATCTTTGTTAACAAAAATATTTAGGTCATGCTTCTTAAAAAACTTATTTAATATACCTGGAGCGCTGTTTAATGAACATTTTATTTTAAGAAATTCTTTAATAATTCTCGCACTTTTTCTTCCCGTTTCAGTCTTTCGTGGATCATTAATTTTACTCTCAAATCTTTTTATAATCTCTTTATAAGATCTGCCGTTAATAAATTTTGTCTGATTTAATTTTATCATTTTTAAATACATTTTTTTATCTCCTGCTACAGCCACCGGGTCAATATCTAAATTACTTTCTAATCTTTTTAAAAGCTCTAAAAAGTATTTCTCATTCCAAAAGAACTTAATAAGTCTTTGCTTCCATCTTTTTGGAATTTGCAATTTATTAATTAAGAGTTCAAATAATTTAAAGTTTCCAATATTCAATTTAGAAGTTTTGTAACTAGAAGATTTTAAAATCCTCAAAGAGGTATCTATAATTTCTTCATCATCAATATTTTCGTTTTTAGATGAAAATATTTCCATACCAATTTGTCTAACAACAACATTTTTTTTATTGTAAGACTTTCTAAATGCACTACCTGTATAAAAAACTTTTTCTTTTTTACTAGATTTGCTTTGTGCATACCTTATTACTGAAGAGATTGTGAGGTCAGGCCTTAATGATAACTCTTGACCATTTGAATTATAGAATGAAAACAAATATTTTCTGAAATTTTCACCTGATCGCTGGAGTATAAACTTTGACTCAATAACAGGATCTAGCTCGATATACTTAAAATATTTACGCTTAAGAATGTTAAAAACCTTATTGTAATTTTTTGATTTCATTTACCATATTTTCAATTTTAACGTTAATTTCTTTTGCCGTTTTAAGATCTTTTATTTTAACCTCTGAATTTTTTATTTCCTCATCTCCATAGAAAATTACACAAGGTGAACTTATTTTATTTGCATACTCCATTTGTTTTTTTATTTTTCCCTCACCAGGATAAATTTCTGAGCTTATACTTGCTGATCTAAGTTTCTTTAATATTTCTATATATTTTTCCATATTATTTTGATCAAAAATACAGATCATTACTGGACGAGTAACGTTCAAATTAAACTCTTTTTTTTGCATTAACGCAAAAACAAGTCTATCTAATCCAACTGATATACCTGTAGCTGGATAATCAAAATTACCGAAATTACTTACCAAATTATCGTATCTCCCTCCACCACCTATTGAACCAAATTGAATAACTTGTCCTTTTAAATTTTTTACATTGAAATTTAAATTAACTTCAAATATCGGACCTGTATAATATTCTAAGCCTCTTATTACAGAAGGGTCAAACTTAAAATTATTAAATTTATAATCTTTAAATATTCTTATTATTTGTTTTAAATCCTCACTCTCTGGCAAATTAACATTTAATGCGTTTTCAATAATTTTTATTTGATCATAGTTTAAGTCTGCTCCTTTTGTATAATCTCCTGACTTATCTTTTCTACCGTCACTAAGCAATTTTTTTACCTCATTCCATCCTAGCCTATCTATTTTATCTAAAGCTCTTAGAATTATAGAAATCTTTTCCTGAGACTGAATTTCTAGTTTTTTAAATAATTCATCAGTAATTTTTCTAGATGATATTTTGACAATATAATCATCTTTAGTTAAGCCGCAATTTTCTAATATTTCTGAAATCATTACGCATAATTCAGCATCTGCTTGTAAATTTTTTGTACCAACATAATCAGCATCAAATTGCAGAAACTCTCTATATCTTCCCGGTCCTGGTTTTTCATTTCTCCATACTGTCCCTAATTGGTAACGTTTAAATGGTTTGGGTATTTCATTAAAATTTTTTGCAACATATCTTGCTAATGGAGCTGTTAAATCATAACGCAACGATAGCCACTTATTTTCGTCTTTGAAAGAAAATACACCCTCTCCTGGTCTCTCTTTATCAGGTAAAAACTTGCCTATACTTTCAGTATATTCAAAACTTGGCGTTTCAAGATATTGAAAACCATACTTAACCATTACTTCTTTAATCTTTGAAATTATAAAGTCTCTGATTAGAAGTTCTTTTTCTTTTCTGTCTTCAAAACCCGAAGGTAATTCCTTTGGAGGTTTTATTTTTTTTTGTTTTTCCATTTTTTGGTACACGGGGACAGATTCGAACTGTCGACCTTCGGTTCCACAAACCGCTGCTCTAACCAACTGAGCTACCCGTGCTCCTATCTTTGTTTTATACTAATATTTATTAATTTTAAATTTATTAAATACTTAAATTGCTAGCGTGCAGCCAGCATGAAAATGATGTCCGTGAAAATTACAAGTTTTTTGAACCTTTTTAATCATTATGGATTAATTAACATTTTTTTATATAAATGCAATACCCAATGCATAGGAATAATACAGCTATGTTAGCTGTAGTACTCCTATAAAATATTTGAATTAGAATTAAGAGGTTTTTTGCAGTTTTACTGCGGCAGGACCTTTTTCTCCGTCTTCAACTTCAAATGTAAGTTCGTCACCTTCGTTTAAAAATTTTAAACCTGCTTCTCTTACAGCTGAAGCATGTACGAATACATCTTTTTCTTTATCTTCACGTTCAATGAAACCATAACCTTTTTTTCCATTAAACCATTTTACTTTACCTTTTAGACTCATTTTTACTCTCTTTATGTTGTTTTACTTTAGCTAATATATAGCTACGCTTTGTTATTAGATTTCGAAAACTATTGCAAGCTTTAAGATCAATGTTTGGTGTTGGTGCCTCGGGAAGGATTCGCACCTCCGACACAAGCCTTTTCAGGGCTCTGCTCTACTCCTGAGCTACCGAGGCTTATTTTAGAAGGAAGTTCTTATTGTCCTCTAAAAACAATTATACCACGCGAAAGATCATAAGGACTAACACTAACTTTTACAGTATCACCTTGAAGAATTCTAATTCTATTTTTTCTAATCTTTCCAGCACTATGACAAATAATTGTATGACCATTAGTTAGTTTAACTCTAAACATTGCGTTTTTTAGCAGCTCAACAACTTCGCCAGAGAACTCTAATGTATTTTCTTTCACCATTTAAAATCTCAATGATTTAAAGTCTTGACTTAATACTAAGTGCATGGGCATATAAACTTTCATACTCGGCAAGAGTTATAGCTTGCTTACCAATAACTTCAATACCTTTTTTGCTGAGTGTAAATCGACTAATCTTTTTAAAAAAATCATTCAAATTTAATCCTGAGGCAAATTTTGCAGAGCCGAGTGTACCCAAAGTATGATTTGTTCCGACATTATAATCACTAGCTGCAACGGGACTATAACGACCTAATCCAAT
>CACLQJ010000012.1 GCA_902609065.1 uncultured Pelagibacteraceae bacterium
AGGCCTAAAAACTCAAACTGGTGCAAGAATAAAAAAAATCAAAAAATTTTTGGGAAAGGAGAAAACATTTTTTATGACCTATGGAGACGGGGTTTCAAATGTTAATTTAAAAAAATTACTTAATTTTCACAATAAACATAAAAAAATCGCAACACTAACTGCTGTTAGACCATTGCCCAGATTTGGGAATATTAAGCTAAATAAAAATAAAGTTTCAAGTTTTAATGAAAAAGATAGATTGCAAGAAGGATGGATAAACGGTGGTTTTTTTGTTTTAAATAAAGAAGTTTTTGACTACATTGATAACAGAGAAAATTGTATTTTTGAAAAGAGCCCTCTTCAAAAGTTGTCTAGAGATGGTCAATTAATGGCTTTTAAGCACGAAGGTTTTTGGCACCCAATGGATACACTTAGAGATAAAAATTACCTTAACAAAATTTGTAGGAGCAAAAAATTTATTTGGGAAAAATAATTTTATACAATGTCAATTCAGAAAAATATTTATATTATTATTATTTCAGCATTTTTGGTGTCAATTTTTACAAGTTTTTTAATAATAAAAAATTATGATAAATACGAAATTTCAACAGATGAAATTGAAAATCATAGAATTATTAAAGGTGACATACCAGATATCTGGATAGATGGTCAAACAATAAAAAATGATTTAGAAGCTGGAAAGGGTTATTTTGAGTCAGGTAAAGAAATATTTAGATCTTATTTGCCTCCAAGATTAATCGCTCTTTATTCCTATATTTTTGATTATGAACTATTTGAGAATTGGGATCAAAAAATAATAAGCAGTGATAATTTAAAAATATTTTATTTGATTATACAATCTTTATTATATTACTTTTCATTAATAATATTTTTTAAAAAACTATTAAATTATTTTGATATCAAGACTTGTTTTTTTACAATTTTATTTTTATCTCTTGAGCCAACAATATTTTTTTTTCACTCTACATTTCATACTGAGTCCATCTTTTTTACGATGCAAATTTTGATGTTAACTCTATTGATAGATGATATTGGCAAGATAAATAAAAGTATATTAATTGGAATTTTGCTTGGTTTAATGTTTTTGCAAAAACTAGTGGCAATCTATTACATCATACCAATTTTTATTTATTATGTTGTTAAATTAAAATCGAAAGCGATAATTCCTTTTTTATTTGTTTTAATTTTTTATATTTCAATTATCGGGCTAAATGGTTATGGAAATTATAAAAGAGCAGGAGTTTTTTACTTCATGCCTCCATCTTCAAAAATAACTCTTCATTTATATTTTCCAAGTATAATTTTAAGTAAAGGAGAAAATATAAGCACTTATGACGCAAAAAAAATTGTGGATACCAAAAAAATTGAGTGGGTAAAGGAAAACAACATAAATCTCAAAAATGAAAAAGACAGAATTATTTATTACAATTACCTACAAGATTTTTCAATTCAAACTCTAATAAAATATCCAGTAACCTCATTTAAATATATTGCATGGCGAACTTTACAAACAGGGATATTAAACCCCATTTATGTTTTAGAATTTTTTCATAATGAGAATGAAAAAAAACCTGAATATTATCTTAAAAGTAATTATAAAAAAGTTAATTTACCTTTAAGAATAATGTATAGTACAGTCTTATATACAATTGTAGTAATTGGTTTCTTTTATTCTCTCAGAAGAATATCAGTGTCTCATAATATATTACTTATCTTGTCTTCAGTTTACATGTTGGGTTTACTTGGTTGGGCAAATAATTCAAGATATATGGCTCCTATACTAATCTATTTTTCTATATATTTTGGTCATGGTATGAATTGTATTGCAGAAAAATTGAAAAAATAGAAATATATAAGTGACTAATTTGTCATATATTTAAATGTAAAAAATATTGATTTTATAAAACTTTAATTTAAATACAAAAAATGCACAATTATTTAGACCTTCTCGCAAGAATTCTAATTTCTGTTTTATTTTTAATAAATGGTTATTTTAAAATAATAAACTATGACGTAACCATAGAGTGGATGGAAAGTTACAACATTGCTGGTTATCTTTTAATCCCTACAATAATTTTAGAGATAACTGCACCAATACTAATAATTATAGGCTATAAAACTAAAATTGCAGCAACTTTGCTGGGTTTGTTCTGCTTAAGTACAGCTTTTATATTTCATCTTGAATTTTCAAATAACATGCAAGTAACATCTTTTTTAAAAAACGTTGCTTTATCTGGAGGATTTTTATTTATTATGATAAATGGTGCTAAAAAGTTTAGTTTTGATGAAATGAGGAAAAAATAAATGAAACAAATTGAAGTTGATAGAATTGTCGAGCCTGTACTCTCTTCAGATGGAGCAGGAGTAAAATTAAAAAGAAGTATTGGGGTCGAGCCTAACTACTATGATCCGTTTCTTATGCTCGATGAATTCGGATCTGAGGATAGGGAAGATTATATTGGCGGTTTTCCCGCTCACCCGCATAGAGGAATTGAAACTGTAACTTACATGCTGCATGGAGAGTTTGAACATGAAGACAGCACAGGTTCAAAAGGTAAAATGAAAGCTGGCGATGTTCAGTGGATGAAAACTGGAAGCGGCATAATTCATTCTGAAATGCCAGCTATGACTGGAGGAAAACTTCAGGGATTTCAATTATGGATTAATATGCCAGCAAAATTAAAAATGTCTAAACCTAATTATATTTACATCAATTCGAAAGATATGCAGGTTCATAAGGATGAAGATAAAAAGGTTAAGACAATTGCAGGTAAATTTGAAAGTGCTGAAGGGCCAGTTAAAGGGCACAATGTTGAACCAATTTATTTAGATGTTGAATTAAAAAAGTACAAATATTTCAATTATGAATTACCTTTAACACATAATTCTCTTATATACCTAGTAGAAGGTGAGATAAAAATTGGAGAAATAGATCATAAAAATTTAAAAGGATCATATCTAATTTTGCTCTCAAAAGGTAATAGTCTAAAAATTAAAGCCGTTTCTAATTCTAAATTTTTATTAATTTCAGGAAAACCTATTAATGAAAAAATTGCAAGAGGCGGTCCATTTGTTATGAACACAAAATCAGAGATACTTGAGGCGGTAAATGACTTTCACAATGGAACTTTTGTAAAGTAATGAAAGCCACAGAAATTAAAAAAACTGGTGGACCCGAAGTTTTAGAATTAAGAGATATAAAACTTTCTGATCCTAAATCTGGTGAAGTATTAATAAAGCAAGTTGCTATTGGTTTGAACTACATAGATACATACCATAGGTCTGGTCTTTATCCTGTGCCATTACCCTCTGGAATAGGACTTGAAGGTGCAGGAATAATTGAAAAAGTTGGACCAGACACTAATGGTTTTAAAGAAGGTGATAAAGTAGCATATGCAGCTGCTCCAATTGGTTCTTATGCAACTCACAGAATTTATCCCATTAAAAGTTTAATTAAAGTTCCTGAAGGAATTGATCTTGAAATTGTTGCGGCGATTATGACTAAAGGTTTAACAACATTTTATCTTTTGCATAAAACTTACATTGCAAAATCTGGTGAAACGGTTTTATTTCATGCTGCTGCTGGTGGAGTAGGACAAATATTTTGTCAGTGGGCAAAAAGCCTTGGTTGCAATGTTATAGGAACCGTTGGCTCTGATGAAAAAATTGAAAATGCAAAACTATACGGTTGTTCACACGTCATAAATTACAACAAAGAAGATTTTCAAAAAGAAGTAATGAAAATTTCAAATAATAATGGAATTCCCGTGGTGTATGATGGAGTTGGCAAAGTGACGATGGAGAAATCTTTATCATGTCTAAAAATGAGAGGGACATTTGTATCTTTCGGTAATGCCTCAGGTAAATTAGATCCCTTAGATGTGGGTAAGCTAATTGCACCTAAAGGATTATTTTTAACGAGACCGAGTATTGCCCACTACACATCAACTAGAGCAGAGTTAGATGAAGCTTCAGCAAAGTTGTTCGAAATGATTAAATCAAACAAAGTAGTTGTTAAAATTTTTAAAAAATATTCATTAAATGAAATAGTACAAGCTCATGTAGACTTAGAGGGCAGGAAAATTATTGGCCCGGCAATAATTACTCCTTAAATTTTACATCCATATCAGACAAATGTAATTTAAGTGCTTTTGTAGAAATTTGGATTTCTCTTATAAAAAAAATTATTGACACCATCATAGATAAACAACAAGATGCAAATATAATCCTTGCAGAGAAAACTTCATTTAAATATAACGCAAAAACAGTTCCCATATTGAATAAAAATCCGAAAGCAGCAAATAAAATTGAGAATTTTAAAACACTTATCCTATTATTTAAATTAATTAATTGACTTTTCCACTCGGGAGGAGTGTGCTTTTCAAAAACATACTCGTCATGGATTTTTCTTATCAGGTTGCTTAAGGTGTGAAATCTATTGCTATATACTGCCATTATCAGAGGTATGGCTGGGAACATTAGGGCAGTAACTGTGTAATCTATATTCATACTGTTTCGATTTGATAAAATTGATTTGCTTTGTTATTTACGAATAAAATATGTCAAAAAAATTGCAAAGTTTCATTGATTTAACAAGAGTAAAACGACCTATAGGTTATATGTTATTGTTTTGGCCTTGCTTATGGGGTTTGACAATCGCATATGATTTTAATGAAGGTTTTGACCTTTTTATTTTTTATTCATTCTTATTTTTTTTAGGGTCTTTACTAATGAGATCAGCTGGATGTATTATTAACGACATAGTCGACAGGAAATTTGATATTAAAGTAGATAGAACAAAAAATCGACCGATTGCTTCTGGTAAAATTACTGTTATTGAAGGAATAGTGCTTTCTTTATTTCTTTGTCTAATGGCACTTCTTGTATTGATTCAATTTAATAAACTTACAATTATATTAGCTATTGCATCTATGCCACTAGCTTTTACTTACCCTTATATGAAAAGATTTACTTACTGGCCCCAATTATACTTAGGCATTACATTTAATTACGGGTTACTTCTAGGATGGTCCTCCATACAAAATAATGTAACAATAATACCTTTAGTTTTCTATGTTGGGGCCATATTTTGGACATTAGGCTATGACACTATTTATGGATTCCAAGATTTAAAAGATGATGAAATTATAGGAGTAAAATCTACATCAATAAAATTCAAAAATAATCCAAAATATTTTTTAATCATATGTTATTTAGTAACCGTAACATCTCTAGTAATAATTGGCTATCTAATGGAATTTAAATTTATTTTTTATATGATTTTATTTTTACCTGTTATACATTTATTTTTGTACCAAATAAAATACTTGGATATAGATAATAATGCTAAATCGTTAAAAATTTTTAAATCTAATAATTATTTTGGGCTTTTAATATTTTGTAATCTTCTGATCGGAAAATTAATTTAATTTTATGACAAATATAACAATCATTAAAAGACTTTATAACGAATATACGAGAAAGTTTTTACCAAAAATATTATTATCTGTAATGTTCTCATTGATAGTCGCAGGCAGTACTGCAGCAATAGCATGGTTATTAGATCCTGCGATTAAGAAAATTTTTATTGATAAAGACGAAAAATTAATTTTAATTATACCTGTAGCAATTATCTTAGCCTTTTCTATTAAAGGTGGTTCGTTATATTTTGCAAAAACGATCTTAATAAGAACTGCCCAAGAAGTAACAAAAATTATTCAAATGCAGGTTATGAAATCTTTGATTACCGCTGATACTGAAATAATTGATAAAAAACATACGGGTAAATTTATTTCCCATCTGACTTTCGATGTTACACTAATATCAAGACTTGTAAGTAATGTAATTTTAAATCTTACTAAAGATAGTTTTACTTTGATCGGACTTATTGTTGTAATGTTTTATCAGAATTGGAAGCTTGCATTATTTGCAATAATCATGATTCCTTTGGCAACTATTGCAGCTAGATCACTTGGAAAAAGAATAGGAAAGGTTACAATACAAGCTGCTGATAGAACAGGTGAGTTAAGCTCGTATTTAATTGAAATATTTAAAAATCACAAAATCATAAAGATTTTTCAAAAAGAGAAATACGAGTTTGCTAGAACTGAAAGGTTTATAAATAATCTTAAAGAAAAAGTAATTAAAATAGAAACTATTTTAGTAAGGGCATCTCCAATCATGGAGACTCTAACTGGATTTATGATTGCAATACTAATTTATTATTCTGGAAAATTAATAATGAGTGGAGAGCTTGGTATAAACAACTTTTTCTCATTTTTAGCTGCAATGATGCTTGCTTATCAACCAGTGAGATCCTTAGCAACATTGAACATGAGTCTTAATCAAGGAGTAGAAGCAGCAAAAAGGGTTATACCATTAATTGACAGTGAAAATAAAATTAAAGAAATAGAAAATGCTAAAGAGCTTATAATCAAAAAAGGTGAAATTAAATTTGAAAAAGTTAAGTTTAGATATAACCAAAATGAGGGAGAAATTTTGAGTGATATAGATATCTTTATAGAAGGTGGCCAAATGACTTCATTAGTTGGTCATAGCGGTGCAGGTAAATCATCCTTATTAAATCTTATACCCCGATTTTATGATAAGGACGCCGGTGATATTAAAATTGATGACCAATCAATTTATGAAGCTAAAATTATATCTCTAAGGTCGAATATATCTTTAGTTGCTCAAGATATAACTCTTTTTGATGATACAATAAGAAATAATATATTATACGCAAATCCAGATGCATCAGAAAATGAATTAGATGAAGCTGTAAAGTATTCATATTCTAAAGACTTTATTGAAAAGTTGCCAAATAAATTTGAAACTTTGATAGGTGAAAATGGAATAAGGTTATCAGGTGGAGAAAAGCAGAGAATTTCTATTGCGAGAGCAATGCTAAAGAAAAGTTCAATTATACTTTTAGACGAAGCAACATCTTCACTTGATGCAGAAACAGAGACAAAGATTCAAGAAGCTATTAAACTTTTGACAAATAATAAAACTACACTTGTTATTGCTCACAGATTATCAACAATTAAAAATTCTAAAAAAATATATGTAATGGAAGAAGGTAAAGTTGTAGCCCAAGGTAATCATGAACATCTTTTAAAAAATTCAGGGATTTACAAAAATTTTTATGAAAAGCAGTTAAGAAAAGATTAAAATGTTATTTTTGTACAGATCATTAATAAATATAGTTTTAATATTTTCCCCAATAATAATATTTTTTAGAGTTTTTAAAAAAAAAGAAGATCCAATAAGATACAGAGAAAAATTAGGTTATATTAATAAAAAAAGGAATAAAGGAAAACTTGTATGGTTTCATGGCTCGAGTGTAGGGGAGGTTCTAAGTATAATTTCTATAGTTGAGAAATTAGAAAAAAATAAAAATATAAAAAATATTTTAATTACATCGAGCACATTTAGTTCTTCAAAAGTTTTTAAAAAATTTAATTTTAAAAAGACTTTCCATCAGTTTTTACCTATAGATTCAAAAATTTTAGTTAGAAAGTTTTTGTCTCACTGGAAACCTTCAACAGCGATTTTTATAGAGTCAGAGATTTGGCCAAATTTTATATATGAAATCGATAAAAAAAAAATACCGTTAATTCTTATTAATGCAAGGATGACAAAAAAAAGTTTTTTAAGGTGGAATAATTTAAAAAGTTTTTCAAATTCTATTTTTAACAAATTTAGATTATGCTTATGTCAAAATAGAGAGACGAGTATTTTTTTAAAAAAATTAGGATCAAAAAACATAAAAAAATTTGGTAATTTAAAATTTTGTGAAAATAAAAATTTAAAATCTCAAAAAATATCATCAAATAGAATTATAAAATTTTTTAAATCGAAAAAGTTTGTTTTCGGAGGAATAAGTACTCACCAAAACGAGGAGGAATTTTGTGGAAAAGTTCAAATAATACTTAAAAAAAAAATCAAAAATCCATTAACAATAATAGTGCCAAGACATGTTGACAGATGTAATAACATCATTAGAAATTTAAAAAGCTTAGGACTAAAAATTCATCTTCATAGCAACAAATCAAGCATTGATAAAAAAACTGATATTTACCTTGTTGATACTTTTGGTGAGACAAATTTTTTTTTAAACCAGTGTAGAATAGTTTTTTTAGGAGGTTCACTTATAAAACATGGGGGGCAAAATCCCTTAGAAGCTGTTAGATCAAAGTGTAAAGTTTTGCATGGTCCACATATTTCGAACTTTAGAGAAGTTTATGAACTTTTAAGTAAAAATAATTTAAGTTTTTTGGTTAAATATCCGAAAAATGTTATTAATTATATAAATAACACTTATTTCAAAAAAGGTGTTGTAGATAAAAACGTTTTTCATTTAAATACATTAGGCAGAAAAATACTTAACAAGAATTTTAGTGAGATTTTAAAATATATTTAATGCAATTAAAAAAACCAAAATTTTGGGACAGTAATAAAAAATCTATATTTTCGACAATTTTGTTCCCTTTTAGTTTATTGGTGCTTTTAATTTCAAAATTTAAACGTTTGAAAAAAGGGAAAAATTTTACTTTTCCAATAATTTGTGTCGGAAATATTTACCTTGGTGGAACAGGAAAAACACCAATTTCAATTGAGATATTTAAAATTATAAAATCAATGAATAAAAAACCAGTTTTTATTAAAAAATTGTATTCATATATTTATGATGAGATTAATATTCTTAAAAATATTGGACCAGTAATTTCACATAAAAATCGTATCAAATCACTTAGCGGTATTGAAAATTTAAATTATGATATAGCTTTGCTTGATGATGGATTCCAAGATACAAGCATACGAAAAGATTTATCCATATTATGTTTTGGTGAAAATACCTGGATAGGTAACGGTAAAATTTTACCATCTGGACCTTTAAGGGAGCCACTAAGTTCTGTTAAATATGCAGATTTTATAATGATTAAAGGAGATAAAAATCAAGAAAAAGAAAATCAATTATTAAAATACAATAAAAAATTACAATTTTTTTATTTCAATTATGATTTTAAAATAGAAAATACTATTAAAGAAAAAAAAATTGTTGCATTTGCAGGCATTGGTGATCCTAAAAATTTTTTTGAATTGCTTACTAATAAAAAAATAAACATTGTAAAAACATTTAGTTTTCCAGACCATTACGAATTTAAATCTAAAGATTTAGATATGATCATTAAATTTTCAAAAAATGCTAACGCTACAATATTAACAACTGAAAAAGACTATGAGAGAATAGACATAAAATATAAACCTTTAATTCATTTTGTTAAATTAGAAGTTAAGATTGATAAATATAGTGATTTAAAAAATCTAATAAAAAACAAAATATGAAAATAATCAGATATTTTATCGAATATACAATTATAAAGTTTCTTTTTTTTATATTCACTTTACTTGGCTATGAAAAAGCATCAAATACAGGCGAAAAAATAGGAAAATTAATTGGACCATTAATTAGAGATAATAAAAAAATTTTAGATAATCTTAAAGAAAGTAATATCGGAAATAATACAAAAGAAAGAAAAAAAATTATAAGCGAAATGTGGGGCAATTATGGAAGAATATTATCAGATTATCCATATATAAAAGATTTTAGGAAATCATATTTAAAAAATCGTATTTCAGTTGAGGGTAAAAGCATTTTAAATGAAATAAAAAAAAGCAATAAAAGAGTAATATTTATTTCAGCTCATTTTAATAATTTCGAATTAATGGCGATGTTCCTTGAGAAAACTGGAATTAAATTAGCTGCAATATACAGACCTCTTAACAATTATTTTTTAAATAAAACAATGGAAAAAATAAGAACAAGATATATATGTAAAATCCAAATTAAAAAAGGTAAGTCTGGAAGTAGAGAAATATTAAAACATTTAAAAAAAAATTTTTCAATAGCATTAATGGTTGATCAAAGGGTTAGTGAAGGAATTAAAAGTAATTTTTTTAAAAGACCTGCATTAACTACAACAATCCCAGCTCAAATAGTTAGAAAATATAATCTTGATATAGTGCCAGTTTATATTGCTAGAACCAATAAATTGAATTTTAAAATAATTATTGACAAACCGATTCATTTTAGTCAAACCGCAAGTGTGGCAAATATTACAGACAGATTAAATAAAATTATTGAAAAAAAAATATTAACCAATCCAAGCCAGTGGATTTGGACACATAACCGATGGAAATAAATTTAAATTGCTCAACTTTTTTTTGAGGCTTCTTCATATGAAAAATAGGCTTCTTGCTTATTAACATTCCAATAAGTTAATTTGTCTAAATCAATTTTTTTTCCAGATACAGCACAAATTACATAATCACCATGATCAATAATTTCAAATTTGTTTGGCAAATATCTTAATTTTGCTAATTTTTTTAACATTTTTGGTTTATAAGTTAATACATGAATATTGGAATAATTGGAAGTGGAGGAAGAGAACATGCTTTATGCTTTAAATTACTGCAATCATCTAAAGTCAAAAAAATATACTGCATACCTGGTAATGCCGGGACTGATCAAATTGCTAACAATGTCTTTGCAAATATAAATGATTTTAATGAAATATACAAAATTGTTAAAAAATTTAATTTAGAACTATTAATTGTTGGGCCAGAAATACCCTTAGTAAATGGAATAGTTGATTACTTTGAGGAAAAAAATATAAAAATATTTGGTCCAAACAAAAAGTGCTCCCAGTTAGAGGGATCAAAATTTTTTATGAAAAATATATGCAAAAAATATAATATTCCAACCGCAAAACATATTGAAATTGCGGAAATAAATCAGGGCAAAAATTTTTTAAAAGAGTCTGACTTTCCTATAGTTGTAAAATCTGATGGTCTAGCTTCAGGCAAAGGGGTTACAATATGTAACGACGAGGAGCAGGCTTTGAAGGATATTCAAAAAATATTAAATGGTAAATTTGCATCATCGAACAAAGTTTTTATTGAGGAATTTTTAAAAGGTGAAGAGTTGAGTTACTTTGTTATAACAGATGGACAAGAATATAAGTGCATAGGAACCGCTCAAGATCACAAAAAAATCGGAGAGGGAGATGTTGGTTTAAATACAGGAGGAATGGGTGCTTATTCACCATCAAAAATCATTAATAAAGATTTGGAAAATAAAATTCAAAAAAAAATAATAGAGCCCACACTCAATGGAATGAAACAAGAGGGACTTATTTATAAAGGAATATTGTACGCAGGCTTAATGATAAATAAAGGTGAACCAAAATTGATCGAATATAATATTAGGTTTGGTGACCCAGAGTGCCAAGTTTTAATGATGCGTCTAAATAGTGATCTTTTAGATATTTTAATGTCTTGTTTTAATAATAAATTTGGTGAACAAATAATTCAGTGGAGTGATGAAGAAGCAATTACAGTTGTGGCAGCAAATAAAGGTTACCCAAAAAAATATATAAAAAATAATGTGATTGAAAATTTAAACTCTATTGAAAATAACGAAAAACAACAATTATTCCATGCAGGCACTACTAAGGATAAAAATGGAAAAATTTTGGCTTCAGGAGGAAGGGTTTTAAATTCAACAGTTTTGTCTAAATCTCTTAAAGCTTCAAGACAAAAAGCAATTGAAATTTTAGAGAATGTAAAATGGGAAAACAAATATTTCAGGAGAGATATTGGTTTTAGAATTATTGATTAATGAGAATAATTGGCGGAATTTCAAAAGGAGTTAAGCTATTTCTGCCAAAAGATAAAGAAACAAGACCTTTAAAAGATTTAACAAAAGAATCTATTTTTAATACTTTAATTCACAATAATAATTTAAATATAACTTTTAACAAATCAATTGTTTTAGATATTTTTTCAGGCACAGGATCTTTTGGACTTGAATGTATTTCTAGAGGGGCAAATGAGGTAATTTTTATAGAAAATTACTCACCGATAATAGAGATATTAAAAAAAAATACAAAAAAATTAAAATTCAATTTTAATTGCAAAATAATTAATAAAAATTTTATCGAAGACAATTTAGAAATTATTAAGAATAAAAAATTTAATTTAGTTTTTATTGACCCACCTTACAAACTTAATAATTTAGATATTATTTTTGAAAAAATTATTCATCTAAAATTATTAGACACCATGGGAGTTTTAGTGTTACATAGACACAAAAATAGTGAAGATAAAATACCTAGAAAATTCGATATGGTGAAAACAAAAATATATGGTTTATCAAAAATACTATTCTTAAGAGTTTCCTAACAATCTCTTTGTTTCTGTTTTAATTAATTCAACTGAAGGTTGGTCTAGAGGGTTTACTTTGAAAGCTTTAGCTAAAAGTATCGTTTCTAAAACACAAAAACAAAATAATTCTCCCAAGGTGTTTTCATCTCTTCTATGAACATTGAAAGAACGAAAAGGTATATTTTTTTTTCTAAAAATATTTTCAGTCGATTTTTGTTGTGCTACTATAATTTTATATAAATTTTTATTTTTTAAATATTTTTTATTTTGAAGAACAAATTTGTTATTTAATTCGTTGCTACTTTTAGATGAGACATTGAAAAATGTAAAAAAACAATTCTTGGGACCATCCAAATAAAGCTGCAATAAACTATGATTATCTTTCGGCATTGATGAAATTATTGGTGTGATACCTTTTGATTTTTTGCCAAGAGATTCGGCTGTTAATTGCTGGTACCATTTAAAAAAGTTTTCCGACTTCTCGTCGTAATTTAATATAATTGAATTTTTTTTATTTTTTTTTACAAAATAAATTATATTCTCAACGTTAATTATTAAATTTTCTAAAAATCCTTTTTTTTTGATTAAATAATTAAATTTTTTAAATTTATTTTCATTAAGTCCCATAAGCTCCGAAGGTAACATTCCAACTTCAGACAAAACAGAATATCTGCCACCGATATAGTTTTTATGTTCAAACACATCACTTTTTATTTTGTTAGATAATTGTCTAAGATAATTATTTGAATTTTCAGTTATAACAATATTTTTATTATTATTATTATTTAAAATTATATTAAAATTTGAAATTGTCTCTAAAGTTTCTCCAGATTTGGAAACAACAATATTTGTCATTTTTTTTTTGTTTTCTAGCTCTGGTTTAAGATTGTTATAAAAGTAGAAATTTTTTTTTATTCTATGTTTTAAAAACTGATAAATAGCCTCTGTTCCTAAAACTGATCCACCCATACCAATTAATCTAAAATCTTTAAATGATTTGTATTTTAAAATATCTTTCTTTGTATAGCTGTACCTAAAATTTTTGGTAAAACTTTTTAAAAATGGATAGCTTTTTAGCCAATCAAATTTTATAAGATTGTTCTTTTTTATTTTAATATTTTTAATTTTTTTTTTTTTAAAATTTGTAAAAGTGATGTTTTTTGAAAACATTACTAGTTAATTTTTTCTAATATTGATTGCTCTAAACTTTTTGATTTGTTATTTTCTTTTTTCTTCACTTTTTTTGTTACCTTTAATTTGTCTTTTAAATCTTTTTCAGTTTCGTTTGTTGCGCTTACATTTTCATCTAAAGGTACCGGTAGCTCATTAAAATCTGGAGGCATAGATAGAGGATTTTTTTTCTGAACAAGAAATTCGTCGCTTCTTTCTCCTCTGTTTTTTCCTTGTAATGCATCTTTGGTTCCTTGACATGATGCAGTAGATAAACAAGTCAATATTAAAAAAAAAATTATGATATTTTTCATTTTTTCAATTTTTTATAATCTAATATTTCCATAAATATAAGGCAAGCAATACCTAAAGAAATAAAAATATCAGCGATGTTAAAAACAAACCAGTGAAAACCATTATAATTAATATCTATAAAATCAGGGACCGCAGAGTAGTAAACTCTGTCAAAGAGATTCCCGAAGGATCCACCTAGAATAACTATATATAATATTCTTCTTAAATTATGGGACTGTGTAGCTAAATATATTAGTATAAAATTTATTAATAATATTAAAAAAGTAATAAAGTTGTATATAAAATTATTACTGAATGATAAGAGGCCAAAGCCTATACCTGTGTTCCAAATCAATATTATATTTAAAAAATCGTTTATATAAATATTTAACTCCTCATTGTTAGCAATATTAAGAATATAAATTTTTGAAATTCGATCCAAAAGAAAAATAATTAAAAAAAGAATAAAGTAAAATAAATATTTGCCATAATTTGATCTGATCATATCACGTAAGTTCACCGTGCCTCTCACATTTGTTCTCTCTTATTTTCCAACAAACAGGACATTTTTTTCCATTTGCTTTAGATGTGGAAGCCAAAAAATCATTTCCAATTGAGCTGTCTTTAGATATATCAACTTTCGATGTGATCAGCAATTCTTCAAAATCGAAATCGTGAAATTTCTCATAAAGTTTGCTATTCAATTTTATATCTACTTTTGCTTCTAAACTTGATCCAATTATTTTTTCGGCTCTTTTATTTTCTATACTTATATTACAATGATCCCTAATTTTAATTAATTCTAACCATTTATCCTCTAAAAATTTATTTTCCCATTCCTTTGGAATTTTTGGAAAATTTTCTAAATGAATACTTCTTCCGTTTTTATTTACAATTTTATAAATTTCTTCTGTTGTAAATGTAAGAATAGGTGCAAACCATTTTAATAAGCAAATTACAATTACGTTTAGTACTTGAATGCAGCTTGCTCTTTTTTTTGAGGATTTTGAGTCGCAATAAAGAGTATCTTTTCTTATATCAAAATAAAAGGATGATAAATCAACAGTACAAAAATTTAATAATTCTTTATACAGATTGTGAAAATTATAGATATTAAAGTTAATATGAAATTTATTATTTAAAACCTGAATTTTGTTGAGCATAATTTGTTCGAGCTCAGGAAGTTCTTTTACATTTATTTTGTTGAAATCTAAATATAGCACTTCATCTTTAAGGTTTCCAAGTAAGTATCTAAATGTATTTCTTATTTTTCTATATGCTTCTGCATGTTGCTCTAAAATAGAATAATCTATTCTAAGGTCCTCGGCATAATTTGAAGCTGCAACCCAAATTCTTAATATATCTGCACCATATTTTTTTAGTATATCTTCTGGCAATATTGTATTACCCGCAGATTTAGACATTTTATGACCTTTTCCATCAACTACAAAACCGTGTGATAGTATGCTTTCAAAAGGAGCTTTTCCTCTAGTTCCGCAGGATTGAAGTAATGAGGAATGAAACCATCCCCTATGTTGATCAGATCCCTCTAAATACATTGATGCAGGCCACTTAAGATCCTTTCTCTTTTCTAAAACAAATGAGTGCGTTGAACCACTGTCAAACCACACTTCAACAATATCGCTTAATTTTTCAAAATCCTCAGATTTATATTTTCCACCTAAAAACCGCTGCGCGTCGTCTGAAAACCAACAATCAGAGCCCTCTTTTTCATAAATTCTTGCGATGTTTTCAAAAACTTGATCATCTATAAGTACTTCATTAGTCTTTTTTGAAATAAATATCGGCAAGGGAACGCCCCATACTCTTTGTCTAGATACACACCAGTCAGGTCTTGTTTCTATCATTGACTTTATTCTTTCTTTTCCTTTACTTGGATAAAATATTGTCTCATCCAAAGCCTTTAATGCTTTTTTTCTCAACCCATGACTTTCCATAGAAATGAACCATTGTTGTGTTGCTCTATGTACTAAAGGAGCTTTTGATCGCCACGAATGAGGATAAGAGTGATTAAGTTTACCATTAGCAAGAAGATTTTTCTCGCTTTTAAGTTTTTCTATAATTACTGGATTGATTTTAAAAATATGTTGTCCTTCAAATAATGGAATATGCTTTGTATATTTTCCATGATCATCAACAGTTTCTAATGCTTTAATATTATGTTTAAGACAAAGATTAAAATCATCTGGACCATGACTCGGGGCACAATGAACAATTCCAGTTCCTTGTTCAATTGTCACGAAGCGTGCTTCTAACATTGGAACATCATAATCAAATCCTATATTTAAAAATGGATGTGAGCAAATAGTTCCTTTAAAGTTTTCACCTTTAATTTCCTTAATAATGTTATAATTTTTAATATCACATTCCTTAATTACATTTTCCAACAGTTCTTTAGCTACAACAATTTTTCTATTCTTAAATTCGTTATCATCATTTAATTCAATAATTTGATAAGTTAAATCTTCATTATATGCTAAAGCCTTATTTGCTGGAATTGTCCAAGGAGTTGTTGTCCAAATTATAATTTCCGAATTTTCTAATTCTCTTAAGTTTGTTTTTTTTATTTTAAATGAAACATAAATAGTGTCTGATGTATGATCCATATATTCAACTTCAGCGTCTGATAGTGCGGTTTTTTCTACTGTTGACCAAAGAACAGGTTTATAGCCTTTGTATAGGCTTCCTTCTTTCAGAAACTTACCCAATTCCCTAACTATTTGAGCTTCTGCATCAAAGCTCATTGTTGAATAATAGTTTTCCCAATCTCCTACGACACCTAATCTTTTGAATTGATCTTTGTGAGTTTTTATCCATTTATTTGCAAAATCTCTGCACTCTTTTCTAAATTCAACGACCGGAACATCATTTTTATTTTTTTTATTTTTTTTGTATTGCTCTTCTATTTTCCATTCAATAGGAAGTCCATGACAATCCCACCCAGGCACATAAACTGAATCCTTTCCATTCATCTGATGAAATTTAGTTATTATATCTTTTAATATTTTATTTAATGCTGTACCCATATGAATATTTCCATTGGCATATGGAGGTCCATCATGAAGTATGAATTTCTCCTTACCTTTTGTGTTCTCACGAAGACATTCGTACAATTTTATCTCATCCCAGTATTTGATAAAGTTAGGCTCTTTAGTTGGTAAATTAGCCTTCATAGAAAAGACCGTTTTTGGCAAATTTATATGTTCTTTACTCATAATTTTATCTTAACTCTTTTTTACTTACTAAAATGTCTTTGTCGATTTGTTTTTTGAGCTGAGCGACGTTTTTAAATTTTTTTTCACCTCTAATAAAGCTAATAAACTCTACTTTTAATTTTTTATTGTAAATGTTTTTTGAAAAATTAAATATATTTACCTCTAATATTATTTTTTTTTGATTAAATGTTGGTCTGTACCCTAAATTAGCTATTCCATTTAGCTTTCTATTATTTTTACCTATTTTCACTTTAACAGCATAAACCCCTGGTTTTGAAATAACATAACTTCCTATATCTAAATTACATGTGGGAAATCCGATTTTTCTTCCTAATCTTCTTCCAGCCTTAACTATACCCTCTATTGTCCAATTTCTTTTTAAGTATTTATTTGCAATTTTTATTTTGCCCTTGGTCAATAATTTTCTAATTAGTGTTGAAGATACTATTTTAAGATTCTTTTTTAATGGTGATGGATTTATTACTTTGTAATTATATAACTTCTCAAATTGTTTCAAAGAATTCACATCACCTTCCCTATTATTCCCAAATCTGAAATTATTGCTAACAAAAATATATTTTGGTTTTATTTTCTTAAATAAAAAATTTTCGATAAAATATTTATATTTTGTTTTGGAAAATTTTTTGTCAAATTTTTTATTAATTATAAAATCTATATTATAAGATTTCAAAATTTCTATTTTTTGATTGAAATTTGAGATTCTATAATTTCTAAAATTTGGGTTAAAAAACATTTTTGGAATTGGATCAAAAGTAACCACTCCTATTTTTAGTTTTTTTTTAAACTTATAATTTTTTGCTATATTGAATAGTTTTTGATGTCCTACATGTAGCCCATCAAAATTGCCGATTAAAATAATGGAATTATTAAATTTTTTAGAAATGTGAAAATTTTTGTATACTTTTAATTTTCTTACCATTTTAAAAATGACTGTAAATAGTCAACCTTTACATTATGATTTTTAAAAGCTAAATTTAAATTATTTTCGTTTTTATGTACTCCACTTGAAATAAAAAGCGAGCTAAAATTTTGCAAATTTGCTCCTTTGATATCTGTATCAAGATTATCTCCAATACATAAAATTTTCTTATTTTTAAGCTCTGCCGATAATTTATACACTAGAGGGAAAGGTTTTCCAAAATATTCTACCACTCCTCCCACTTCCTCAAATATTTTTGCAATTGAGCCAGCACAATATTCACGTTTGTTACCTCTATCAACTATCAGATCAGGATTAGTACATATCATTTTTAAGTTTCTTTTATCTTTTAACAAATCTTTATAGTAGTTTAAATTTTCAAAATGCTCATCGAATAAACCTGTACAAAGGAGAAAATGGCTTTCGTCAATGTTTTCTACTTTATTTTGTTTAAAAGAAAAAAATAAATCAAAATCTCTTGGTGGGCCAATATGATAAAATTTAAATTTTTTATTATTTTTATTTAAAAAACTTAGAGCTGCTTCACCTGATGTGTAAACTTTGTCACAATGTATGTTTGCTAATCCCATTTTCTTTAAAAAATTGATTACAGTTATATTTGGTCTTGGAGCATTAGTTAAAAGTATATAATCCTTATTTTGATTATTTAATTTTTCTAGCACATCAATTGCATCTGGGTATAACTTAATACCGTTGTGAATTACCCCCCATATGTCTATGAAAAACAGATCAAACTCATTTACAATTGAACCAAGGCCTTTTTGCTTTAAATTTATTGTCATTATTATGATATAACTCAAAATCTTCAATTTTTCTTGATTTTTTAGGGTTTTATATTTTATTAGATATCTTGAAATAGTAGCAGACTGTATCTATATGAATTCAATATTTAAGGAGATTCTATGAAGTTTAAACCTTTGCACGATAGAGTGTTAATTGAAGTATTAGACAGCAGCGAAAAAACTGCTGGTGGAATCATCATTCCTGACACGGCGCAAGAAAAACCTCAAGAAGGTAAAGTTGTTGCTGTCGGTGGTGGTGCCAAAACCGAAGATGGAAAAATCATCCCTATGGATGTTAAAGTAGGTGACAAGGTATTGTTCGGTAAATGGTCTGGAACAGAAGTTAAAATTGATGGTAAAGAATACAATATAATGAAGGAAACTGACATTATGGGTATTTCATCTGGTAAATAATTTAAATTAAGGAGTAAGTTAAATGGCAAAAATAGTTAAATTTGATTCAGAAGCAAGAACCGCTATGCTAAAAGGTGTAGATATTCTTGCAAACACTGTAAAAACAACTTTAGGTCCAAAAGGCAGAAATGTTGTTATTGATAAATCATATGGTGCACCAAGAACAACAAAGGACGGTGTTACAGTTGCTAAAGAAATAGATTTAGATGATAAATTTGAAAATATGGGCGCACAGATGGTTAAGGAAGTCGCTAGCAAAACAAATGATGAGGCAGGCGATGGAACCACAACTGCAACTATATTAGCTCAAGCAATAGTTAAAGAAGGTTGCAAGTACGTTACCGCAGGGATGAATCCCATGGATGTTAAAAGAGGTATTGATGCTGCGGTAGATCAAGTAAAAGAAAAACTTATTTTGTCTGCAAAGAAAGTAAAAGATAGTGATGAGATAGCTCAAGTTGGAACAATTTCAGCCAACGGTGATAAAGAGATTGGAAATATGATTGCAAAGGCAATGCAGAAGGTTGGAAATGAAGGAGTAATAACTGTAGAAGAAGCAAAAGGTATTGAAACAGAATTAGACGTTGTTGAAGGTATGCAATTTGATAGGGGTTACTTGTCTCCATATTTTATTACAAATGGAGATAAAATGACAACAGAATTAGAGAACCCCTTAATTTTATTACATGAGAAAAAACTAACAAACTTACAACCAATGGTGCCATTATTAGAAGCTGTAGTTCAAGCAGGAAGGCCTTTAATGATTATTTCAGAAGATGTTGAGGGTGAAGCATTAGCTACATTAGTAGTTAACAAATTAAGAGGTGGTTTGAAAGTTGTTGCGGTAAAAGCCCCAGGTTTTGGAGATAGAAGAAAAGCTATGTTAGAAGACATAGCAATTTTAACTGGCGGGCAAGTAATTTCTGAAGATTTAGGAATTAAATTAGAAAACGTGAAACTTACAGATTTAGGATCTGCTAAAAGAGTTAAAGTTGATAAAGAAAATAGCACAATCGTAAGTGGATCTGGAAAAAAATCTGACATAGAAGCTAGATGTGGTTCTATAAAACAACAAATTGAAGAGACAACTTCTGATTATGATAGAGAAAAACTTCAAGAAAGATTAGCTAAACTTGCGGGTGGAGTTGCTGTTATCAAAGTCGGAGGCGCAACTGAGGTAGAGGTCAAAGAGAGAAAAGACAGAGTTGAAGATGCGCTTAATGCAACTAGAGCAGCAGTAGAGGAAGGAATAGTTGTTGGTGGTGGATGTGCATTATTATATGCATCACAAGATTTAGATAAATCTGTAAAAGTTAAGGGTGATGACCAAAAAGCTGGTGTAGAAATTGTAAAAAGCGCACTACAAGCCCCAATAAGACAAATTACAAAAAATGCGGGTGTTGACGGATCTGTTATTGTTGGAAAACTTCTTGAGACAAATAAAACTTCTAACGGTTATGACGCGCAGACTGAACAATACGTAGATATGTTCAAAGAAGGTATTATAGACCCTGTTAAAGTAGTTAGAACAGCACTACAAGACGCTGCATCTATATCTGGTCTATTAGTTACAACTGAAGCTATGATTGCAGATAAGCCCGATGAGAAAGATGCTGGTCCTGCTGGAATGCCTCCTGGTGGAATGGGTGGCATGGGCGGTATGGGTGGAATGGGAATGTAATCTCCATTGTTCTCAAACAAAAATTCAAAAAGGGCAGTTTTACTGCCCTTTTTTTTGCTCGTCTTAAACATTCGTGATGAACAATTTTAAAAAAAGATAAAAAGTTATTAGCTATTTAACTATGCGAGAAAAATTTTATTTATATCATGTTAATTAACATAGGCTTTAATTAGAACTTAATAAATTTTTAATATACAATACTCAGAGTTTAAAATTTATATATATTTTAATATTTAATTATAAGGAGATATTTTATGAACCTCGTTGGAACAACTACTTATGAAGGAACTAAAAAAGATGCAGATGAATTATTCAATATGTTTAAAGATGAAATTGCAAAGTGCACATCATCATTTGAATGGTCGCACATTCGTGAAGGTAAAATGATTTTTATTGCAAATGTCACCGATGAAGAAAAATTTTATGCTTTATTTGAAGATCAAAGATCTAAAGACTGGAATGCCAAGTTTAAGGCAAAAGATGAAGTGTGGAAACTTGAAAAAATAATGTAATCTCCATTTTGCTCAAAAAAATCAAAATGGCAGTTTTTACTGCCCTTTTTTTGTCTTTAAAAGAATCAGATAAAACTAGCATGAAATAAATAAATATATATAAGGCGCGGTAATGAGTTCTGAAATAAGAAATATAACAATCATCGCTCACGTTGATCACGGTAAAACTACTTTAATTGATAGTTTAATGAAACAAAGCGGTTCATTCAGAGAAAATGAAGTAGTTGATGAAAGATTGATGGACTCAGGCGAATTAGAAAAAGAAAGAGGGATTACAATCCTTGCGAAGCCTGCCTCTATTAATTGGAAAAATTCAAGAATAAATATTATTGATACACCAGGTCATAGAGATTTTGCCGCTGAAGTTGAGAGAGTTCTAAGCATGGCTGATGGCGCATTGTTATTAATCGATTCTGCTGAAGGTGTAATGCCACAAACTAAATTTGTATTATCAAAAGCTCTTATACAAGGATTGAAACCAATTGTAATAATTAATAAGTTGGATAAACCAGATCAAAGAGCAGATGAAGTGCTTGATGAAACTTTTGATTTGTTTGTTAACTTAGAGGCAAATGAGGAGCAATTAGATTTTCCTGTGTTATACGCTAGTGGTAGATCTGGATGGGCATGTGAAGATATAGATGGAGAAAGAAAAAATCTTCATCCATTGATGGACTTAATAATAAAACACGTAAATCCACCAAAGTTCGATAAATCAAAACCATTTGCTATGTTATCAACCCTTCTCTATCCAGATAGTTTTTTAGGAAGAAGTTTAATTGGGCGAATTTCACAGGGCACTGCAAAGTCAAATCAAAATATTAAGGCAATAGATTTAAAAGGAAATAAAGTTGATGAGGGAAGACTTACAAAAATTTTTAGATATGAGGGTACTAAGAAAGTTCCGATAGATACAGGTGAAGCAGGTGACATTGTAGTTATTGCAGGATTAGAAAAGGCAAATGTAGCTGACACTATATGTGATCTTGAGATAAATGATCCAATACTAGCTACACCAATTGATCCTCCAACAATGGCAATTCAAATTACTGTGAATAGTTCTCCACTTGCTGGCACTGAGGGAAGTAAGCTTACCAGCACCCAAATAAGAGAGAGATTAATTACTGAAGCACAGAACAATGTTGGTATCACTTTTTCTGAAAATAATAATAAAGACTCCTTCGAGATAAGTGGAAGAGGAGAATTGATGCTTGAAATCTTATTGACCCAAATGAGAAGAGAGGGATTTGAGCTAACGGTTAGTCCCCCTAAAGTTTTATTTAAAACAAATGATAAAGGCCAAAAACAGGAACCTATTGAAGAGATAACATTAGATCTTGATGAGGAATTTTCGTCTAGAATTATAGACTCAATGAATAAAAGAAAAGGCAAGTTGATTGATTTAAAAGATACTGGAAAAAATAAAAAAAGAATAATTTTTCATGCACCAACTAGAGGATTAATGGGATATACGAGTAGGTTTTTAACTTTAACAAAAGGAACAGGTGTTATTAATAGAATTTTCCATTCGTATGGAAACTTTGAAGGTGACATGGATAGTAGAAAAAATGGGGCATTAATTTCAATGGATAAAGGGAAAGCAGTGGCTTTTGCAATATTTAATTTACAAGCTAGAGGTGAGATGTTTGTAACACATAACGATCCAGTTTATGCAGGTATGATAGTTGGGTTAGCTCCAAAACCTGGAGATTTAATAATTAATGTTATGAAAGGAAAAAAACTTACAAATATGAGAACTCAAGGTACTGATGAGAATGTAGTGCTTACACCGGTAAGAAAAATGTCAATAGCTGAACAGTTAAGTATTTTAAATAGTGATGAAGCGCTCGAAATTACACCAAAGTCTTGCAGATTAAGAAAGCTAATTCTAGATGCTAATGAGAGGAAGAGATTTGAAAAATCTAAATCTTAGATTAACTTATATTTGACCTTTCAGGGTGGGTGAAAAGTTAATCTAACAAATTTATGCAGCCTTTTTTTTATTAACCACATAAATCCTTCATATCAAAATTAAGAAGTTGTATTAATCACTTTTTAGTAGAAATTTTACCCACAATAAATAATCCAAAAGCTACGCAAGGACCAATCCCAAATGCAAATAATATTGTTCCAAGCCCTACTGTCCCACCTAAATACCATCCTATAGTCACTACAGATATTTCCAAAAAAGCTCTAACAAATGCAATTGGAAAGTTAGTTTTTTTTTGAAGGCCAGTCATTAATCCATCTCTTGGACCTGGTCCTAAATTTGCTATAAGATAAATTCCACTTCCTATTCCAGTAATTATAACCGCAAATATTGCTAGAAAAATTTTTAATTCAAAACTTTCTGGTGTGGTTACATTGTTTAAACAAATATCAATCATTACTGCAATGATTATTACATTTAAGATTGTTCCAATTCCTGGCTTTTGGCTTAAAAAAACCCATAAAATAATTACAAATAGACTTATACAAAAAGTTATTGTTCCGATTGATAAATCTAAATAATTAGAAATTCCTTGAGCAAGAACACTCCAAGGTGAAGCTCCTATATATGATACTAAAAGTAGCCCCTCACCTATTCCAAACAATGTTAATCCAAAGCATAGAAAGAAAAAAGTGCTTAGTTTAGGTTTTAAATTTAAGGGTTCTTTTGAACTCCATGATACTTTAGGTATATTTTTTATAGTTAAAAACATGTTAAATCTGTATATTTTAATTTACGTTTTATGAATTGTTATACTATTTACTTAAATAGACATATTAAATTT
>CACLQJ010000013.1 GCA_902609065.1 uncultured Pelagibacteraceae bacterium
ATTCTCCCCAAACAAATTCTTTTCTTTTTTTGCTAATATTTACAGAGTCCACACCCCAAAGCTTAACAGCTCTTAATATAAAAGGTAGAACATTTGTATTTAATTTATTGCTGCTAGCATTCCCACAAAGAGCTACTATTCCCTTTGGTTTTGTTTGAGATATTGCATTAGATAAAATATTTCCTCCAACTGTATCTACAACGCCATCCCATGTTCCTTTATCAAGCAATTTTGGTTCACCTTCAAATTCGTTACGGTTTATAACGTTTTTTGCACCTAATTCTTTTAAATAGTTTTCTTTATCGGGTTTTCCGGTTAATGCTGTAACATTTATTCCCATCTTTGATAACACCATCACGGCTACCATACCAACACCTCCCGTTGATCCAGTTACCAGAACATCATTAACTTTACTTTGTAAGAGAAGTTCTTCTTTGGCTTTAACAGAAAAAGCACATAATAATGCGGTAAGACCTGCTGTACCAAGCATCATTGCTTGCTTAGTATTTAAACCATTGGGGCATTTTATTAAAAATTCTTTTTTTACACTAGCAAGTTGTGAGTAACCTCCGTGAAATAGTTCCCCCACTCTACATCCTGTTAAGATAACTTTATCTCCTTCTTTAAATTCCTCATTTTTCGACTCAACAACAGTTCCAGAAAAATCAATTCCGGGAATTCTTGGATACTCTTTAACAAGCTTTCCTCCATTTTTTAAAATCATTGCATCCTTAAAATTAAGATCTGAGTATTCAACTTTTACAAGGACGTCTTCATTGCCTAAAAAACTCTTATCAAGCTCATCTACTTTTCTTGAAAATTTGTCATTTTGATTGTCTATAACTATGGCTTTAAATTTATCAGGCATTTATTATGAATATTAAATATTATTTGCTGATAAATCGCAAATATCTATTTTGATAACTTAAATCTTCTTTAAACTGACCTAAGTAATAATTTGTCACTGTAGTAGCTTGCTCTTTTTTAATTCCACGCATTGTCATGCACTGGTGAGTTGAGTCTATTGTTACGGCTACACCTTTTGCATCTAATGTTTCCATTAAAGTCGTTGCTATTTGCATGGTCAATCTCTCTTGTGTTTGAAGTCTTTTTGAAAAAACCTCAACTACTCTTGCAAGTTTACTTAGACCAACTACTCTTTGATTTGGAATGTAAGCAACATGTGCAATTCCAATAATTGGTGCCATGTGGTGTTCGCAATGACTTTGCACTGAAATATTTTTTTGTACAACCATATCGTCATAACCATCTACATCACCAAAAGTTTTGTCTAAAATCTTGTATGGATCTTCCTTGTATCCTTTAAAGTACTCTTTAAAAGCTTTAGTTACTCTTTTAGGAGTTTCAATTAATCCTTCTCTAGATGGATCTTCACCAATCCACTTTAATATTTTAATAAACGCTTCCTCAGCCTCTTGATCAGAAATTTGAGAGGAATTCTTAAAATCTACAATTTTATTTTTTTCAGATTTCATAAAAAACGTTATATATATAAATCGTTATTTTTAAAATATTTAATATATTTACAAATATGCTAATAAAATAAGTAATGTTTAAAAAAAGAGAAAATGTTGCTGAAATAGAAGAGGGAAACCTTCTTTCTCCTAAATTTGATAATGATGGTTTAATTCCTGTTGTGACAACTTGCGCAAATACTAAAGAGGTATTAATGCATGGCTATATGAACGTTGAAGCACTAAAATTAACCATTGAAACAGGTGAAGCCCATTACTGGAGCAGATCAAGAAAACAAATTTGGCACAAGGGCAAAACTAGTGGTTTCATTCAAATAGTTAAGGAATTAAGAATTGATGATGACCAAGATACTATTTGGATAAATGTTGATATAGGAGAAGGTTCTAGTTGTCATGTAGGTTATAAATCTTGTTTTTATAGATCTATACCCATAGGTAAAATTGAAAATGGAAGAAATATTCAAATGAACTTTGAAGAAAAAAAGAAGAGGTTTGATCCTGAGGACGTTTACAAAGGAGAACCAAATCCAACAAAAATTTAGTTTTGTTAAAGGAAATTATATATGGAAAAAATTGAATATAATTTGATTAAGGAATTTGGTCCGTCAATTTTAAAAGTGAGAATTCCAGCTAATATAATAAATAATTTAAACTTATATATTGATAATATTGTTGATAGTAAATCTAAATCTGAAGAATTAAATCACGGGGAAAAATTAGTAGGTGATGTAACGCAAGAATTTAAATTAGAAGAAGAGATAATGAAGAAAAGTGGTTGGGGAAATTTTTTGGCAAATTGTGTTGGCAAGTGGATAGAGTTAGAATTAAAAAAAAAAATTACAAAATTTCAATTAGTAAATTCTTGGATTGTAAGACAATTTGAGAATGAATATAATCCTACGCATTGGCATGGTGGACATATTTCGGGAGCAGGTTTCTTAAAAGTTCCTGAAACACTTGGGAAACATGTCCAAGAAAAACAGAATAGGGAATATAGAGGAGGAAATTTACAATTAATTCATGGATCAAGAATGTTTTTGTGTCATTCTACTATGAATATCTTACCAAAGGTTGGGGACTTTTATTTTTTCCCAAATTATTTGATGCATACTGTTTTTCCTTTCAAAAATACTAAGGAAGAAAGAAGATCAATTTCTTTCAATGCATACATAGATAACGACATTTACAATGTTTATGGAAAAGCCTAAAATTCAAAAAAATGTTCTCGGAGAGGATTTAGAAGAATGCTCTAGAGATCCATTAACAGGTTGGTTTAGAGATGGATGTTGTAATACGGACGAAAATGATAGAGGAGTTCATACTGTTTGTGCGAAAGTGAATGATGAATTTTTAGAGTGGTGTAAAATGGCTGGAAATGATTTGATAACACCTCACCCTGATTTTGGATTTCCAGGATTAAAAAATGGTGATAGATGGTGTATATGTGCGAGTTGGTATGCTAGAGCTGTGGAGGCAGGTAAAGGATGTCCAATTTATTTAAAAAGAACCCACAAAAATACCTTAAAACTAATTCCGATTGATACTTTAAAAAAATTTGCAGTAGACCTGTCTTAACTACATATTTCCATATTTTGGACCACCCCCACCTTCCGGTGTAACCCAATTTATGTTTTGAGATGGTTCTTTAATATCACATGTTTTGCAGTGAATACAATTTTGGGAGTTAATAACAAACTTTTGAATATTATTTTCTGTTTGAACTTCATATACCCCAGCAGGACAATATCTTTGAGCAGCTTCATCATATTTTTCTAAGTTGTATTTTATTGGTAATTCTGGGTCTTTCAGCTGTAAATGAACAGGTTGGTTATCAGTGTGATTTGTTCCAGTCAAATAAACTGAGCTAGTTTTATCAAATGTAATTACATTGTCTGGCTTAGGATAACTAATTTTAGGCATTTTATCAGCTGACATTAAAGCTTCATGATCTGCATGCTTGTGTTTTAATGTAAAAGGTAACTTTCCTCTAAATAGGATTTGGTCTATTCCAGTGAAAATAATTCCTAGAATTAATCCCCAGCTAAAGCTTGGCTTAACATTTCTTGCCTCATGTAATTCTTTATGAACCCAACTTTTTTTGAATTTATCTTCATAAATTGACAAATCTTTATTATCTTTTATATGATCAATGATTGTTTCAGCTGCAATCATTCCACTTTTCATAGCTGTATGGGATCCTTTTATTTTGGGCATATTTAAAGTCCCTGCATCACAACCAACTAACAATGCACCGGGCATATACATTTTTGGTAAACTTTGAATTCCACCCTCAATTAATGCTCTAGCTCCATAAGAAATTCTTTTTCCTCCCTCAATATATTTTTTTATTGCAGGATGTGTTTTAAATCTTTGAAATTCATCAAAAGGTGAAAGGTGTGGATTTTTATAATCAAGACCAATTACGTATCCTAAAAAAATTTGTTTATTTTCTGCATGGTACATAAAGCTACCACCATAAGTATTATTATCTAGGGGCCAGCCAGCAGTATGCATTACCAATCCCTCTTCATGCTGATTTTCATCTATTTCCCAAATCTCTTTTAATCCTATTCCGTATTGTTGAGGATTTTTGCCTTTATCTAATTCAAATTTTTTAATTAATTGTTTTCCTAAATGCCCCCTACACCCCTCAGCAAATACTGTAACTTTTGCGTGTAGTTCAATTCCAGATTCAAAATTATCTTTTTTATTACCAGCTTTGTCTATTCCCATATCTTGGGTAGCAACACCTTTAACTGATCCATCATCATTATAAATAATTTCACTAGCTGGAAAACCAGGAAAAATTTCAACACCTAATGTTTCTGCTTGTTCTGCTAACCATCTGCATAAATTAGCAAGACTAATTATATAATTGTTATGATTTTGCTGAACTTTAGGAAGAAGCCATGTTGGCCAACTCATTGATTTATTTTTTCCTAAAAATAAAAATTTTTCCTTTGTGACTTTAGTTTTTATTGGATTATTTATTTCTTTCCAATTTGGAATTAATTCATCTAACGCTTTTGTTTCAAAAACATTTCCAGACAAAATATGTGCTCCAATCTCAGAAGCTTTTTCCAAGACACAAACATTTATTTCAGGATTAAGTTGTTTTAATTTAATGGCTGTGGACAGTCCAGATGGACCACCCCCCACAACAACAACGTCATATTCCATAACTTCCTTAGTCATGTAATTTTTTTACAATATTTGTTATTTTTGTATAGTGTTTAATTTGTTCAGTTCTTCTAAAAACTGCGGCAATGCCTCAAAAAGATCAGCCTCTAAACCATAATCAGCAATACTAAATATTGGCGCTTCCCCATCTTTATTTATTGCAACAATTACTCTGCTTTCTTTCATTCCAGCTAAATGTTGAATTGCTCCAGAAATTCCTACAGCAATATACAAGTCTGGTACTACGACTTTCCCTGTTTGCCCGACTTGATGATCGTTAGTGATATATCCTGCATCTACTGCAGCTCTCGATGCTCCAATAGCAGCGTTTAATTTATCTGCGACAGCTGTAATTAGTTTAAAGTTTTCTCCACTTTGCAATCCTCTTCCACCAGAAACAACAATTCTTGCTGTGCCAAGTTCTGGTCTATCAGATTTTACCTCTTCTTTTTTTATAAACTTGGTAAGGGAAAATTCTTCAGCCGCATCCGCTTTAACTATCTCTGCAGATCCGCCAGTTGAGGGTGCTGGTTCAAAAGATGTAGGTCTAACAGTTACACATTTAATTTCGTCATTACTTTTAACAGTTGCAAATGCATTTCCTGCATAAATTGGTCTTAAAAAAGTATCAGGTTCAATTACTTTAATTATATCGCTCACCTGCGATACATCTAGATTTGCAGCTACTCTAGGCATTAAATTTTTACCAAAGGTATTAGCAGCACTTACTATATGGCTATAATTTTCAGAATTTTTTAAAATTACCGGAACATAATTTTCAGCCAAATAATTTTCATATATAGGATTATCAACTTGAATAACCTTTTTTACTCCAGATACTTCAGATATGGACTTTGCAACTGTGTCTGAATTATGCCCCATGAGCAATACATGTACATCGTTGTTCATTTGAGATGCCGCAGAAATAACATTTAAAGTAAAAGGTTTAAGATCTTTATTATTATGCTCTGCAATTAAAAGTACTGACATTAAATTACCTTTGCTTCATTTTTAAGTTTATTAACAAGTTCAGCTACATTAGCTACTTTGATACCAGCTTTTCTTTTAGGTGGTTCCTCTACCTTAATTTGCTCGATTCTCGGCTTTGTATCAATGCCTAAATCTGTAGCATTAATTAGCTCTAAAGGTTTTTTTTTTGCTTTCATGATATTTGGTAAAGATGCATATCTTGGTTCATTAAGTCTTAAATCACATGTTATGATTGCTGGTACATTAACTTCTATTGTTTCCAATCCTTCATCAACTTCTCTAGTTACTTCCAAAGTTTTCTCCTTGACCTCAATTTTTGATGCAAAAGTTGCTTGTGGCCATTTTAATAAAGCACTTAACATCTGACCAGTTTGATTACAGTCATCATCGATAGCTTGCTTACCCATAAACACTAAATCAGGTTTTTCTTTTTCAACTATATTTTTTAAAATTTTTGATACCGCTAAAGGCTCAACTAAACCATCTACTTTGACATGTATTCCTCTATCTGCACCTACAGCCAAAGCTTTTCTAACTGTTTCTTGCGCTTTATCTTCTCCAATTGTTACAGCAACTATTTCTTTAGCTTTTCCAGATTCTTTAATTTTAACTGCTTCCTCAATTGCATTATCATCAGGTGGATTAGTTGACATTTTTACATTTTCAGTAACAACTCCACTATTATCTTCTTTGACTCTGATTTGTACATTGTAGTCAATTACTCTTTTTACAGCTACTAAGATTTTCATTATTCCCTTAATAATTTATTTTCTGGATCATAAGGACTTTCGGGTAAAATGGTAGCCTCATGTTTGTCGCCTAATATTTCTATTTTTAGTTTTTGTCCTACGTTTGCAAGTTCAGGCTTGACCATACCTAAAGCTATTGATTTTCCTAGTCTAAATCCAAAGTCTCCGCCTGTTGCTCTACCTATAACACTTCCATTTTCATAAATAGGGTTGTTTCCTAAGACATCCGCATCCTTAACATTGTGCACCTCTAATGTTACCAATTTGTTATCAAACCCTTTTTCTCTCCATTTATTTAGAGCATCTAATCCTATAAAACTACCTTTATTAGGATGGACAAAACGGTCTAATCCACTTTCATACGGTGAATACTCTATTGATAACTCAGTTCCTACAAGTTTGTATGATTTTTCAATCCTCAAACTATTCATTGCTCTAATACCAAAAGGTTTCAAATTTAAATCTTTTCCAGCATCCATCAGTTTATCAAAAATATGATTTTGGTATTCTATAGGATGATGTAACTCCCATCCTAACTCACCAACAAAATTTACTCTCATTGCATTTACTGGGGCGTATCCTACATCAACATTTTTAGCACTTAACCATTTAAAGTTTTCATTAGAAAAATCATCTTTTGATACCCTTTTCATTAATTCTCTTGCTTTTGGTCCAGATACGACAAGTACACCCATACTATTTGTTAAGTTTTCAAATTGAACTGATCCATCAGTTGGCATCCATCTTAAAATCCAATCGTGATCAAGTCTTTGATAAGCTCCAGCTGAAACCAAATAGAAACTACTTTCAGACTCTTTCATAATTGTAAATTCTGAATGAACACCTCCTTTAGTGTTTAAGGCGTGACACAAATTTATTCTTCCAATTTTTTTTGGCAATTTATTTGCAACTAGCTTATCTAAAAATTCCTCAGCCTTTGGTCCTTTTATTCTACATTTTGCAAATGCACTCATATCTAACAGACCAACGTTTTCTCTCACATTTTTGCATTCTTTTTCTACTGCATCAAACCATTTAGACCTTCTAAATGACCAGTCATCTTTTTGTTCCATTCCGTCTACCGCGAAAAAATTTGGTCTCTCCCATCCAAATTTCTGACCAAATACTGCACCTAAATTTTTCATTCTATCGTAACATGGTGCAGTTCTTAAAGGTCGTGCTGCTGGTCTTTCTTCATCGGGGAAGTGAGTTATAAACACATGACTGTAAGCTTCTTCATTTTTTGTTTTTAAATATGATTTTGAACAATAATCTCCGTATCTTCTAGGTTCAACCCCCAGCATATCAATAGTTGGCTCTCCATCAATAATCCACTCTGCAAGTTGCCAACCTGCACCTCCAGCTGCTGTAATACCAAAACTATGTCCCTCGTTAATCCAAAAATTTTTTAATCCCCATGCTGGTCCAACTATAGGATTTCCATCTGGAGTATAACAAATCGCACCGTTATAAACTTTTTTAACGCCAACTTCACCAAATGCAGGAACACGATGAATTGCGCCTTCAACATGAGGTGCTAATCTCTCTAAGTCTTCTTGAAATAATTCATACTCTGAGTCTTTTGATGGTCCGTCAACATAACATGCTGGAGCTCCATCCTCATATGGACCTAATATTAGACCGCCAGCTTCTTCTCTCATATACCACCTGCTATCACTATCTCTTAAAACTCCCATCTCGGGTAATCCTTGTTTTTTTCTTTTTTGTATTTCTGGGTGGGGTTCAGTTACAATATATTGATGCTCTACAGGTATTACAGGAATATTTAATCCAACCATTTTACCTGTTTGTCTTGCAAAATTTCCGGAACAAGAAATTACATGCTCACATTCTATAGATCCTTTATCTGTTTCAACGACCCAACCGGTTTTAGTTTGTTTAATTCCTATAACTGCAGTATTTCTATAAATTTCTGCTCCTCTATTTCTTGCACCCGTTGCAAGCGCTTGTGTTAAATCTGCTGGCTGAATATATCCGTCTTCAGGATGTTGTATTGCGCCTACTAAATCGTCTGTATAACATAATGGCCAAATTTCTTTAACTTGTTCTGGTTTTAAAAAATCAACTTTGACACCTATTGTTTGAGCCACACCAGCATATTGGTGATACTCATCCATTCTATCTTTATTGCTAGCTAATCTAATATTTGAGACAACACTAAAGCCAACATTTTTCCCAGTTTCTTCTTCTAAATTTTTATAAAGATTTACTGCATATTTATGTAGTTGTCCTACAGAGTAACTCATATTGAACAAAGGCAACAATCCCGCAGCATGCCATGTTGAGCCTGAAGTAAGTTCTTTTCTTTCTACTAAAACAACATCAGACCAACCTTTTTTAGCTAAGTGATATAAAGCACTTACACCAACTACTCCGCCACCGACAACAACTACTTTAGCTTTATTTTTCATTATTTGACTTCTACTAAATTTTCATATTTTACGAAACTAAAAAAATTAATAATCATCATCTGAGTCTCTCCACCCTTTAATATACATTAAATACGCAGCTACACTTACACTAATTGCTCCAGCAACCATACCGCAGTTAAGTCCTACTACTTTACCGAAAAAATACCATCCGATTTGAGTAGCTCCAATTGGAGGTATACATAGAATCGCCATCAATACTGGAATTTTTTTATAAAAAGGCCATTTATCCATTAAATTGATGATCCCATATTTAACGGTTGAGATACTGACGTTGTTAACCAACAATCTTTTAATGGACCAGATGATTTATATTTTTCGACTTTCCATTGAAATTTATAATATTTTTTATTTTCATCCATTATTGTAACCTCATACATAGCAACTTCGTTTGTTAAATACATTTCTACTACTTTGTGTTCCTTGTGGTTCAGAAGCATAGAATATGAAGCGCCCTTTAACATAGATTTAAATTTATCTATTGGGCCAGTGTATCTTTGATTATTTGGATGTGCAAACTCCCAAGTTTGCTCTATTCCGCTATCTTTACTTGGGTTATCATTTTTCATTAATCCTCTTAATTGAATTTTAACTACTTGCACTGGTTCAATTCCATTGTTTGGTTTAATTAATTCTGCGAGGGCAGAATGGCTATGAGTGATTAGAAAAATAAAAAAAATTAATCTTTTTAAATACATTTTGTTTAATTGCTTATATTATAGAATTACAACTTTTAACGATTAGAAAAAAAATGAAAATAGGATTTATTGGCTTAGGTAATGTAGGTGGAAAATTGGCTAATAATTTGCTTAAAAACAACTATAAACTCGTTGTCAGAGACTTAGATCCAAAACTATCAAAGATATTTAGCAAAAAAGGGGCGATTGTTGCAAATTCTGCCAAAGAATTAGCTAGAGAATGTGATGTAATAATTACATGTTTGCCATCACCTAAAATCTGTAAAAAAGTAATGTTTTCAAAAAACGGTATTCTACAGGGATTATCAAAAAATAAAATTTGGCTTGAAATGAGTACAACTGATCAGTTTGAAATTAAAAAAATTGGATTAATGGTTAAAAAAAAAGGTGCTTTTGCATTAGATGTTCCTGTAAGTGGAGGATGTCATAGAGCTGCAACTGGCAATATATCTATTTTTGCTGGCGGGAATAAGAAAGTTTATAAAAAAATCTTACCAATTTTGAAATGTATGGGAAGAAAAATTTTGTATACAGGTGAATTGGGGACAGCATCAATTTTAAAAGTTATTACGAATTATTTGGCATCAGTGCATTTAGCTGCTTTAGGAGAAGCTTGGACAATAGCTAAAAAATCAAAATTAGATTTAAAAAATACCTATAAAGGAATTGCTGCTTCCTCTGGAAATTCATTTGTTCACGAGACAGAAAGTCAGGTAATACTCAATGGTTCTTATAATATAAACTTTACAATGGATTTAGTTAAAAAAGATATGAAACTTTTTAACGATTTGTCAAAAAAACTTAAAACTCCATTAGAAATATCACCATTTGTTCTGAATATTTTTAATAAAGCGCAAAGAAAATATGGCTCTAGGGCGTGGTCAACAATGGTTGTGAAAAGATTAGAGGATAAATATAAATTGAAGTTTAGAGCACAAGGTTTTCCTAAGGAGTTAGTCGATTTTCAGAAACAAAAAAAAGGTTATGAAATTTAGCAATTATGTTACAGTAATTTATGTTAGATAAAAAAAAGTTTTATATAAATGGTGAATGGGTAGATCCAAAAAACCCAAATAATTTTCAAGTTATCAATCCCTCTACTGAAGAGGTGTGTGCTGTTATTAACTTAGGAAGTTCAGATGATACAAATTCTGCTGTAAAGGCTGCAAGAAATGCCTTTGAAACATGGAAAGAAACTTCTAAACAAGAGAGGTTACAATTCTTAGAAAAACTTCTAACGATATACAAAGCAAGATGGGATGACATGACGGATGCAATTACCACTGAATTAGGTTGTCCAAAAGATTGGTGCTCTGCAAATCAAACTTCATCAGGTGCAGGTCATATAGAGGATTTTATTAAAAGATTAAAAGATTTTAACTTTGAACCTGGTTTTGATAGTGGTTCCGTTAATCACATTGTTTATGAACCGATTGGAGTATGTGGTTTAATAACTCCTTGGAACTGGCCTATAAATCAAATTGCACTAAAGGTGATACCCGCATTTGCAACAGGATGCACCATGATATTAAAGCCTTCAGAAATTGCTCCACTTTCAGGAATGTTATTTGCAGAAATGATACATGAGGCAGGTTTTCCTGCTGGTGTTTTTAATTTAGTCAATGGGGATGGTCCAGGTGTTGGAACAGACTTATCGGGACACCCTGATGTTGATATGGTTTCTTTTACAGGTTCTACTAGAGCAGGAAAATTAATAACTAAAAATGCGGCTGATACTATTAAAAGAGTTTGTTTAGAATTGGGTGGCAAAGGTGGAAATATTGTTTTCGCAGATTCATATCCAGATGCGGTTAGAGATGGAATAAGAAATGTCATGAGTAATTCGGGACAATCTTGTGATGCTCCAACAAGAATGTTAGTTGAAAAATCCATTTACAAGAGAGCAGTTGAGGAAGCTGCAGATGAAGCAAATAAAATTAAAGTAGATTTAGCATCAAAAGCTGGTGAACATATTGGTCCTGTAATATCTAAAACCCAGTTTGATAAAATTCAAAGTCTTATTAAAAGTGGAATAGATGAAGGTGCAACTTTAGTTGCTGGAGGACCAGACAAACCTGAAAACTTTAAAAAAGGTTACTTTATAAAACCAACTGTATTTACTGACGTAAATAATGAAATGAGAATAGCAAAAGAAGAAATATTTGGTCCAGTTTTGTCTATAATACCTTTCGAAAATGAAGCGGAAGCTATCAAAATAACAAATGATACTGAATATGGACTTGGAAATTATCTACAAACAGAAGATAAAGATAAAGCTAAAAGAGTCTCAAAGAAATTGAGATCTGGAATTGTTTATGTAAATCATAAACCTGCAGACTCAGGGACACCTTTTGGGGGATATAGACAATCTGGAAACGGACGTGAAGGTGGAACATGGGGTCTTCATGAATATTTAGAAGTTAAAACAATCACCGAGTGGAAAAATTGAAATGATTGGCTATGTAATGGTTGGAACTAACAATCTTGATAAGGCAATTATTTTTTATGATGAAGTTCTAAAAATTATAAATTTAACTAGAAAAGATACTGATGAAATTTGTGCAGGATACACACAAAATAATGGTGATGGTAGTATAGAATTTTATGTAACTAAGCCTGCAAATAAAAAAACAGCAACATTTGGAAATGGAACACAAGTTTCGTTTTTAGTTTCATCAAGAGAAACTGTAGATAAGTTTCACGAGATTGCTTTAAAAGCCGGTGGTACTAGTGAGGGAAGTGGTGGTGAAAGACCTGAGGGTTCTGGTGTTTACTATTCATATATTCGCGATTTAGATGGAAACAAAATCTGCGCATTTACAAATAACAAATAGTTTAAATGACATATTCATTAATAGAGGAAAAATTAAATCAAGGTAAGACAATAATTTTAGACGGAGGTATTGGGGGAGAACTTCAAAAACTCGGTGCAAAAATGGATAAAGGTTTATGGTGTGGGAGGTGTTCTATAGATAGCCCAAATGAATTATTAAAAGTTCACAAAAATTATATCAATGCGGGTGCTGATGTGATTACTACAAATACATATGCCTCAACACCTATTTCTATGAAAAAATATGGTTATGAAAACCTAATTGAGGAATGTAATTTAAGAAGTGTTAAAATTGCAAAAGATGCAGCTAGCGGGAAGAATGTTGCTGTTGCAGGATCAGTATCTACTTACGGTTATTTTTTAAAAGATGGACTAGAAAATATGTTACCCAGTTTTAATGAGCATTTAAAAATTTTATCTAATTCAGGCGTTGATTTAATAATATTAGAGGCAATGTCATCTCAATCAGAAATCATTGAAGCTCTTTTAAAATGTTCTAAGAATATAAATTTACCTATTTGGCTCTCTATATCGTGCGTGTTCGACAAAAAGAGGGAAATTTATCTTGGATATGATGATGACGTAAAAAACGATAAACCACAGATTTATGAAAATTTTAGAGAGTCATTGTATAAATTTAAACAAATTCACACAGGACCAATCTTAGTAGCACATTCAAATATGAGTGTTACAGAGGAGGCTATAAAAATATTAAAAGATAATTATAATCAGATAATTGGTGCATATCCTAACCAAGGTTATTTTGAAAAACCTAAGTGGAAATTTATAGATAACATTCAACCAAAAGATTATTTAGATAAAGCCAAAAGTTGGAAAAATAACGGGGCTCAGATAATTGGTGGATGTTGTGGTATTGGAGTTGAAGAAATAAAAGCAATATCAATTCTAAAAAATTAATATATTATAAACTTATGAAAACATTCATTGGTGGAATAGGTTGTTTTTGGGACGAAAAAAAATACGAAGGTATTGACGGAATAATATCTACTGAATGTGGATATTGTGGCGGGGATGAACCAAATGTAACATATAAAGCTGTATGTGGTGGTGATACTGGTCATATAGAGGTAGTAAAAGTTCAATATGATGAAAAAACAAAATCATATGAGGATATGGTTAGATTATTTTTTGAACTTCACGACTCCACACAAGTTAATCGCCAGGGTACATATGTTGGGATTCAATATAGATCAGAAATTTTTTATGCAAATGATGAGGAGAAAAAGATTGCTCAAAAAGTACTAGATGAAATGAATAAAAAACTAGATGGAAAAGTTTCAACAAAAGTTTCAAAAGAAAAAAATTATTGTAAAGCTGAAGGCTACCATCAAAAGTATGAAAAAAATAAGTCTTTAAAGTTTGGCTAAAATAATATCATATAAAAATCCTGAGCTAGCTACTATCAGAGATAATAAAGCTTTATGGAATCTTCCTAAAACAAGAAGATTTGGTTACAGGAACCTTCACAAAATAAATAGATACGGTCTTTTTTTGAGGTCAGACTTGGTTTTAAAACTTAAAAAAAATTACAAAAAAGAAATTGGTGCAAAGCCACTTGTTAAAAGATTAACAAAGAACAAATCTTTCTGCTCTTTAATTGTCGGAAATAGTCACAATATATTATTTGAAAAATATGCAAAAGATTTTTCTTATAGTCAACCTCAAACAATAATGTCGATTACTAAAATGTTTGCGAATTTATTTATAGGTGAGCTGTTAAAAAATAAGAAAATTAATTTAAATAAAAATGTTTCATACTATCTTCCTAAAATAGGTAGTGGATATGCGAACGCAAAAGTTCAAGATATTTTAAACATGAATGTTGTAAACGCATATACAGAAGACTACACTAAAGCTTATTCATCTTCATTCATGCACGAGCCCGTTGGTGGCTGGAGACTACCGAAATCAGGTCAGATTAAACTCAGCCAAGAACAATATTTAAATACTATAAAAAATATTAAAAACAGAGACTTAAAAAATAATACTGATTACGCACTTTATAAATCTGCAAATACAGATGTTATTGGATTAATAATTGAAAAAATTAGCGAAAAACCTTTGAGAGATTGGGTATTATCAGCAGTAGAAGCAGCAGGATTTGAAGGCGGTCTTTATATTGCTTCGGATAGATATGGAATGCCATGGTTATCTGGCGGAGGATGCTTAATTACAAGAGATTTTTTAAGAATGGGGCTTTTATTTGCAAGGAAAGGTAAAGGGGTTGGAAAAAGACAAATCGGATCTGCAAAGTTTTTAAATCAAACAACTAAAAATATTTGTCCAAAATATATGGAACTATCAAGAAATAAATATTTATACTATTCCAATTCAACTATGACCTCAGGAAATGTCATTGGTCATTCTGGATATGGTGGTCAGTATTTAGCAATTAATCTTAAAACAGGAAATGTAGCTGCTTTTTTTTCAGTCCTTGAAACTAAATCAGCTACTAAAGAAAGTTACAAAAAAGACATGATAAATATGTTGATAGATATAGTTAATGATAAATATTAAGTAGCTTTATCGTCTTTAGGAGATAGAACAACTGCTAAAATACCACCTAAAATAATCATTGAGCTTCCAACAACTTCTCTCCATCCGAACGGTTCATCAGTCAAAATACTAGAACTTACAACTCCAATAACAATTTCAGTTAAAAATAATATTGAACATAAGCCTGCACCCAATTTACTTGGAGCCCATAAGATCACTATTCCAGTTGGAATAAAATAAAAAATAGAAAGACAAATTAGAAAAAAAGACATTGATATAAACGCATCAAAATTAGGCATTGGACCTAAATATTCAGATAAAATAAATCCTGCAGCTATATTAAATAAAGCGCCATAAAAAAAGAATGAGAAAATAATCGGAAATACACCATCTGTTTTAACTATTTCAAGCCTTATCATTCCACCTGCAAACATAGCACCTCCAATTAATGCAATCCAATCTCCAGCATTTTCTGGTAACGGCAGAATAGTATTTTTACTAAATACAATCCAAAGGCCCGCTAAAGCTAAAGTTAACGTTACTGCTCTTTGCCACCCTGGCTTTTTCTTTAAAAACATTATTTCGAAAATTGTTGTCCATATAGGTGTCATATAAAATAATATTAGTGCTCTTATTACATCTGTTAGAAGAAAACTAAGTGCGTAACAAATAAAGCCACCACCAACTAGAAATCCTGTAACTGGAAGCTCAAAGCCTGTATCTTTTTTCTTAAAACCTCGCCATATTGCAATTGGCAATAATAAAAGAACACCGATTATCATTTGAGCTATTGTTCCCCATCCACCTGTTAAACCTCCAGCTTCTAAATATCTCTGGGGTAACCAGTAGATTCCCCAAGCACCAGCCGATACAGCTAGAGCTATAGCAATTTTAAAATGATGTTTGTGTCTTTTCATTATTTAAATTTGGTCTTTATATTAGAGTATTTATAAATTTTCTCATACGTTTTTGCAAAAGATATAAGCTTTATATCATCTCCCTTTTTAGCTATAATCTGTAAACCCATTGAGTAGCCATTTTCGTTAAATCCGATTGGGACTGTTAAAGTTGGTAAATCAAACAAACTTGAAATAATAAATACCTCCAACCATCTATGGTAAGTATCAAGTTCTTGATCATTTATTTTTTTTGGATATTGAATATTTTTATTAAATGGAAAAACTTGAGATGAAGGAAGTATTATAAAGTCATAATTTTGGAATATTTCCTCTATCTGAGTATGAATTTTGTTTTTTTTATCAAATGCAATTTTGATATCATCATCATTAATTTTAGATCCTTTGTTATATTCCCAAATTGCTTGTTCGGTCATATCATTGATGTTTTTGATTTGCATGTTTTTTGTATCGTTATAAATTCCTTTAGCTCGAAAACATGTCCAGCTATCCCAAATATCAGATGTTTTTAATTTTGAGTTTATAACCTCAACCTTCAAATAATCTTTAAGTTTAGTAAGTTTATTCATACACATTTCAATTATACCTTTTTCAAAATGGTAATTTTCAATTACATCCTCTAACATAACTATTTTAATTTTTGAGAATTCTTTATCTGTTAAATTGCTAAACTCAAATTTGCTATCTAAGTCAAATGAAAGTGGATCATTATTATTTGATCCTACAATTGCGTCCAATAGTAATGACATATCTTCTGGTGTTTTTGCAAAACATCCTGGTGTAGTTAAAACTGGAATTTTTGGGTCCTGAAAAGTTCTGTCAGAGGCTATTAGGCCAGTGGTTGGTCTAAACCCATATATATTAGCAAAAGCTGCGGGAGCTCTGCAAGACCCCATTTGATCTGTTCCATCGGCAAAAGGTAACATTCCTGATGCAACAGCGGTGCTTGCTCCACCACTTGAACCTGCTGAGCATTTCGAAATATCATAAACATTTGAAGTAGGACCAAATAATCTATTAATCGTCTGACCTCCCACTCCAAGTTCCGCTGTATTTGTTTTTCCAATTATTGTTATCCCTGCTTCTAATAATTTATCTACAAAAAAAGAATTTTTTTTAGGATTATAGTTTTTTGTTCCAGGATATCCATATGTGGTAGGAAAACCAACGACATCAGATAAGTCTTTAATTGCAATAGGCAGCCCACAAAATTTTGTATTATTTTTTTTTTCTGCCTCTTCTATAATTTGATTTTTATTTTTGAATGAAATAATTGAATTTAATTTAGGGTTTAATTTTTCTATATTATTTAAATAAAATTCGATCACCTCTTTAATGGATAAATCTTTAGATTTTAAATGATTAATAATTTCTGAAACTGTTTTTGTCTCTAGCATTTAATGCTATCTAGCTTTTTTAATACTCTTTAAAGTTAATTCTTTAACTTCGTCTAGTGTAGCTTTCTTAGGATTTTGGCCATAAGCTTGATCTAACATTGATTTTTTCGCTATCCTCTCATAACAATCTTCAGGCACACCAATTTCATTTAATCCGTTTGGTATTTTTAATCTATCTAACATTTGATTTAAATTATTTTTGAAACCATCAACCGAATGATCTGTGAATTGCATCGCTTCCGACATTCGTTTAACTTTTTCTTCCAGGTCAGGTAAATTATATTCCATTACTGCTGGAAGGATAATTGCATTTGTTAAACCGTGATGTGTATTATATTCAGCTCCTACCATATGTGATATTGCATGAACAAGTCCAAGACCTTTTAAAAATGCAACTCCTCCTAAATAAGATCCAACAATCATGCCTCCTCTTGCTGCTAGGTTATCTGGTTCTTCAACTGCAAGATATAAAGACTTAGAAATTAAATTTAAACTTTCCAAAGCAGAACCATCACATAATGGATGAAATAATGGAACGCTATACCCTTCAATAGCATGTATCATTGCATCAATACCTGTCCACGCAGTTAAATTTGCCGGTAATTTTAAAGTTAATTCTGGATCAACTAGTGCAAGACAAGGTCTAGCTTCGGGGTGCCACAAACAAAATTTCATTCCTTTTTTGGTATCTGTAACCATTGCAGTAATCTCTGTCTCTGCTCCAGTTCCAGCAGTTGTTGGTATAGTAATAAGTTTTGGAAAAGGATTTGTGCCTTTCAGATCCCTTGGTACTTTGTCTAAAAACTCAAAATCCCATAGTGGAATTCCACTATTGACTGTTAAGGATATAGCTTTACCGCCATCCATGGCACTACCTCCACCTATTGCTATTATTGCATCGTGATTACCTTCTTTAAAAACTTTGCAGCCACCATCAATTTCATCGTCTCTAGGATTAGGTGATATATTTGAATAAATATTAGATTTTATTTTTTCATCTGAAAGTAAATTTTGTAGATCACTTATAAAAGGTAATTTTGTACTTCCACTGTCTATTACAATTAATGGATTAGTAATTTTAAAATTTTTACAAAACGTTCCAATTTCTTTAAATCTACCAGGCCCATAAGCTGTGAATGTGGGAAATGTCCAATCTTGATTACTTAAAAGATCTTGCTCGTTTAATTTAAAATTTTGCATATTTAATTAAAAACCTATACTAAAATAACATTTTATACATGAAAATTATTTCAGAAAAGACAGATTTAAAAAAAACATTTTTAGCAATTTTTACAATGTTACTTGGGGTTGTGTGCGTTGACCTATATCTTGTTGTTATAAGGCTTATTGGTAATGATTATTCAGTATTTAAATTAGCTGTGTTTAGAAATTTTTTTGCAATCATTCCACTATTAATATTATTGCTATTGACTCAAGAGTACTCATCTCTTTTTAAAAAAGTGAGCAATAAATTTATTGTTCTCAGTTGTTTAAGAGGATTAAGTTTTCTAGCTATGAATTTATTTATTTTTATCTCAGTTATTAATGTTGAATTTGCAACTGCTATGACTTTAACATTTTCATCACCTTTTTTTATAGTGATTTTGTCAATTTTTTTCTTAAATGATAAAGTTGGTATTTATAGATGGTCTGCAATTATAGTTGGCTTTATTGGTGTTGTCTTAATACTAAAACCAACTAGTGATATTTTCAATTTTTATTCAATATTTTCAATATTTACTGCTATAGCATGGGCCTTCTCAGTGATAATTTTAAAGTTTATTCCAAAAGGTTACTCAACTTCAAAAATTCAGTTTTATACATTATTGTTTAATGTAATTGGGGCTCTAATATTGTTTATTATTTTATCAAGTGACTTTAATATAAATAGCACAAGAGACCTAATGCTTATGATACTAACGGGTATTCTTGGAGGATCAGCAGCAATTCTATTTGTTTATGCATACAGACTTATATCAGTAAGCAAGTTAGCGTCATTTGAGTATTTTGGTATTCCCTCTTCATTTTTATTAGGGTGGTTATTTTTCAATGAAACTCCATGGTCTCAGCTATTTCCTGGCGTATTGTTGATAGTATCAGCAGGATTTATTATTATTTGGAGAGATGCTCAAAAAAAAAAATTAGTTAAAGGTAGTAAAAAATTTTATTAATTTAAGACTTGGACTTCATTGATTTCATAACAATGGACCTATCTATTTCACCTAAAAGATTCCCAGTTTCATTACATACAACTGGATAGCTTTTGTCAGAGTCTACTAATTTGTCAATTAAAGTCTCAATTTTTAGATTATCCATTATACAGTCTGATTTTTTTGAAAATAAATTTTTTGTTTCGTCACAACAATCTTTTCTCATAACTTTTCCTGCGCTCAACACTTTATATTTTGGAACGTCTTCACAAAAATCTTTGACATATTGATCTTTAGGATTAGCAACTATTTCTTCTGGGGTACCAACTTGTGATACTTCTCCATCTTTCATTATAGCAATGTGGTCTCCCATTTTAATAGCTTCTAGAAAATCATGAGTTATGAAAACCATAGTTTTTTGCAGCTTTTCTTGTATCTTTAGCAATTCATCCTGCATCTCTCTTCTGATTAGTGGATCCAAAGCGGAAAATGGTTCGTCGAAAATTAAAATTTCAGGATCAACTGCTAATGCTCTAGCAAGTCCAACTCTTTGCTGCATACCACCAGATAATTCTCTTGGATAATTTTTGTGCCAACCGTCTAATCCTACCATCTTAAGTACTTCCATTGATTTATCTATTCTATCTTGTTTTTTGTTGCCTCTTATCTCTAAACCATATCCTATATTTTCAAGAACTGTTCTGTGTGGAAATAATCCAAAATGTTGAAAGACCATGCTCATTTTATTTCTTCTAAGATCTAGTAATTGACTATTGCTCATTTTTGTGACCTCTACGTCATCCATTTTTACTGTGCCTGTTGTTGGCTCAATTAATCTTGAAATACATCTGACTAAAGTTGACTTTCCACTTCCAGATAATCCCATAACAACAAATGTTTCACCTTTTTGAATTGAAAAGCTAACATCTTTAACCGCAACTACATGTCCTGTTTTCTCTTGAACTTCTTTAATTGATAAACTTTTATCTAGATTTTTTATGATTCTTTTTTCATCTGGCCCAAATAATTTCCAAATATTTGAGCATGTTATTTTTTGTTCACTGGGCATGCTTTATTTGTAGGAATAAAATAGACAATATTTTCATTTAAATGTAAAATAGTTTGTTTTAATTATTATATCATGTCGGCTGAAATACTAAAAGATTCTAAATCCTCAAAAAATATATTCAAGTATTTAGCAGTTTTATTGATATTTCTTGGTGCATTATGGTTATCTATGCAAAGTGAAGGTCAATCTAAATTTCCTAAATCTGTAACAGATGAATTTACATTTACAGCATGGGTTAATGAGGGAGAGGACTACTTAAAAAAGAATTATAGATGGATCACAAAAATAATCGCAGGTTATATTAAATCTGGTTATTACTTTTTGGAAGATTTTTTATTAGATTCGCCTTGGTTACTTGTGGCATCTATTTTATTTTTGCCCTGCTTAATAGCTGGTGGATTAAGGCTAGGCTTATATTCCATGTTTGTAATTTATTTCTGGGGTGGAGTTGGTATGTGGGACGAGTCACTACAAACTTTAGCATTGATGGGCCTTGCAGTAGTACTTTGCGTTTTCTTTGGTGTGGTGTTGGGCATTTTCTGTTCACAAAGTGATAGATTTGAAAATTTCATGAAACCTATTCTAGATACTATGCAGGTTATGCCAGCTTTTGTTTATCTTTTTCCAGCTTTATTCTTTTTTGGAATTGGAGGAGCTCCAGCGATTTTAGCAACAATGATATATGCAATGCCACCAGTAATAAGATTGACTAATGCAGGTATTAGGCAAGTTTCTGATCAAATTATCGAGTCAGCTACTTCATTTGGTTCGAGTAAATTACAATTGCTTTTTAAAATTAAAATACCTCTTTCGCTTCCAAGTATAATGATGGGAATTAATCAGGTTATAATGATGGCTCTTGCTTTAGTTGTTTTAGCCTGTTTTATTGGAGCAGAGGGTATAGGGGGACAAGTATGGTTGGCAATTAGGAATCTGGACGTAGGCTGGGCAATGGAAGGTGGATTATGTATCCTATTTATGGCAATTATGTTTGACAGGTTTAGTATGTCTTTTAGCAAGGAAAAGGAGAGATTGCCTTCAGATGTTCAAAAATTTTACTTGTTGCCACAAAGTTGGGAAAAGTTTCAAATCGCAAGAATTGTAGAGAAACCTCTCAGTTACTTACATTTTGTAATAAATTTTTTCTGTAAGAAAATTACAAACTTTATTTCTTATATAGTTGAGTTTATTTTATCTTTATTTAATAAACCTTTTGGTAGAGATGTTGGTGAGTTTTTTGCTAATAGATTTTACATAATACCCTCTTTTATAATATTTTTAATAATAAGTTTTGTTGACTCTAATATTTATGCTATCGGAACATTTCCAGAGGAATGGAAATTATCAATTAGACAGCCAATTGCAGACACCGTAAAATCTCTAACAGTAAATCCTGGATTTATAGCGTTCACAAAAGGTTTGAGAGCTTTTGTTTATTTAAATCTTTTAAATCCTTTAGATACTTTTTTAACTCACACACCATGGTGGTACACAACTGCTGTTTTTGCGTTAATTGGATATGTTACTGTTGGTCTTAGATTCGCATTTATTACTGTTTTGTTACTTCTATTTATAGGAGCATGTGGAATTTGGTACCAATCAATGATTACTCTTTCTTCTGTATTAGTATCTGTTGCTTTATGTTTTGCAATAGGAGTGCCATTGGGTATTATCGCTTCATACAATCCAAGATATAAGGATATTCAAAATGTTGTTTTAGATGCAATGCAAACATTACCTTACTTTTGTTATTTAATACCTGTTTTAATGTTTTTTGGTGGTGGTATAGTTTCTGCTGTCCTTGCTACAGTAATATATGCAATACCTCCTATCATTAGATTAACATCATTGGGATTAACACAAGTTTCTGGAGCATTCTCTGAAGTTTCTAGATCATTTGGTGGAACAACAATTCAAACATTAAATAAAGTAAAATTTCCTTTAGCGGTTCCAAGTTTAGTAATTGGCTTTAATCAAACGGTAATCATGGCCTTTGCTATGCAAATAGTTACACCATTAATTGGCGGAAAAGGACTTGGTCTTGAAGTTTTTAATGGCCTAGCAAGATCAGATACGGGTAGAGGCTTGGCAGCAGGAATTGGAATTGTACTTCTGGCAATTATTATTGATAGAATTTCTTTAGCTTGGACGAAAAAGCAAAGAGAAGCACTGGGTCTATAAACCCCGTAAAATAACATTTTATTTAACTATATTTAAGAACTTTACATTAAGTGTTATTTTGTTTTAAAATAAGATTATTAATTAATTAATTAAGGGGAAAATAATAATGAATATATCAAAAAAACTATCAGCAATGATACTTTCTTTTGTCCTTGTTATTTCTAGTTTTACAACTGCAAATGCTGCTAAGAGATTAACAGCTGCAGTCGCTGACTGGACAGGAGGAGAGATTACGTGTCAAGTTGCTGTAAGTATGCTAGAGGATGAACTAGGATACAAAGTTAAAAGAGTAGTATTCCCATCTGGAACTGGTCTTTGGGAAGCAATAGCAGCTGGAGAGATTGACTTTGCTTGCGAAAGTTGGCCAAGTTACGCGGAAGCTGACACAGTAATGATGAAAGGTCCGCTAATTTATGATGGTAAGACAATGTTTAATTATGAAGGTGATGGAAGTGTAAAACTTCTAGGAACAACTGGTATAATTGGTATGTCTGACTACTACATTCCAAAATATGCTGCTGATAAATTTGGCATCAAAAGTTGGAAAGATTTAAATAAGCATAAAGACAAGTTTGCAACAATCGAGTCTGGCAAAAGAGGAAGGCTTATAGGTTGTCCAGTAGCAGGTTGGAATTGTCATGACCAAAAAAGATTAGATCTTTTGGAAATTGATTTTCAAGCTGATGAATTGGGAACAGAAGCTGCTGCCCTTGCAGAAGCAAGTGCTGCTTACGAGAGAAAAGAACCTTTCTTGATGTATCTTTGGGAACCACATTGGTTTTTCGGTGCATATGAAATGGTTGGAGTAGGACTTCCAGATCATAAAGATTGTGGCTCATTTACAGAAGCAAATAACTGGAAAGATTGTGGAACTTCAGCTTGGCCAGCAACTGGTTGGGCAAAAGACTACACTATGAACTACGGAAATCCTGAAACATTTGCTAAAGCTGAACATGCGGATGCAGCAAAATTTTTCACAAAAATGAAATTTGATAATGCTGATCAAGCAGTTATGTTAGTTGAAGTTAAGCAAAAGAACAGAGATCTTAAAGAAGTTGTTGCTGAATGGAAGAAAAATAACCCAAACAAATGGAAATCTTGGCTTCCATAATTTTATAAATTTATAAAATAT
>CACLQJ010000014.1 GCA_902609065.1 uncultured Pelagibacteraceae bacterium
TATTTTTTGTAGCAATGGCGACATCAGTATTCTCCGCAGAAAAAAATATTACATATTTAGAAATTCTAGAAAACCCAAATGATTTGGATCTAAACTTAAAATATGCACAACAACAAGGTGATTTAGGTAATTTTAAACAAACTATATCAACACTCGAGAGGTTAAATATTATTTACCCGGATAATGTTGAAATTAAGCTCTATTTGTTATCAGTTTTGGTTCAAATTGACTCTCCAGAAAAAGCAAAAACTATAATTGAGGAAATGAAACAGAGAAGAGATCTAGATCCAGAGGATCTTGAAACTTTAAAAGAAATTGAGGCAGAATTAGATGAAAGAGAACCAAGTTTATGGACACTCGCACTTGATGTTGGGCTTTCTAACTTGTGGACTAACAATGTTAATAGTGTTTCTAGAACAAGATTAAAGATGACATCTGATGAGAGAGAAGAATTTGGAACTGCAAAACATGACAGAACAGGAACTGTAAGCATGGGTCTTTCAGCATCGAGACCTGTTGGAGAACAGTCATCTTTACTTATCAGTTTAGCTCATTCAACTTCAGATCAATACCAAGAGTTAGATGATGACTTTCAATCATATGGCTTAACTTTAGGTTTAGATACTGTTTTAGGAAATCAAAGTTTAAGTCCTTATTTGATTATAAATAAAACAGACTACATGGCAGATGCAGATAGTTTTTCATTGATGTATGGAATTGGAGGATTTTTTTCTGTAGGAGAAAAACATTCTTTTAGCTACGGATATTCATTTACCGACTCAAAAGCAAACCACAACTCTGAAGACAACACAGCAAATGATGACAATGCAATCGCACATGGAGCTTCTTTGGGTTACGATTATTTATTTAATAATTTAATTTCGTCATCTATAAGCTTAGGTGTTTCAGATAGTGATGCAAAAGCTGATCCAGGAAATGATGCTGAAACTTATGATTTTAGCTTTGGATTAAATTTTGCTTTTCCATGGGCTTTGATTTCAGTTTCTACTGCTCATAGTTTTACTGATTATAAAAGAGAGGACACTTCAATCGACTCGAATATTATTAGATCAGATTATTTAGATACACTTAGTATTGGTTTAACTAAAGCAATAGGAGATTTACTTCCGTTCTTAGATCCTAATAGAAGTTTATTATTAAATTTAAGTTATGAAAATGTTAAATCAGAGTCTAATATTTTAAATTACGATTACGATTCAGAATCTTTTACTTTAAGTTTGTCAAAAACTTCTAATTTAAATTAAAGATTCTCAAATACTGCAAAAACTTGATAATTATCTTAATTTTATTCTAAGAATGGAGGTTTTTATCAAAAATAAATGCTTTATTTCCTTATCAATTTTGTTACTTTTCGAATATGAAAAAACTACTTGCCAGTCTAATAACATTTGTATTTTTTTTAAATTTACAAGCCATTGCTGAGGAAAAGCTAGATATAAAAAAACAATTGGTTGGAGTAGTTGGAGCTATATCAGGTATTGTTAAAACTGAAACTAGAGAATTAAAATCAGGAGATAAAATTTATCTTAATGAAACCATAATTTCTGGTGCAAACTCTGGTACGCAAATTTTATTATTAGACCAATCAACCTTTACTGTTGGAGAAGACTCTGAAGTAGTCATGGATACATTTATTTATGACCCAGAAACAAATGATGGAAAAATAGTAGCTAGTGTAAAACAGGGAAGTTTAAAAGTTATTTCAGGATTAATAAGTAAAAAGAATCCTGATAATCTTACAGTTGAGGTTCCAGAAGGTACTTTAGGTTCAAGAGGAACAGAGTTTCAAACAATTGTTTCAAAAGGAAAAACAGATACATTATTAGTTGGTCCAGGAAAAAATAATACGCTAGGGATGAGACCTGGTAAAGTTTTAGTTGGAAACAAATTCGGATCGACAATGCTAGATAAACCTTACAGTGTTACATCCATGACAAAAGGTAAGGCACCTGGTCAGGCAAAAAAAATAACAAAAAATCAGCTTAAAAAGTTTAATAAGAAAATGAAGGCCTTAAAAGTTGCAAAATTTGATGGTGCTCCCAAAGAAAAAAGAAAAGCCTTAAAAAAGGAAATTAAAAAAGAACTTAAGTCTCTTGGTTTTGAAAAAGAAGAGATTAAAAAAATTATAAAAACAAATATTCAAAAAGATAAAAAGAAAAAACTAGCCATAAAAGATAAGGCAGACAAGAAAAAGAAAAAGAAAAAAGCTAAAGCAAAAGACAAAAAAGATAAGAAAAAAGCTAAAGCAAAAGACAAAAAAAATAAGAAAAAAGCTAAGGCAAAAAATAATAAGAAAAAAGACAAGAAAAAAGCTAAAGCAAAAAATAATAAGAAAAAACCAAAGAAAAAAGCTAAAGCAAAAAATAATAAGAAAAAACCCAAACCTAAGAAAAAAGTAGCTAAGAAAAAGCCTAAACCGAAGAAGAAGGCAAAACCTAAGAAGAAAAAACCGAAGAAGAAAGCAAAACCTAAGAAGAAAAAGAAGAAAAAGAAGAAAAAGAAAAAGAAAAAGAAAAACTAAAATAGCTATTCTTTAGGTTATTTACTTTATCCCATATAAATATAAAGTTCTCTTCGTGAATACATTCATTAAAAGATATTCAAATTACTTTGTATTTATCATTATATTAATTTTACTGATAAGTTTAAAAGTTGCTAATCCTAGTTTTGTTAAATCAATTTCCTTTTTAAGCTTTGATTTATATCAGAAGATTTTCACGTTAGATAAAAGAGATAGTGAGGTGATAATAATTGATATAGACGAAAAAAGTTTAGGAAAGTTTGGTCAGTTTCCATGGAGTAGATCAGTTTTTGCAAAAATTTTGGAGCGTGTAAATAAATCAGAACCTAAATCAATCGGCTTTGATATTTTTTTTACCGAAAAAGATAAGCAATCGCCGGAAGAAATAATAAAATCATATAATTTGATACCAACTGATATTTCTGAACTAAATAAAATAAAGGGCCATGACGAAATATTTGGTGAGGAATTAAAAAAAACAAAATCTGTAACAGCTGTTTTAGGTAGCACTGTACCATCGCACTCTAATTATGAAAGAAAAGCAAAAGCAAGATTTTTATCTAAAGGCGGTGACCCTAAGGAATTCACTTATTCCTATTCATATTCCATAGGATCCCTTGAACAACTTGAAACGAGTGTAAAAGGCTTAGGTTCGATTTCTTTTTTAGATCAAACAGACGGTATCATTAGATCACTTCCATTAATTGTAAAATTTAATAATGAGATTTACCCGACAATGGGACTTGAGATGATCAGAGTGGGAAGTAATCAAAAAAATATTTATATAGAAATGAATGAAGTAGGTATAAACAGAATTAGTGCAAGACCCTATAAAATATCTTCTGATCCTAATGGAATTATTTGGATAAGATATAAAAAACCTATTAAAGGACAGTACATATCTGCTAGTTCAGTTTTTGATGGAAAGTTTCCTGATGAATTTTTTAAAGATAAATATGTTTTAATTGGAGCATCCGCACAAGGATTATTCGATCTTGTGAAGATACCGCTTGGATTAACAATACCTGGAGTAGAGGTTCATGCAAACGTAATAGAAAATATTATCGACCAGTCTTTTTTAGTAAGAAATCCCAATACATATGTATTTGAATTGTTATTTGCAATTGTAGTTGCAATACTAACTTTTGTAATATCACAAAAAATAAAACCTAAATATAGCCTATCTATTTTCTTTGGTAGCTTAGCAATAGTAGTTGTTATCGGGTTTAGCATGTTCTTATTTAGATCTGAACTTGTAGATATAAGCTATCCAATTTTTATGCTTACGATCACTTTTTTAGCAGGATTATATTTTAGATTTATTGAGGAAAATAAAATTGCTCTTTCAAACCTTCAAAAAGAGGCAAAATTATTGAAAGAGAGAGAATTAGCGGCAGGTGTACAAAAAAGTTTATTTCCTGACATTTCAAAATTTGAAAACTTTATATTTGCGAAAAATGTTCCTGCAAGAGACGTTTCAGGAGATTATTTTGATGTCGTAAGATCTACGCCTGAAGAGTATTTCTTTACTCTAGCTGATGTATCTGGGAAAGGGGTTAAAGCTGGGATGTATATGGCCAAAGCTTCCTCAATATTTAGAACACTTACTAACTTAAAATATCCCTTAGAAAAAATAGTATTTGGTGTAAATAATGAGCTTGTTGAAGCTAAATTCAAAGGAATGTTTGTAACAGCAGTATTTGGTAAAATAAATATTAAAACTGGAGAGTTAGTTTTTATTAATGCAGGTCACGAAAGCATCCTTGTTTTTGATCAAAATAAAAATTATGAATATATAAAGTCTGAAATGCCACCTCTTGGCATTGTCAAATACTTCACGGAGTCGATGGTCAAATCAAGTACAATGGATTTAAAAGATAAAACTTTAGTCGTTTATACCGATGGGGTAACAGAGGGATATATAAAGAGTGGTGAAGAATTGGGTGCTGAAGGAGTTCAAAAAATCGTCGATAATATGTCAGAAGTTACACCAAAAAAAATAGTTGATTCAATAGAAAAAGAGCTAAACTGGGGTGCAGAAAAATTAAGGGATGATATTACTTGTATGGCTATAAATATAAATAATACTGAATTAATCAAAAAGAAATAATTTTTTAAATTATAATATATTAGTCTTAAATACTTTTTAATTTAATCCTTAATTTATTAGTTTTTTCAAAAAATTAGATTAAAAAAAGTATATTTTGTCACTCTAAATATTTAAATAAATTTTGTAATATAAATTATGTCTAACGTAAAAATTGGGATTATTGGTGCAGGAATTCAGGGTGTATGTAACGCTCTTTTTTTACAAAAAAAAGGATTTGATGTAACCCTATTTGATAGGGACGAACCAGGGAATGCTGCCTCTTACGGAAATGCAGGTCATTTTTCACCTTACGCATCAGTCCCTTTGAATAGACCCGATGTTGTTACAGATGTTCCATCTATGTTGTTAAATTCAAGAGGACCTTTAGCTCTTAAGTGGAATTACATTTATAAAATGCTTCCATGGTTTTTTAGTTTTTTAAGAAATTGCTCTGAAAATAAGATGATGCATACAGCAAAATACATGCACCAAATTTTAGATTTAGCCTTACCAGCGTTCGACGAGCTTCTTAGTGAAGTTAATGTTGATGGGCTAATTGAAAATAATGGAATTTTATATGTTTGGAATGAAAAAAATTTAAAAAGTAGAGAATTAGAAATAAAGATAAGAAATGATCTTGGTGTAAAACAACAAGTTGTTAATAAAAAAGAAATTCATGATCTTGAGCCAAATTTAAAACCTTTTTATCATGGTGGTGTATTTTATGATTATGCTAGACATGCAAGAAATCCAAAAAAAATACTTGTAAAATTATTCGAGAACTTCACGTCTAAAGGCGGAAAGTTTTTAAAACTTAATATTGATGATTTAAATTTCGATGAAAATAAACCAATTATAAGATCTGAAACTCAAAGATTTGTTTTTGATAAACTAGTTATTGCATGCGGAGCTTTTTCAAAAAGATTAACAGACAAATTGCAGGAAAAAATTCCATTAGATACTGAAAGAGGATATCATGTTCATTTTAAAGGTTATGATCATTTAATTTCACGACCTGTTGTCTACTCTAATAGAGGATTTGGAATGACGCCTATGGAACAAGGTCTAAGGGTAGTTGGCACTGTAGAATTTGGAGGATTAGACAATCCAGTGTCAAAAAGTAGAATAAAAAATTTAATTTTAAATGCATCTGAGATGCTCGATGGTTTACCTGAGCACAAAGATGAGTGGTTAGGTTTCAGGCCATCATTACCAGACTTTCTTCCAATTATCGGTCCCTCGAAAAACTATGATAATGTTTATTATTGTTTTGGACATCATCATTTAGGTTGGACTTTGGGAGCGGTTTCTGGAAAAATTATTTCTACAATGATAGCAAATGAAAACACTAATTTGGACTTAAAACCTTATAGTTCTCTTAGATTCGCTTAATTTTTATCAAAAAAGATAAACTGATTTCAAACTCAAGATTTATATGTTTATATAAATAAAATTTTAATTTTGTAAATTGCATGGACAACATTGACTTAGGTTCAGTAAAATCATTTGTAGACACACTTTGGGTTATAGATTGTGCAATTTTAGTTTTCATAATGCAGGCTGGTTTCATGTGTATGGAAACAGGACTTTCAAGATATAAAAATAGTATTAATGTAGCTTTAAAAAATGCAGCGGATTTTGGAGTATCAGTTGTAATTTTTTGGATATTTGGTTTTGGAATAATGTTTGGCAAAAGTTACAACGGTTGGTTCGGAACTGATCTATTTTTTTTTAAAACTAATGTTGCTGAATACATGACATATTTTGTATTCCAAGCAATGTTTGTTGCTACTGCAGCAACTATTATTTCAGGAGCAGTTGCTGAACGAATGAAGTTTAATGGTTATTTAATTATAACAATATTAGCAACAGGTTTGATTTATCCAATTGTAGGCCATTGGGCATGGTCTTCTAGTTATTTAAACAATATGGATCCAGTTAATCAGATGCTTTCAGTGACTAATGAAATTAAATCTACTGGTTGGTTAACTGATATAGGTTTTGTGGATTTTGCTGGTAGTACAATAGTGCATTCAGTTGGAGGATGGATAGCATTATCGGCTGTATTGATACTTGGGCCTCGAATCGGAAAATATTCCGACTCTAATAAAGGTAAATTCACAGGATCTAGTTTTCCTCTAGCAGTTCTTGGAACTTTAATATTATGGTTTGGATGGTTTGGTTTTAATGGTGGTAGTAACGGTGCAATGGACGAAACAGTGCCATTAATTTTAATAAATACTTTTTTAGCAGCTTCATTTGGATTATTAACAGGCTTATCTATTTCTTTCATTTTATTTAAAAAACCAGAACCATATTACATTATACTTGGGCCTTTGGCCGGTCTTGTAGCAATAACCGCTGGATGTAATTCTATGACATCTGTAGTGTCGATCTTTGTAGGAATTATTGGCGCAATTATTGCAATTATAGTAAATGAAATTTTAAATAAATTAGAAATTGATGATGTAGTTGGTGCAATCCCAGTTCACTTAGCAGCTGGAGTATGGGGAACTTTAGCGGTTGGTTTTTTTAGTGATTTAGAAACTTTAGGAACTGACTTATCCAGAATTGAGCAAATTAAATCACAGTTTATAGGCATAATATCAGTTGGCCTCTTTTCATTCTTAGGATCCTACTTAATACTTAAAATAGTAAATTATTTTTATCCTTTAAGGGTCAGCCCTCTTCAGGAAGAGCTTGGTTTAAATATTGCTGAACACAATGCAACGTCCGTAGAGCATGATTTAATATCTATCCTTGATAAACAATCAAAATCAGGAGATTTAACCATAAGAGGTCCACAAGATCCATTTACTGCAGGGGGAGTAATAGGTTTATACTATAACAAATTGATGAGTAAACTTGAATCAAGTGAGAGTGAAAAAGAAAAGTGGAGGAGCAGAATTTCTAATGAAATACAATTAGCTGTTAAAGTTCAAGAAAACTTTTTGCCGAAAAGAAACTTAGATAATTACCCAGTTTATGGAATAAATTTAGCTGCAAGAGAAGTCTCAGGAGATTTTTTTAGTTTTTATCCACATAATGAAAGTGTTTATTTTATTATTGCAGATGTAGCAGGAAAGGGGGTTCATGCTGGAATGGTAATGGCAAAAGCTTCAACTTTATTTGAAATAATGTCTAGAGATAAAGTTGATCCTGATGAAATGATGTATCATATGAATAACGACTTGTTTTTAACTAAAACAGGTGGAATGTTTGTGACTACAATTCTAGGTAATTATAATACTATTACTGATGAGGTTAGGTGGGTAAATGGTGGACATCAACCTGCTTTGTTAAGAGATAAAAACGGGAATTTTGAACAAGTAGAAAGTAATAATCCTCCGATGGGTGTAATTCAGCAAAAAAATAAATCATTGTATAAAATAAATAAAATTAAATTAGATGGAAAAAGATTTTATGCTTTTACTGACGGTTTATCTGAAAGTATAGACACTGAAGGTAATGAAATAGGAATAGACGGGTCTATAAAAATTATTGAGAAAAACTTTAATAAAGACATTGCAAAGCAATTATCTAGTATTGCTAAAGATGTAGAAAAATCTGGTGGTGGAAAGAAGTTAAGCGATGACTTAACAATAATTGCCATCGGTAAATGAGTAAAATAAATTTAGCTTATTTACTTTTAGTTTTAACTACTATTTTTTGGTCAGGAAATTTTATTGTTGGAAAAGCCGCAAGTTTTTATGAAATTCCGCCTTTCTCATTAAATTTTTATAGATGGTTTTTTGCTGGTTTAATTTTATTACCTTTTACTTACAAAGAGATAATTAAAAAAAAAGGTTATATAATTAAAAACTTAGGATTGTTCGCAATTTTAGGAATTACGAGCATAACTATTTTTAACTCTATAGTTTATTATTCTTTATATCATACGCAAGTAATTACAGGGGTTCTAATGATTTCAACAATACCAGTGTGGATAATTTTTATTTCATCCATTTTAAAAATTGAAAAAACAAATTCTTATCAAATTTTCGGTGTAATTATATCTTTAATAGGGGTTATCTCTATTATAACGAAGACCGATCTCTCAGTAGTTAAAAACCTAAATTTTAATAAAGGAGACTTATCGATGGTTGTTGCTATGTTGTCCTGGGCAATTTTTTCTTCACTTTTAAAAAAAAAAAATCATAAAATTTCACAAATCACTTTACTTCAAATTGTAATTATTTGTGGATTGATTTTTTTAATACCAATTTATTTTATTGAGTTGTCTTTAGGCAATCATATAAAAATTGAGAAACCTTTTTTATTAACTCTTACTTATGTAGTTTTATTCCCTGGCTTATTAGCATTTTTGTTTTGGATAAAAGGTATTTCAATAATTGGTACAAATAGGGCTGGTATATTCTTACATTTAATGCCAATTTTTGGAGCATTGATGGCAATAATTATTTTCAAGGAGGAAATAATGATTTATCATTTGGTTGGCGCGATGTTTATTATTATTGGAATAAAAATATCAAATAAAAAAAAATTCACCGTATAACTTATTTATGAAAAAAAAATCTTTATTTTTTAAAATTTCAAATAAAAATAAAATAATAAGAAAATTATATTTATTCTATAATATTTATATAAGAAATAAAAAATACCTTAAAAAAAGTTCTCAGTTTGGTGAAGATGAAATTATTATAAATCTATTTGACGAAAATTATAAAGGTTTCTATTTGGATATTGGTTGTTATCATCCAACAAAACATAATAATACATATCAAATGTATAAAAAGGGTTGGAGAGGTATAAATATAGATTTAAATCCTTTTACTATCGAATTATTTAATTTTTTTAGAAAAAGAGATATAAACGTTAACACTGCTATTTCGGATGATGACAGTACAAAGGAATTGTTTTTTCTTAATGAATTAAATACCGAAAATACGATCGATCCAAATCACATAGATTTTCTAAAAAAACATCATAATGTTAGGGACCAAGAAATAACAAAACAAAAAATAACTGCAAAAACTTTTTCACAAATCATAAACACAAATAAACTAAAACATATTGATTTTTTTAATTTAGATGTTGAGGGCCATGAATTAAATATTTTAAAAACTATAGACTTTGATAAAATATTCATAAATGTAATATGTATCGAAATGATTGAGCATAATGAAAAATCTATTAAAAACAATTTGGAAATTAAAGCTATATTGAAAAAAAATAATTACGAATTAATTGATAAAGTTGACATAAATCATATATATAAAAAAAATAATATAATATGAATAATAAAAATTTAACATCAGAACAGAAAATAGTTCTATTTGAAGAAGGTACAGAAAGACCTAGCTCAAGCGAACTAAATAATGAAAAGAGAGAGGGAAGTTATCATTGTGTAAATTGTGATGTAAAGCTATTCGATTCTTCAACGAAATATGAAAGTGGATCAGGATGGCCATCATTTTATGATTCATTACCTAATGTTTTCGAGACTAAAACCGATCATCATATTGGTTATGCTAGAACGGAGTATCACTGCAAAAATTGTGGTGGCCATCATGGCCATATATTTGATGATGGACCGAATCCAACAGGCAAAAGATATTGTAATAATGGCGTTTGTCTTATTTTTAAACCTAAAATGTAACAATTTTATAATTTGACAAGGTCGAATTTAATACTTACAAAAGTCCTTTATGATTAGGACCGTACTAATATTTTGGTTAATAATTTCATCTCAAGTATTTGCCGATGAACTTAAAAACAAAATCTATGATAATGCTGGAGCTAAGATTTCTGATAAAATATCAAATCTTATACCTGGAGAAGGTATAACAGAGGTATCTATTGAAAAAAGATCAAGCGAGGATTTTAACTACTCAATATTAGGTGTAAGGGACTTATTAAATAATAACAGTTATAATTTTTTTACCCAATTTGGTATATTTAATAGTCAAGTTTTTAACGATGATAGGGTAACTGGAAACTTGGGTTTTGGTTATAGAGTATTAAGTCCAGATGAAAATTTTTTATTTGGTCTTAACACTTTTTATGATCAAGAAATCAAGGGTGTTCACTCTAGAATGAGTGTCGGAGCTGAGATTAAAGCCTCCATTGTAGATATAACTGCTAATAATTATATGAAAGTTACTGACATGAAATTAATTAATGACACTAAAGAGCAAGTTTTAAGTGGATTTGATTTTAACGTTTCAACTCAACTGCCATATTCACCTTGGGCAATTTTAAATTATCGAGGATATGAGTATAAAACAGAAAAATCTACTGATGACATTGAAGGTGAAGAATATTCACTAGGTTTAGCGATTAACCCTACGCTAGCTTTAGATCTAACGGTAGACAATTCACAAAATTTAGCAACAGACAATGTGTATTCAGCCAAATTAAATTTTGTTTATCCTCCAAAAGATAATAAAAAGACTATGGTTGATGGATTTTCAGAAGATAGATATGAAAAGAATAATATGAGTGAAAAACTCAGAGCAAAGGTAAGACGAAACAACAGATTAGTTATTGAACAACAAGGAGCTGTAATATTTACACAAAAATAAAATGAAAAATTATATAAAAAATTTACTTATCTTTATAATCTTGATTTCACTCTATTCTGAAAAAGCAAACGCGGTTTTTAAAAGATTTACACCTGATGTTTATAAAATTACTGTTCATGCGATGCGGTTATGTGAAATTGGTAGTTCATTAACGAATTGTTTAAATCCAGTTACATTAAAACACTCTTCAGGTGGAGTAACTATGGACTTAGCAGGAGCAAGCGCTGGACAATCTGCAGGATCATTTGGAAACATTGCATTAGCAAAATTTGGTAGAACTTATACTCATGGGGAAGTAGTAATGAGTAGAGTTTTTGTAATAAAAGGAACAATGGAAACAACGGCAACAGATACTTGCTATACTAAAACTGCAAATGGTATAACAACTATTGGACGATCTGATAATGCAGCTGTTGTGCCGGATCCTTCATCTACCGCTTCTGATTTAAGTGAGATGGCTATTCCTATTCAAGGAAATACACATGGTGATGATACTTACAATACAGCTGGCAACAGCACAACATTATCTGATGGATCTGGCACTGATCAAGTCGTAGGCAAATATGATGCAGATGATTTATTTATGAAATATAGATGGGCTTTAGATAGAGCATATACACCAGAATTTGGAAAGTTATCTAATATGACTATAGCATTTGATTTATCAGGAGGTCTTGAATATAATGATGGGGAAGATGACGGTTCTTGTAATGCCAACTCTCTTATGCCTGGACCAATTTCAATCACTAATACTTTTAAATAATTATTTCAAACTTTCTTCAAGTTTGCCAGTTTTCTCGATCTCTCTAAGCTCAACGTAACCACCAACATGATGATCATCAAAGAAAATTTGTGGGATTGTTCTTTTTCCGTTAGATTTTTGTATCATTTCATCTCTTAAACTGTCTGAACTAGAAATGTCTATTACTTCGTATTCTAATTTATTTCTGTCTAAAAGTCTTTTTGCAGCCTCACAAAAGTTGCACATAGGTCCTGAATACATTAAAATTTTTTTCATAATCTAGATATAATCAATATTTTTGCATTTACTATAAGTGGTAATCTCTTTTATTCACCTTTTTTTTTAGTTCATTTCTATTTAATTCAAATTTACGTCTATGCTTAATGCTCTTGTTTTTTACCCTTTTTCGCCAAAGCCTAAAAGACGATGGTTTGAGTTCTTTTCTCATAATTTTAATCACATGGTTTTCTGTCAAATTTGTCTTTTCCTTTATTTCCTCAAAAGTTATACGATCAGCCCAAGCTGCCCAAATAACCCAATCAGGGCTGCCAATTTTTGGTTCCAAATTCTTAACTCTAGTTACAGGTCGTAAATTTTTTTTCATACAAACAGATTCTTAGTGAATTAATATTCTAGTTGTGCTATATATTAATTCGATAGCCCTATGTAGCCATTTTTAGCTCTAGGTTTAAATAGGGCTGTCTCTAATTTTACAATCTGTGTTAGAAAAAAACCGCTTTTCGTGATATATTTTGTGTTGTAAATTTAGCACATATTATTTAATTAAATATAATATGTCTCAATTTTATCCAATAAATTAAAGAAAGCATGATAATAGGAACTATATTTAAATATAAATTAAATTTAATTTTAAGGATTAATATGAAGAAAGTACTTTTAATAATCTTAGCTGGAATTTTGTCGGTTGGTACGGCTTATGCCCAACCATCATTCACGATCGGATTAGGAATGAACAAAGGTGTTTTTGCAGCTGAAGGTTTAGAGTCAAATTTTGACGAAGGCGGAACTTTAAGATCTACGACTAAAGAATACGGTGCATTTGAAGATTCTTTTGGCTCACTATACATTGAAATAAACGGTGATGCTGGTTCAATTGGATTATCAGTTCAAGGTGATGTTTCAACTCCTACCAATGTTAACGAAGCTAACAACGATAGAGGTGGAACTGATACAGCAACAACTACTGTTTCAGCAGATTTCGACGATGTAATAACTCTTTATGGTTTACTTAATTTACCTGTAGGTGGCGCTTACATTAAAGCAGGAATTGTTCAAGGAGATATAGCAGTAAACGAAACACAAAGATCTGGAAACACATATAATGACCAGGATTTAGAAGGCTATGTTCTTGGATTTGGTGTTCAAAAAGATCTTGATGCTGCCAGCATAAGATTTGAGTTATTAGGTCATAGTTATGATGATGTAACAGCAACTAACGGTGTTGCAACTTCTGGAAATCATAACAAAGTAACAATATCTGATATGATTGGTGCAAGTGCACAAATTTCAATAAATAAAACATTTTAATTAAGATTATTTTATTAAAATTTAAAAAGGCCAGTTTTTACTGGCCTTTTTTTTTATAATAATTAAGTGGTAATTTAACTTAATTCATTTATTTTAAATTAATGAATTTGGGATTTATTGGAACTGGTGAGATAACAAAAGCTGTAGTGTTGGGCATAACTAGATCAAAGATTAATTATAAAAAAATCATAATTTCTAAGCGAAATAATAAGGTTTCAAAATACCTTAAAAAAATTAATAAAAAAATAAAAATTAGCTCTGACAATCAGTATATTATTGATAATTCAAATTGGATATTTTTAGCTGTAACTCCTAATGTTGGTAAAAAAATTTTAAAAAACTTAAAATTTAAAAAGAAATGTACAATTATAAGCTTTATATCAACAATAAAAATTGAAGAATTAAAGTTACTTACTAATAAAAAAGCAACTATTGTTAGAGCTATTCCTTTGCCACCAATTTCAATTATGAAGGGACCAGTACCATTATATCCAAGAAATACAAAAGTTAGAAACTTTTTCAACAAAATTGGAGATGTTATTGAAATAAAAGATGAAGTATCTTCTCTTAATTTCTGGGCCACATCATCCTTAATGGCATCATATTACGAAATATTAAATGAAGTATCTAAGTGGTTACAAAAACAAGGTTTAAACAAAATTTATGCTGAAAAATATGTTATTTCATTATTTTTAGCCCTTTCAGAAAATGCTAATTTAAAATCAAATAAAGATTTAAACTATTTGGTAAAGAATTCGCAAACGCCAAAAGGATTAAATGAAAAGACTTTAAAATTTTTAAAAAAGGAAGGTTTTTTTAGAAAACTAAATATTTCTTTAGAGAAAATATTTAAACATTTAAAATAATTTTTTTATGACTGATCCTGATCATATTTTAAATATTTCTAATCTTTCAAAAAATTTTGGTGGTTTATCAGCAATAAATAATTGTTCTTTAAAAATTAAACGAGGATCTATAACTGGAATAATAGGTCCAAATGGTTCTGGAAAAAGCACTCTATTCAATTTAATTGCAGGATCACTTAAACCTAATAAAGGAAGTGTTGTTTTTAACAATGAAGATATTACAGGTCAGCCGTCATATAATTTGTTCTCTAAGGGAATTTTAAGAACTTTTCAGATTGCACATGAATTTAAAAATTTGACTGTTCTTGAGAATCTTATGATGGTTCCACCAAATCAAATAGGTGAAAATATTTTAAGCGCACTTTTTATGAGAAAGAAATTTAAATTGCAAGAGGATAAAATTAGGTTGAAAGCTTACAAGGTAATAGAGTTTTTAAATCTTAAACATTTAGCAAATGAAATAGCTGGAAATTTATCAGGTGGTCAAAAAAAACTTTTAGAATTGGGTAGAACTATGATGGTTGACTCTAAATTAGTTCTGCTAGATGAGGTTGGTGCCGGTGTTAATAGAACTTTGTTGAAAGGTCTTGGGACTGCAATTCAAAGATTAAATAAGGAAAAAGGATATACATTTTGTATGATTGAACATGATATGGATTTTATAAGTAGAATGTGTGACTCTATAATTGTGTTATCTGAAGGTTCAGTCCTATTTCAGGGCACATCTGAAGAGGTTAAAAATAACGAACTTGTAATCGAAAGTTATTTGGGAAGATCAAATAAAAAAAATTAATTTATTTTATGGCTTTTTTTGAGGGTAAAAATATGACTGCTGGATACGATAATGGTCCTGATATAATCACCTCATGCAATTTAAATGCTGATAGAGGTGAGATAGTCGCCATACTAGGTCCAAATGGAGCAGGTAAGTCTACAGCAATGAAAGTTCTTTTAGGTTTGCTAAGTTTAAAATCTGGCAACGTTATTATTGGAGGTGAGGATATTTCAAAACTTACTACACAAGACAGAGTTAAAAAAGGTATTTCATTTGTTCCACAAACAAAAAATGTTTTTTCTGATTTAACTGTAAGAGAAAATTTAGAGGTAGGAGCCTTCTTGAGGATGGGTAATATTGAAAATGTAATCGAAGATATATTTGATTTATTTCCAATATTATATGAAAAAAAAAGTCAAATAGTTGGTGAGTTATCTGGAGGGCAAAGGCAACAAGTTGCGCTAGGTAGAGCTTTAATGATGAAACCGTCTGTTCTAATGTTAGATGAACCAACTGCTGGTGTTTCTCCAATTGTTATGGATGAACTGTTTGACCATATTATTAAAATCAAAAAAAACAATGTAGCAATTATAATGGTAGAGCAAAATGCCAAACAAGCCTTGTCTATCAGCGACAGAGGATATGTGCTTGTAACTGGAAAAAATAAATTCGACGGATCAGGTAAGGATTTGCTAAATGACCCAGAAGTCAGAAGGTCTTTTTTAGGAGTTTAATGGATTTTATAAATGCAATAATATTACTACTTAACTTTACAGTTTTGCCAGCTTTAACTTATGGTTCTCAACTTGCGTTAGGTGCAATTTTTGTAACCCTAATTTATGGTGTGTTAAGATTTGCTAACTTTGCCACTGGAGATATGATGTCTTTTGGTACCATGTTTGCAGTGCTACTAACATACTATTTTCAGTCACTAGGTATCAATTTTGGAATTTTACCAACTGCATTACTCACTATACCATTTGCTGTTTTTTTTATGATATTTTATATGTTAACCATGGATAAGTTTGTTTTCAGTTATTATAGAATTAAAAAAAGTCCACCAGTGCAACTCGCAATGGTTAGTGTTGGGGTAATGTTTATAACTCAGGCAATTATTCGAATAGTTATTGGACCCTCAGATCGAAGGTTTTTAGATGGAGAAAAATTTATTTTGAAGGCAAAAGAATTTAAAGAGATTACAGGTCTTAATGAGGGATTAACTATTAAATCTACACAAATTTTAACAATATTTATAACCATCATTGTTGTCTCGATAATGTTTTGGTTTTTAAATAAAACAAAAACAGGCAAGTCAATGAGAGCTTACTCGGATAATGAAGATCTAGCTCTCTTATCTGGAATTGATCCTAAAAAAATAGTTCTAATAACATGGACCATTGCTGGCATACTGGCTACAATTGGTGGAATTTTATATGGACTAGATAAAAGTTATAGACCTTTCGTTTATTTTAACAATATGCTTCCAATTTTTGCAGCGGCAATTGTGGGAGGAATTGGAAAGCCTTATGGTGCTTTTTTAGGTGGTTATGTAATTGCATTTGCTGAAATTTTTTTGACGTATGCATATAAAAAATTTTTTATTTATATATTGCCGGATTCATTAGAACCATCATCCTTAGTTCAGTTACTATCAACAGATTACAAGTTTGCAATATCCTTTTCAATTCTTGTTATTGTATTACTCTTTAGACCATCAGGAATATTTGAAGGTAAAAAAATATGAAACAATATTACAACGTTATAAGCGCTTACTCCATAATGGTTTTTCTTATTATTTTAGTTGGAATATTTCAGTCTTGGTCAATAGCATTATCGATTTTAAATTATTGTCTAATTTCTGCTGTAATGACAATCGGTGCGAATATACAATGGGGATATGCTGGACTAATTAATTTTGGAATTATGGGTTATACAGCACTTGGAGGTCTAGCTGTCGTTTTAATATCAGTCGCGCCAGTTCCTGAGGCTTGGAATGCTGGTGGTTTTAACTTAATTTTATGTTTGATGATTGTAACACTAATGGTTACATTAATTAAATTTCTATTAACTAAATATAAATCGAAAAAAAATAAAATAATCGCCATAACCTCTATAATTGTATTTGGAATTCTTTTAATTAGATCGATTGCTATACCAGCCATAGAAAGTATAGAGTCAATCGATCCAGCTAAGACAGGTTTTCTTGGTGGACTTGGTTTGCCTGTTTTATTTTCGTGGATAGTTGGTGGTTTATTTGCTGCAGGAGTAGCATTTATTATTGGAAAAATTGCATTAGGTCTAAGAGCAGATTATTTAGCAATAGCAACTCTTTTAATTGCAGAAATTATTGTCTCAATCATAAAACATGAAGATTGGTTAGCTAGAGGAGTTAAAAATGTAATAGGTTTAAAAAGACCAGCTCCTTATGAAATTGATCTTCAAAATACTGAGTGGTTTATTAATTTGGTAGAAAAATTTAATTCTACAAAATTAAAATTAATAAATACAGTTTCTGAACGTCAAGATATTTTGGCTAAATTAGTAATCGATGCATCATCAGTTTTTGTTAAATTATGTTTTACAAGTTTATTTTTGGTTGTAGTTGTAACTCTTTTAATTTTAACCCAAAGAGCACTTTATTCTCCATGGGGAAGGAAAATGAGAGCAATAAGGGATAATGAAATTTCTGCTGGAGCAATGGGTAAAAATGTTGTTAAGGAACATCTTTTGATATTTGTTTTAGGCTCAGCTATTGTTGGATTGGCTGGCGCAATGATGGTGACTAACGATGGGTTATTTACTCCTGGCAGCTATAGACCCATGAGATACACATTTGTAATTTGGGTCATGGTAATTGTCGGTGGAACTGGAAATAATTTTGGTGCAATTCTTGGAGGATTTGCAGTATGGTTTTTGTGGGTTCAAGCTGCACCAATGTCAATATTTCTGATTAATTTTTTTACCGTGCATTTGCCTGAGACAAATGAGCTTAAAATCCACCTGATTAATAGTGCACCATATTTTAGATTTTTGATAATAGGAATAGGTCTTTTAATTATTATGCGCTATAGACCGCAGGGTATTTTACCGGAAAAAATTGTAAAACACTAAAATGATTAAAAAATTTTTTACTATTTTACTGGTTCTTATACCTTTAAATTCTTTTGCCGTAGAAAAAAACACAACTTTTGACGAGCAACTATTTAAAAAAGCTCAATTAGATGGTAAAGTTGTTGTTGTAAGTTCTTGGATTAAATATTGTTATTCATGTGCAAGTCAAATGAAAGTTTTAAAAGAAGCCAAAAAAGATTTTGATAACATTGAATATTTTGCGTTTGACGTAACGAATAAACAAATTTCAAGTCTATTAAATGTGCAATATCAAAGTACACTTTTAATTTTTAAAGATAATAAGGAAGTTTATAGAAGTATTGGTGAAACAACCCAAAAAGAAATTTATAAAGCTATAAACAGCTTTATATAATATGTACTATATTTTGTTAGGTTTTGCTTTCGGTATTTTTATGTATCTAGCTGACAAGTATTTATTTTAAAATATAGCCCCGTAGTTTTTATTATACGGGGCTTTAAATAATACTTTATCTTTGTTTTTTGGTTTTAAACTTTCCGCTCTTAATTTCTTTTTCTAAAAAAGATCCAAAAGCTTCACCGACATCTGTAAATTCGACTCCAGTTGCTCCCTCATAATTTACTGCTTTACCTTTAGCTAATAAATCAAGAGCTTTTCCTAGTTCACCCGGGTAGATTTTTTTACCTGGTGCATTTGCAACATTCATTACATTGGCTTGAATAGTCGCTCTATCGCCTTTTCCACCAGCCTGCATTGCAAGTGTAATTAAAGCTGCTGCGTCATACGACTCTCCAGTGTAAGGTCCAGAGGAATCGATGCCACTTGCTTTTGCAACTTCAGCAAATT
>CACLQJ010000015.1 GCA_902609065.1 uncultured Pelagibacteraceae bacterium
TGCTGCTAGTAAATGGGCAGTTATAGGTATCACTAAGACTTTAGCAATGGAACTTGGTAAAGATAAAATAAGAGTAAATGTAATTTGTCCTGGAACAATAAAAGGCAATAGAATGGTAAGGGTAATAAGAGATAAAGCAAAATTTTTAAAATTATCAAAAAAGAAGGTAGAAAAAGATTTTCTGTCTATGTCCTCTTTAAAAAGTTGGATTTACGAAGAAGACATAGGAAAAATGTGCGCATTTTTGATCTCAGAAGATGCTTTAAGAATTTCTGGACAAATTATAGGTGTGAATGGAAACGAAATAAGATTAGATTGATTTATAACTGACTAATTAATTCGGGAGCAATCTTCTTTGATTTACCGACAAATCTTATAGCTTTAATCTTATCTATATTAGATTTATCATCTCCTACAACTACAAAACCTATCATTCCCATAGCTTTGTGAGGAGTGCACCAATAAGCATAAATTCCAGGAACATCAAATTTGTAATCTACATCAACGTTCATTTTTGACTTAAATTTACCTACACCTTCAGGCGTGCCATTTCTTATGAATTCTACGTTATGGCCTTTTGTAGTTGCCTTCCAAGTTACTGTATCTCCTACATTTACTTTTACTATCTTTTTGGAATAAACCATCATTTCATTTCCCGATTTATTTAACATCTCTATTGTATGAGATTCCGAGAATGCAGAAGTTGTGATAAATAGTGTTACTAATAACGTTAAAGTTGTTTTATATATTGAAATCATATGGCTTATATAGAACTTTATTTAACTCAATCAATCAAGAATTTTGATACATGTTGCCACAGTATTTATGGTTTCAAATTTTTTTCTGAAATTTCCATAAAAGGGAAGTGTGACTCTTCAAAATAAATATTTTTGGATTTTTTTAAAATACTAATATCATCAAGCAATCCAGCATAAAGATAAAATTTGTTCCACCTTTCAACAAAAGTTAATACAGGGGCTGCGCATTTACCACAAAAATACTTGGTAATCTTATTTCCACTGCCTCCTATATGCTCGAAGGTAGATAATAGAGATTTATCTATATCTATTGCATTTTCACGAAGTTCTATGATTGACATTATGCCACCTATTTTTTTTCTACAGTCTTCACAATGGCAACTAAAAACTCTTGGAAGCTCGTCTAAAGAAACTTTAAATTTTACAGTACCACAAATACATCCACCTTTTTTATGTACAAACTTTTTTTCCATTAATTTCTAATTTTTTTCAAGTATCTGTTTCTTAAAATTTGTAGATTAATCAGATAATCATCTCTTATATCTGCTAATTTTGCTACAGATTTACCTCTAGCCTGACTCTGTGTACCTTTAATAATTCTATCAGATAGCTTTTTTGTAAGTTTTGGAGCTTTTAACTTAGTCCAAGGTAATTTTAGTGCTGGTCCAAATTGTCTTAACATATGTTTCATTCCTTGATTACCGCCCGCAAGATGGAAAGTTAAAAATGTTCCCATAAGTGAGTATCGTAAACCCGGTCCATCTTCAATTGCTCTATCCAATTCCTTGGTAGTTGCATAATTTTCATTAATTATATGCAAACCCTCTCTCCATAAGGCTTCTTGGAGTCTATCTGCTAAATAACCTGGTAATTCTTTCTTAACCATAATTGGACTCATTGAAATTGACTCATAAAATTTCTTAGCTTTACTTAAAAATATTTTTTTCGTTTTTTTACCCGGCACAATTTCAACACCTGGTAATAAATATACCGGATTGAAAGGATGACCGATTAAGCCCCTCTCGGGATGTTTACATTTTGAGTATATTTTGGATGGAAGTAAACCAGAGGAACTAGATGATATAATGCTGTTTGGTTTTGAGTATAAACCAATTTTTTTCATGAGATTTGTTTTTATGGTATAATTTTCAGGAGCACATTCAAAAATAAATTCTGCTTTTATTAAAGCATCATGTAAATTTGTGTAAAAGGATAGATTATGTAAATTTAATTTTTTTTTTGAGAACATTTTTTTCACAAACGGCCAAGTTCTCTTAATTTCTTTAATTAAATTATGTTTATGTCTAAGATTAAAGTCATATGCTTTTACTTTCTTACCGTGAGCCAAGCACCTAATTACCCAACCAGTACCAATTACTCCAGTCCCTATTATGGTAACGTTTTTAAAGTTAGACATTACTTGTGTTTTACAAGTTTTAATTTCTCTCTAGTTTCTTGTGGTGTCATAATAGATGCGCCTAAATCTTCAACTATTCGTCTAGCCTTCTCAACCAATTGAGGATTTGTAGCCAACTTACCTTTGGATATATAAAGATTGTCTTCCAATCCAACTCTTGGATTTCCTCCCATAACAACAGTTTGTGCAACATAAGGCATTTCATTTCTTGAAATTGCAAAACCAGACCATACTGCCTCTTTAGGCATGATATCTTTCATTGCTTGCATAGCTAATGGAGTTGCAGGTGCTCCCCATGGAATTCCTAAACACATTTGAAACATTGGTGGGTTGCTTAATAAACCTTCTTGATAAAGCTGAGCACCAAACCACATATTACCAAGGTCAAACGCCTCGATTTCTGGTTTTACTTTTATTTCTTGTAATTTTTTTGCGGCTCTTCTTAAATCCCTAGGTGTGTTAACTGTAATAACAGATCCATCACCAAAATTTAAAGTCCCACAATCCAATGTACATATTTCTGGTAGAAATTGTTCTGCGTTTGCAATTCTTTCCATCACATTAATCATGTCAGTTAATGGGCCGAACTCTAAAGGATTTTTTTCTCCAATATCAAGATCTCCACCCATCCCTGTGGTTAAATTAAGAACAACATCTGTATCAGATGATCTAACCCTATCTACGACTTCTTTATAAAGTTCTAATCTTCTGCTAGGAGATCCATCCTCTTCTCTTACATGAATATGAGCAATTGCAGCTCCAGCTTTTGCTGCCTCTATTGAAGCTTTTGCTATTTGTTCTGGAGTTTTTGGTAAATCTGGATGCTTGCTAGCAGTATCACCAGATCCTGTTACTGCACATGAGATAAATACTTTATTGTTCATTTTTATTTATTAGAAGTATAATATCATAGTATTCAAAATTATAGGATATAATAACAGAATGGATTTAAATAAAATAAAAGTACGACGTAGCTTTATTTTTACACCAGGTCTTAACCCAGAAATGTTCCCTAAAGCTCTAGCGTCAGGTGCTGACATGGTATGTATTGAGCTAGAAGATGGGATTGCAATTAAAGACAAGGATGAAGCGAGGAAGAATACAATTAATGCATTGAAAACATTAGAGGTAAAAAATGATGTAGAATTAGTCGTTAGAGTAAATTGCCAAAGAACTAAGCCTGGCCTCTTAGATTTAGAAGCTTTTATTTCAAGCAAGCTAAAAGTTAAAGCGTTAATGTTACCCAAAGTTAAAACTCCAGATGAGATATCTTTTATAGATGATTTGTTAAACGATTGTAATTTAGAAACTGATCTACATGTTATAATGGAAACTAACGAAGCTCTTGAAAATATATATGATATTGCACATTCTAGTAAAAGGATAGTTGCATTGTATTTTGGCGGAGTTGATATGGCTGCAGAACTAAGAGTTCCAAATAATTATGAAAATCTTATTTATGCAAGATCAAAATTAGTACACGCTGGAGCTAGTGTTGGAGTAGATGTTATAGATGTACCATATCTAGACCTTGAAGATATGGATGGAATGAAAAAAGAGGCAGAACTTGTTAGAAATTTAGGATTCACAGGAAAAGGATCTATTCATCCAAAGCAAATTGGCATTTTAAACCAAGTTTTTACACCATCTAAAGACGAAATAACAAAAGCAAAAAAAATTATCGATCAATTTAATGCATCTGATACAGGTCTAGTTGTTATAGATGGTAAGTTGATTGAGAAGCCTGTACTAAGAGAAATGCAAAGACAAATATTAGTAGCTGATAAAATAAATCAATGAGTATCTTTTTAACTAAACAAAAAATTAAAAAAGAGTGGACTGATTACAATGGTCATATGAACGTCGCTTATTATGTTTTAATATTTGATCAATATGGATCAGAAGAATTAATGACATTATTTAAAATGGGAGAGGAATCTGCAAAAACTACAAAAAAAAGTACCATGGTCGTAGAATCGAATATTACATACAATCAAGAAGTTCAAGAGGGTGATGAAGTAGACGTTAATTTAGTTTTTTGTGATCATGACAAAAAAAGGATTCTTTATAAACTTGAGATGGTGCATAGTGAAAAAAAATACATAGCATCAACTATTGAAGCATTATCTCTTTATGTAGATTTGGCTGAGAGAAAGGTATCAGAATTCGAAAACGAGAAAGTTCAAATAATGGATGATTATATATCTAAACACAAAAATAATTTTAAAATTGAAAATTTAAAATTATTATCAAAATTGAAAAAATAATTTTAAAATTCTTCGTGACAAATTTAAACACAATATATATTCTTTAATAATGGAAATAAATTTACTTTCAGGTGCTCTTGGTGCTGAAATTACAGGTATAAGCTTAAAAGATACCTCAAAAGAAAATTGGAAAAAGATTAATTCTTTGATGTTAGAACATAAAGTAGTTTTCTTTAGAGATCAGAATATATCATCGAATGAACAGATAGAAATAGCAAAACACTTTGGGCCACTTGAGAAACATATATATGTAAAAGCTAGAGAGAATTATCCGGAAATTTTAAGAATTATTAAAGCACCAGATGAAAAACATCAGTGGGGAGAAGGTTGGCATACAGATGTAAGCTATAATCCAAAACCAACTAAAGTCATCATATTAAGATCTCATAAAATTCCACCTGTAGGTGGTGATACAATGTTTTCCAACATGGAGTTAGCTTACGAAACTTTAGATAACGATATTAAAGATAAAATTAAAGATAAAAAGGCAGTACATAGTTCTTTAGGAGCAGCAGCTTTCACCGAAAACTATAAAAAAATGGAAGGAAATGGAAATTTAAAAGAATATTCAAATATTCATCCTATAGTAAGAGTTCACCCAGAGACAGGAAATAAAATTCTATTTGTTAACTCTATGTACACCAAAAAAATTTTAGATTTGAGTGAAAAAGAAAGTAGTGAAATATTAAAAAAAATTTTTAAACATCAAGAAAGACTCGATTTCACTTGTAGAATTAAATGGACAGAGAATGCAGTCGCTATTTGGGACAACAGATCCCTTCTGCATCAAGGGTTAAGTGATTTTTTTCCTGGTCGTGGCTTAGGTTATGAAAGAGTTATGGATAGAATAGCAATTGAGGGTGATGAACCAAAATAAATTATGAATTTTGATTATATAATAATCGGTGGAGGATCTGCTGGTTGTGTATTAGCCAACAGGCTTAGTGAAAATTCGAAAAATAATGTAGCACTTATAGAGTCTGGTAAAGATAGCGATATTTGGAAAGTTAATATGCCTTTAGCAATATTGTATGCTATGCATGATCCTAAATATAATTACAAATATTACTCGGAACCAGAACCACACTTAAACAATAGAAAAATTTTTTGTCCACGAGGAAAAATGATTGGTGGATGCTCTGCACATAATGGGATGGTCTATGTTAGAGGAAATCCTAATGATTATTCAAGATGGGCTAAAATGGGACTCGATGAGTGGTCTTATGAAAAAGTTTTACCTTATTTCAAAAAAATCGAAACCTGGTCTGGAGGTGAAAATGATTACAGAGGTGGAAATGGTATTTTGCCTGTAAACCAATCAAAAAACTCAAATCCTCTTTTCAAAGCATTTATAAATTCTGCCGGGGAGGCTGGATATAAAATAAATTCAGATATGAATGGAAAGGACCAAGAAGGTTTTGGAATGTATGATGTGACTATACATAAAGGTGAAAGAGCAAGTGTTTCAAAATACTATTTAAAGCCGGCTAAATCTCGAAAAAATTTAAAAGTTCTAACCGAAAAATATGTAAAAAAAATAATATTCGATGGAAAAAAAGCAATAGGTGTTGAAGTTTTAAGCAAAGACAAAGTTGAAAAGATCTACTCTAATAAAGAGATTATTTTAAGTGCGGGTGCAATCAACTCGCCACAAATACTAATGTTATCAGGAATAGGTCCAGCAAAACATTTAAAAGAAAATGGTATAAATGTTATTCATAATTTAGATGGAGTTGGTGCAAATCTTCAAGATCATCTTGAGGTTTATATTCAACAAGAATGCAAAAAACCTTTAACACTTTACTCTTATGTTAATAAAATTAATATGATTAGAATTGGAATTCAATGGTTCTTATCTAAAAATGGACCTTGCTCTTATTCTTTTCTAGAGGCAGGAGGTTTTTGCAAATCTTCTCCGGATCAGGAGCATCCTAATATCCAGTTTCATTTTTTTCCTGCATTTGTAATTGATCATGGTTTAGTTGATCCTGATAGACATGGCTTCCAGTTGCATGCAAGTCCAAATCATCCAAAAAGTAGAGGGAATATTAAACTAAAAAGTTCAAATATTTTTGATGCACCAATTATCAAATTTAACTATTTAGAGCATGAAGATGATATGAAACAAACAATTGAATGTGTAAAAGTTGCAAGAAATATACTTAAACAGAATTCTCTTAAAGACTATGCTGGAAAAGAAATAGGCCCAGGTGAAGATGCAACATCCGATGACTCCATCATTCAATATATAAGGTCTAAAGCTGAGACAGCTTATCATCCCTCATGCACACTAAAAATGGGCTTAGATAAATCTTCAGTTGTGGATCAAAGGTTGAAAATCCACGGACTTGAGGGCATAAGAGTAGCTGATGCATCAATCCTTCCTGAAATTACAAGCGGAAATTTAAATGCACCAGTAATAATGGTTGCTGAAAAAGCCTCTGATATCATTTTAAATTAATTTCAAGTTCAAAAAAACTTTGTTATATGTCGCAAATGGTTAAAGATCAAAATACAAAAGGCATTTTATTCATAATGACTGGAATGGCCTTTTTTTCCATTCAAGATTCTTTAATAAAATTTATATATAATGATATTGCATTGTTCGAACTTTATTTATTAAGGACAATAATACAAGCAAGTCTACTTTTAGCATTAGTATTAATAACAAAGCGTAAAGTAACCTTTAAAACACACTATCCTTTCTTGACCCTTTTAAGAGTAGTATGTTTCTTTTTTGGATTTAGTTTTTTTTATATCTCTTTAACGTTTATGACACTTGCAATGACAAGTGCATTATTTTTTTCGTGTCCTTTTTTTATGTCAATGTTTGCAAAATTCTTTTTAAAGGAGCAAATTGGTATAAGAAGATGGTCAGCAATTTTAGTGGGATTTATTGGTGTAATAATAGTTTTAAACCCATCGATAAAAGAATTTAATTTTCTTAAATTAGCACCTGTAGCTTGTGCTATCTGTTACGCTATTTCGATGACTATAACTAAATATACATCTGATAAAGACGATATCTATACACAAATGTCTTGGTTATATGTATTCGCAATTTCTGCAGGAATAATAATTTTTATAGTTAGCGGAGATGGTAAATTTAATACATTCTCCGATCCAACTTTTCAATTTATAACAAGAGAGTGGTTTACAAATCCTTTTGAAGCATGGCCTTATGTAGTTATAATGGGTGTCGTAGCTTTTATTTCTTTTTTATGCGTTTTCTCAGCCTATAGTATCGCATCGCCATCTATCATTTCATTGTTTGAATACTCGTATATAATATGGGCAATGCTTGCTGGGTATATTTTATTTGAAACAATTCCTTTACCAAGAACATTTTTTGGTGCAGCAATTATTATAGCTGCTGGTGTTTACATTTATTACAGGGAAAAAGTAAAAGGGCAAATGATTGTAACTGACACACCAACCGTTAATAGATGATAAAAAAAAATTATATTCCTACAATTGATATTTCTATGATCTTTAAACATGGATTAGAAAGTAAAAAATCTTTAAAAATATTAAAGGAAATAGAAAAAGCTTGCACTAAAATAGGTTTTTTCCAAATAATTGGTCATAGTATTAAACAAAGTGATATTAAAAAAATTATTAAGGTGGGAAATTTATTTTTTAAATTAAAAAATAACAAAAAACTTATGTTGGCGCCAAATAAATGGAATAAAAGAAATAAAAATTTATATAGAGGTTATTTTCCAAATAATGTTAATGGTAAAGAGGGTTTAGATATCGGAGATCTTAAAATAACTAAAAATTATTCGAAGACTATAAATAATCAATATATAGAATTTATTGATTTAAATAAGTGCTTTAAGAAAAAATCGATTAAAATTTTATCCGATTACTTTGACAATATTTTTAAATTAAGTGAAATATTATTTAAAGGAATAATAAAACTTTATGGTAAGGATCCTTTTATTTCTAGAGAAGCATTTTCAAGATATAAAACTTTAAGTACTTTGAGATTTAATTTTTATCCCAAACAAAATAAACCTGTTGAAATTTCAAAACAAGACGGTGCTGCATTAGGATGTGAAACACATGTTGATAGCGGGGTATTTACTGTATTGTATCAAGATAAAACTGGTGGATTACAAGTGCAAAATAGAAAGGACAAAAAATGGTATAGCGTTCCATTTAACGAAAAAGCTCTTGTAGTAAACACAGGAAGAGCAATGGAATTTTTAAGTAAAGGCAAATATAAGGCAACTAATCATAGGGTTCTTTGGAATAAGAAAAAAAGAATATCTATTCCATTTTTTTTTGAGCCCTCGTTCGATTTTAAAATGAACAAATCATTTCTTAACGAGACTTATAACAATAAAAAAGGAATGATTTATGAACAGTTTTTAAATAAATCTTTAAAAAAATTTGTCGAATATCAAAGATAATTAATTTAATTTTTTAATGCTGGAAAAACAGGATTAGATTTTTGAAATATTTTTTGATATTCTTGTTTTATGCATCTATTTGAAACATATTTTATATTTTGCTTACTCGCTATTTCTTGAGCACTTTCGTGATGAATTCCATATTGTAACCACAAAACTTTTGTACCAATTTTTGCTGCTTGTTCTGCAATACCTGGAGCTTCGACAGACGGTCTAAAAACATCAACTATATCGATTGTCTGCTTAACTTTATCTAAACTTGAAACTACTTTTTCTCCATTTATTATTTCACCTTCAGCAAAAGGATTTATTGGTATCACTTTGTATCCAAAATCTTGCATATATTTCATAACAACATTTGCTGGTTTCCTTTTAATTTTATTTGGATCTTCTTTTTTTTTTTCTGAACTTATACCAATCATCGCTATCGTTTTAGCATTCTCTAAAATAACTTTTATTTCTTGATCGTCCATTATTTATGTTTCCATTTAGGGGCTCTTTTTTCCAAAAATGCTGAAATACCCTCTTTTGCATCCATTGCCATCATATTTAAAGTCATCATTTCACTGGTATATTTATAAGCTTTATTTAATGGCATCTCTAATTGCTTATAAAAAGCTCTTTTACCAATTTTAATTGTTAAATTTGATTTAGATGAAATTTTTTTTGCAATATTTAATACCTCATTATTCAACTTCTGTTTTGAAAAATGATCGTTAATTAAACCAATTTGTTTTGCAAAGTTTGCTTTAATAGGTTCACCGGTTAATAACATTTTCATCATTTGTTTACGATTTATTTTTCTGCTGACCGCTACCATGGGTGTACTGCAAAAAAGACCTATATTAACCCCAGGAGTTGCAAAAATTGCATCATTAGTACTGTAAGCTAAATCACAACTTGCAGCTAGCTGACATCCTGCAGCAAAAGCTGCACCATGAACTTTTGCTATTACCGGTTTCCTGCCTTCAACAATTTGCATCATTACTTTAGAACATAAATTAAATAATTTTAAATATTTTGATCTAACTTTTAAACCTTTAACTTCTTTTAAATTATGTCCAGCACTAAAACCTTTTCCATTGCCGTTTATAATTATTACTCTTGTTTTGCTATCAGCATCAAATTTTTTTAACAGTTTTGACAATTCATTTAATGTTTTAAATGATAATGAGTTATATGTTTTAGGGTCATTTAGTGTTATGGATTTTATGCCAGAGCCAAGATCTTTTGAAATAACATTCATATTTACTCCAATTCTCCCTCTTCACGCATTTTAGCTCTTATTTTTGTAGCTGATATTTTTTGAATTTCCTCAGGAAGAACTACCTCCTCTATTTTATATCCAACTCCTCTACCATAAGAAATATTTGTAATGTTAGGTACAAGCATTATCTTAAACCTCCCCTCATATTTAGGATTTAATCTATCCTCAATATTCTTCTTAACAGTATCAAAATCAAATGGATTATCATCAACTCCTTGAACATCTCTAATTTGAATACATACCTGTCCAGTTTTTTTTACTATCTCCTCAAATAAAGCATAATGACCATCATGAAAAGGTTGCCATCTTCCTAACATTTGAGCTGTTGGTTTTTTATTATCCCACTGGTAAATCATTTACACTCCTGATACTAATAGTTTATTCTTTAATATAGAAAATTAAAGTATTTAATTTAAAATATACTAGAAATTTTTAAGTTAGCTTCATACTCGGGATGCTCATTAAGTAAATCATAATCTGTTTCAAATAAAATATCGAAACCATTTAATTTTTTACCATAATCAGCAGACGCAACATTGTCTTGAATAGAAAGTGCATACTGAACTTCACTTAATGTTATATAGGCTGATCCTAAGTAAAATGTATCACTGTGACTGTTCTCGCTTTGATTTCTTTCATATGAAGTGGTCAATGAAAATCCAGTTTGTGTAATTACATCTAAGCCTAATTTTACTTTACCACTTTTGGGTTCTTGCTGATCAATTGATCTCGTATAAGTCGTATTGGGATCAGAAACATATTTTATAGAAACATCTGAAGAAGGACTAATATCTAATCCTAATTCAATACCAGTAGAAGGTATTAAATTTATATTATTTAATTTAAATATATTATTTAAGTTAATACCGGAATATAAAGCACCGTTTTTAATTGTTTGATCATCATAATCTAATGCGTCGGTTCCAGTCTCTGAATATTCCTCTAGACGTGTATGGCTAAAATCAAATCTGATATTTGGTGAAATGTTTAAATTATTTCTATTTAAAATAGTAGAGTAATTTATAGATCCATATAATTGTGCTCCATCTCTGTCTCCATTCAAGCTGTTACTGCCACTTTTTCTAACATTTTTTAAATCAAGTTTGCTAAAACCAAAAATACCATCAATAAATTTATTTTCACTGGTCAGTAGGCTTGCATAGGTGGAAAGGCTGTAAGCATCGGTATCTAATGAGGTTCCAGGAGTTCCAACATCAACATCGTCTTTAGTATATCTAATTGTATATCCATAAAGATATCTATCGCTTACTTTGTTGTCTACCCCAATAGTAATACCTTTAGTATTTATATCTTTTGAATGTGAAGCATTCGTATCTCCAACCCTACCTATGCTAACACTTCCTTCGCTCCAAAAAGACCAGGTAGTATTATTAATTTCTTCTTCTTCGACTTCTTCATCGTCGGTAAGAGCTGCAGGGACTACTTTTGCAATTGAAGCAATTTTAGGATTGGAAAATTTAAATTTAATTCCCTGACTAAATAATTCTCTATCTTCGTTGTAGTTTCTCAACCACTGTAATCGATTAAATATTGGTATCGATACATTTTGTATAATTCTTTTTGGTACCTTTGTTTGAGCTTCAACTAATGCAACAACTGTTTTATCTTCAAAAGGATCAGGGGCTTCTGTGGCAATTGTTTCTGTCGTAAAGTTAAGTGCAGTTGAACTAGATATTCCTGGATAATCAGCGCTATCTACATCATCAAAAGCTGTTGAGGCAATTGTTACATAGTAACCTGTCTCGCTGTCTAAAGTGTTACCAGGATTAATTGTAATTTTTGTAGAACCTGATCCAGAAACTTTTGTACCTGTAACACTGATTGTTTCAACAGTTGAGTCGTCTGAAGATTTTTTAATTAATATATTTCCACTTTCAGCATCTACAACTTCAGAAAAAGTTAAAACAATATTATCGTTTATACCAACGCTTGATGCTCCGTCTGTTGGTGAAGAAGAGGAAAGTGTTGGAGCTGTATTATTTATTTCAAAAGCAGTTGATAATGAATATTCATGAACACTATCGCTGTTTTCATAACCTAACATAAACATTTTTGTGCCATCATTACTAAATTCAATTGCAAATGGCTCATCATCTTCTGAAGATACATCGTAACTTCCTTCGTGTGTGAATCCTTCACTTAAATCAAAAGCAGTGTCTAATGTATATTCACTTAAATCTTTACCATGACCACTAATAATATACATTTTCGTCCCATCACTATTAAAATCAACATCTCGTGGAAGCCGATCATTAGCGAAAATGCTATATTCTTCTGGAGTACCTCTAGATGTTTCTGCAATACTATAAGCTGTGCTTAATGGAACTTCTATAATTGTACTGTCTGTAAATCCTGAAATGAATAGTTTTGTTCCATCATTATTGAAAGTTATTCCACAAGCTCTAGCATCCAAACTGGAAATATCCCAAACAACTACTGTTGTATCATCATAAGTTGATAGATCGTATGCAGTGCCAAGAGTTATTTCATGAAGATCATCACCTCCCGCCCCCATAAGGAATAATTTAGTTCCATCACCATTAAAAGTTAATCCAAATGGTTCATGATCCCATACAAGATCAATACCAAGTTCACTAGTTCCAACTGGAAGTCTATCTACATGGCTTGCAGTTGAAACGTCAAATGCAGTTGTTAGATCCCATTCATTAATTTCGTCATCGGTACCATTTGAACCTGTGGTAAACATTTTAGTTCCATCGTTATTAAATACCAAACCAGCAGGAGTAGCATTTATTGTTAATGAGGCATTTCCCGTATGGACGTTCATAGGATCATTTAAATCCGTTATACCTGCAATAACTTTAAAATTAATTATTATAAAAATAAACAAAAACGATAAAAACTTCATATTCACAAATTAAAGAATTTTTTAAATAAAATGGCAATTTATTTTTTTAAATCCTCTATTATTTTTGATGCCCAAATTTTAGCATTTTGTGATGTAACATGAAAATTATATTTTACAGGTTTTACAAACATTTGATTAGTATCATCAAATCTACCTGCTTTGATAGTGTCAACCCAAACTATATAATCTGCAGGAAATAACGCTCTTGCAGCTGGTGTTGGAGCTATAAAATCAGCGATAACATTATTTCCTTCATTTTTTAATTTAAGTGCAAATTCAGCCATCCTCCTAGCTTGTCTTTTCCTTCCCTCCTCAGAAAAATCCCAATCATTAGCAGCCTTTCTAACCTCGTCTGCATTTAATCTTTTTGCATCAATCATAGGTGCCAGTTCATCTGCCAATGTAGTTTTGCCAGCTCCAGGAAGTCCCATTATTAGTATTATTTTCATAAAACTTTATATAATCCTAACCAAGCATTAACATCTTTGCTTGCTAAATAATTTGATTTAAAAAATTCAATTTCCTTAATTTTATTATTATTGACTAAACTTTCAATCTTACTTTTAAATCCATAATCAATATATATAGCCTCATTTATAGTAAAACAAATTAATCCATTTCTCTTTGTAATGCGTACAAATTCATCTAAAGCATGAGCTTTTACATGAGCAAATGTGAATGTACCAACGCAGATTACAACATCATAAAAGTCATCATGTTTTAAAATATTTTTATTTAAATCTACTTGATCTAATTCATTATATAAATTTGCTGGGACTTGATTTAGTAATTCTTTTGAAATATCGCCACCATCGAAATTAGAGAAACCAAATTTTTTTAATTCAAGACCTACTAAACCACTTCCACATCCTGCATCATAAATTTTGACATCTTTATTATTTTGATATTTTGATAAAATTTCTGAAGTTTCTCTGGGACCAGAATATTCCCATATGAACATGTCATTATTATATTTGTTATTTTTACTCCATTCATCGTAATATTTCATAACCTCTTCTGTTGTTTTTAATTCGTGGAGTGGTGTTTTGTTTCCGATATCCTTTTGTGCCATATATGTCGTTTATGTTAATTTATTTTTAATTCCAAGTATTAGGACAATAATAACACTACTTGAAGTTGAAACAAATTTGCATTTTTATCAATATTATGTTGTGATTCAATTTTAATCTTAAGGAGAGAAAATAATGAAATTAATCAAAAAAATAATGATTTCGGTTATGTTTGTTCTTGGCTTTAACACTTACAATGTTTCTGCTAATGCAGAATGTGGTGATATTACCATTGCAAATATGAACTGGGCTTCTGCCAACTTGATGGCTGAAGTTGATAAGATAATCCTTGAAGAAGGCTTTGGATGTAATGTTGAATTGGTGCCTGGTGCTACTATGCCAACATTTACTTCAATGAATGAAAAAGGAGAGCCAGACGTAGCTCCAGAGTTTTGGGCAAACGCTGCAATTGTACAGTTAACTAAAGCAACTGATGAAGGTAAACTTCATACTTTAAATAAAGCTCCAATAACCGGTTTAGGTGAAGGTTGGTGGGTATTGCCTGCTACTTTAGAAAAACATCCAGAACTAACTTCTGCTGATGAAATTCTTAAAAGACCTGATCTTTTTCCACATCCAGAAGACCCATCAAAAGGTGGATTTCACATTTGTCCCCCAGGATGGAATTGTGAGTTGAGTAATAGAAATCACTTTAGAGCGTGGGAAATGGAATCTAAAGGTTGGGCTATTGTAGAAACAGGTTCAGCTGCTGGTTTAGATGGATCAATTGCAAAAGCTGCTGAAAGAGGAGAAAATTGGTTTGGATACTATTGGTCTCCAACTTCATTAATCGGCAAATACGGTATGATTGCTGTTGATATGGGTGAGTATGCTGGAAAAGACAACTGGGATAATTGTTTGTCAAAGCCAGAACAAGAGTGTGCTAATCCTAAAAAATCTTCGTGGGTAAAATCTGAAGTATTTACAGTAGTCTCAGATAATTATAAAAACACTGCTGGTAAAGCTGGTATGAACTACTTTAAAAAAAGAACATATCCAGGTGAAGTTATGAATGGGATGTTAGTATACATGGCAGATCAACAAGCAGACGGAGCTGATGCAGCTGTTGAATTTTTAGTAAGACACCAAGATGTTTGGACTAAATGGGTTACTAAATCAACTGCAGATAAAATCAAAAAAGGTATTGGATTATAATCAATATCAAAACTATTGAAACGAGCCTATTAAAATAGGCTCGTTTATAGTATTATTTTAAATGGACTTTAATAAAATCCCAGTAATGGATAGACAATCTCTGAGGGATTTAAAAAAAGGAATTGACCAAAGTTTTAAAGATTTTTCAAGGGAGTATGGCGACTCAATTGAGGGATTTTTTGATCCACTATTATCATTTTTAATATGGTTAGAAAAATTATTGGTTGGTGCACCATGGCCATTAGTAATTGCAGCATTCGGGTTTTTAGCTTGGTTAGGTTCAAGAAGTTATAAATTGGTAATTGGAACAGTTTTAAGTTTTTTAATAATTGGATATTTTGGAATGTGGAAAAATTGCATGGCCACAGTTGCTATTATATCAGTTGCAACTTTGGTATGTATAGCAGTGGGAATTCCAATTGGAATATTAATGAGTAAATCAAATAAAGCTGAAAAGACTATTTTGCCAATTTTGGATATGATGCAGACTATTCCAAGTTTTGTTTACTTAATTCCAATTATTATGTTATTAGGTATTGGAAAAGTTCCAGGTTTACTTGCTGTTTGCGTGTACGCATTGCCGCCAATTGTAAGGCTTACAAATTTAGGAATTAGAGAAGTAGATAAAGAAACATTGGAAGCAAGTGAAGCTTTTGGTGCAACTACTTTGCAAAAGTTAAGAACCGTTCAAATTCCTTTATCTTTACCCACTATATTTGCTGGTGTAAACCAAACAATAATGATGGCGTTAGCTATGGTTGTTATAGCGTCAATGATAGGAGTTAAGGGCCTTGGTATACCTATATTACAAGCTATTTCGAACCAGTATTTAGCATCAGGTCTAATGAATGGATTAGCAATTGTCGCATTAGCAATAATATTTGATAGAGTTACCCAGCAATATGGTCAACGAATACAAAAACACAGAGGACAAAAGAAATAATTTAATCTTTGGTCACCAAACGATTTTTATAGACAGTCATTCTAAAATAAATAAGAATTAAGTTATGAATTTTTCTTTAGAAATTGGTCCTAAAACAGATTTAGACACACTCCCTGCCCTAAAAGATGTTTACATAACTTTTTTACCGGGCGGGGATTATAAAGAAACAGCTGAAAAAGCTGGTGAGCTTGTGAAGAAAGGCTGTAATCCAATACCTCATGTTCCAGCAAGATCAATTGAAAGTAGCGTTCATCTTAAAGAATATGTGAATATCTGCAAAGACCTTGGGGTAAAGCAATGTTTGGTGATAGGTGGAAGTCGAGAGCCTGTTGGCAAGTTTGACAGTTCAATTCAACTTTTAGAGACAGGTTATTTTGAAGGTTTAAAGATAGGAATTGCTGGACATCCAGAGGGGAGTCCTGATATATCCGATTTAGAATTAGAGAAAGCTATGCAAAATAAAAAGCCATACGCTGATTATATTGTTACCCAATGGATGTTAGATCCACAGCCAATCATAGACTTTATCTCTAAGCAGTCAGTACCAGTCCATGTAGGAATTACTGGGCCACTAAAAATCACAAGCTTAATTAAGTTTGCTAACATTGTTGGTGCGAAAAATTCTATAAACTTCCTTAAATCCAATTTTAGTAAGGCGTTAGATTTAATGAAACCTAAGGACCCTAATGATTTAATTGGAAAGTTGAAAGATCATACAGAACACTTTCATATTTATACTTTTGGTGGACTTAAAGAAACAAATAAATGGTTGATGGAGAACAATTATGTCTAAAGAGTTTGATTATAGTAAAGTAAGACACGTAACATCTGTAGATCAGTCAGATCGAAAGGTACCTTATAATTTAAGGCAAAGTGGGCCTACTAAAGTGGAAATGCTAATATCAACAAGGGTGAGGAAATCTCCTTATTGGCATTTATCAATGCAAGCTGGTTGCTGGAGAGCGACAGTTTATAATAGAATTTACCACCCAAGAGGATATGTAAAGCCAGAAGATGGTGGGGCAATGAAAGAATACGAAGCAATTAAAAATCATGTTACAATGTGGAATGTTGCTGTCGAAAGACAAATTCGCGTTAAAGGTCCTGATGCAGAAAAATTTGTTGACTATGTTATAACTAGAGATGCTACTAAAATATCACCAATGAGAGCCAGGTATGTTATTTTGTGTAATGCATATGGTGGTGTTCTTAATGATCCAATTTTACTTAGAATTTCAAAAAATGAATTTTGGTTTAGTTTATCAGATAGTGATATTTCTCTTTATTTGCAAGGTGTGAATTGTGATGGACGATTTAATTGTGAAATAGATGAGATTGATGTATCGCCAGTTCAAATTCAAGGACCGAAATCTAAATTATTAATGCAAGATCTTTGTGGTGACACAGTAAATTTTGATGATATGCCTTTTTATGGTTTAGCTGAGACAAAAATTGGTGGAAGAAGTTGCGTAATATCTCAAACTGGTTTTTCTGGTGAAGCTGGATATGAAATTTATTTGAGAGAAAGTACTTTATATGCAGAGGATATGTGGAATGCTGTTCTCGAAGCTGGCAAGAAACACAAATTGATGGTAATTGCACCAGCTCATCACAGAAGAATTCAGGCTGGTATATTATCTTGGGGACAAGACATGGATTATCAACATAATGCATTTCAATGTAATTTAGGATACCAGGTATCTTTGTCAGGAAAAGGTGAATGGCAAAAAAAGTCAGACTACATAGGAAAAAAAGTTTTAGAGCAAATGAGAGATGATTTAAGAGCTGGAAAAAAACCATACAAACTTCAACTCGTTGGTTTGGAGATGGGCGGTAAACCAATAGAAGAATATGCTCCAGACTTTTGGCTTATATCTGATGAAGGTGGAGGTGAACCAATTGGATTTATCACATCGCCATGGTATCACCCAGAGAAGAAAGTGAATATTGCAATGGGATATGTACCTTTTGATGGGACTTTAAATGCAA
>CACLQJ010000016.1 GCA_902609065.1 uncultured Pelagibacteraceae bacterium
GATGAAAAATTTAGAGCCTGAAGATTTATTAAAATACGGTTTAATACCAGAATTTATCGGAAGATTGCCAATAACAGCTACATTAGAGGATCTTGATGAAAAATCTTTAATTAAAATTTTATTAGAGCCTAAAAACTCTTTAACTAAACAATATCAAGAATTATTTAAGTTAGAAGGTGTGAAATTAAATTTTAAAGATAATGCTATAAAAGAGATAGCCAAAAAAGCCATAAATAAAAAAACTGGTGCTAGAGGTTTAAGATCAATCCTAGAAAATATTTTGTTAAAAACAATGTATGACCTTCCTGGACAAAACAATGTAGAAGAAGTCGTTGTTGATTCAGGTGCGGTTAAAGGACACTCCGAGCCAATAATTGTTCATTCTAAGAACAAATCAAAAACAGATAAAACATCTGCTGCTTAACAATTTTTTTAATAAACTATAGTTTGCTATTGCAAAATTATTTATAATGACCATATTTGTATTATGGATCTAAAAGTAAATTTACCACTACTTCCACTTAGGGACATTGTTGTATTTCCTAATATGGTCATACCTCTATTTGTGGGAAGAGATAAATCTATTACAGCTTTGAACGAGGTCATGAAAGCCCAAAAAAAAATAATTTTAGTTACACAAAAAAACTCAGAAATAGATGATCCCAAAAAAAATGATATTTATTCATATGGCTGCGAAGGTAATATTCTTCAGTTGCTAAAATTGCCAGATGGCACTGTCAAAGTTCTTGTAGAAGGTACCAAAAGAATTAAAATCTTGGAATTTAATGATGATGAAAAATATATTTCTTGTACTTTCGAATATCTGAAAGACGAAAAGGAACCAAGTGAAGATTTACTTCCACTTTCTGTGATGGCAATTAAAAAATTAGAAAAGCTAACTAGTGTAAATAAAAAAATATCATCAGATGTAATTGAGAATATAAAACAGCTTAAGGATCCTTCAAAAATAGCGGATAATATAGCTTCTCATTTAAATTCAAGTATACCAGAAAAACAACAGATCTTTGAAATTTTAAATGTAAAGAAAAGATTAGAATCAATTATTAAGATTATGGAGAGCGAGGCAAGCATAATAGGTGTGGAAAAAAGAATAAGGGGTAGAGTAAAAACACAAATGGAAAAAACCCAAAGAGAATACTATTTAAACGAACAGCTTAAGGCAATTCAGAAAGAACTTGGTGAAATTGAAGATGGAAAAGATGAAACTTCTAATCTACATAAAGCTATATTAAAGTCCAAAATGCCAAAGGATATACAAAAAAAATGCATGTCGGAACTCAAAAAACTTAAAAATATGAGTCCAATGTCGGCTGAAGCCACAGTGGTTAGAAATTATTTGGACTGGATGATTGATTTACCTTGGTTTAAAAAAGACAAAATTAATATAGATTTAAATAATGCATTAAAAATTCTTGATCAGGATCATTTTGGCTTAGAAAAAGTTAAAGAAAGAATAATTGAATTTCTAGCGGTTCAAAAAAGAATGGATAAAATTAAGGGTCCAATACTATGTTTAGTAGGTCCACCAGGTGTAGGAAAAACATCTTTAGGTAAATCTATTGCCAAGTCTACAAACAGACAGTTTGTTAGAATGTCTTTGGGCGGGGTAAGAGATGAAGCTGAAATACGTGGTCATAGAAGAACTTATATTGGTTCTTTGCCAGGTAAAATTATTCAAATGATGAAAAAAGCGGGGACCAAAAATCCTTTAATTCTTTTAGATGAAATAGATAAAGTTGGAAATGATTATAGGGGGGATCCTTCCTCAGCTTTATTAGAAGCATTAGATCCTGAACAAAACACGACTTTTAATGACCATTACCTAGAGGTAGATTATGATCTATCTGACGTAATGTTTGTAACCACAGCAAATACATTAAATATACTCCCACCATTATTAGATCGAATGGAAGTTATAAGAATTCCCGGATATACAGAGGAAGAAAAAATAAATATTTCAAATAGATTTTTACTTCCTAAACAAATTAAAGAGAACGGAGTTAAAGAGGGTGAGCTAGATATTAAAGAAGGGACTGTAAAAGAAATAATAAGATCTTACACAAGAGAGTCTGGAGTTAGAAACTTAGAGAGAGAAATTTCAAAAATTACAAGGAAAGCAGTTAAAAAAGTTGTTAATAATGAAACTAGTAAGGTTGAAGTTAATGATAAAAATATTTCGGATTATCTAGGAGTGAAAAAATTTAAATATGGTGAGAAAGATGAAGAAGATAGAGTTGGTGTTGTAACTGGCTTAGCTTGGACAGAATTTGGTGGTGAAATACTAAAAATTGAAACCGTAAACATGCCAGGTAAAGGAAGAATGCAAATTACTGGAAAACTAGGTGACGTAATGCAAGAGTCTGTCAAAGCTGCAAAATCCTATGTTAGATCCAAAAGTTTAGATTATGGTGTTATACCTCCATTGTTTGAAAAAAAAGATTTTCATATTCATGTTCCAGAGGGTGCAACGCCAAAAGATGGACCTTCTGCAGGTATAGCGATGGTGACGTCTATAGTGTCGTCAATTACGGAAATTCCTGTAAACAGACAAATTGCTATGACAGGTGAAGTCACAATTACAGGACAAGTTCTTCAGATAGGTGGGCTAAAGGAGAAACTCCTCGCTGCGCATAGAGCGGGAATTAATCACGTTTTAATACCTAAAGATAATGAAAAAGATTTAGCTGATGTTCCAAAAAAAGTTAAAGAAGATATTAAAATTACCCCTGTAAAAATTGTTGACGATGTCCTCAAAATTGCCCTTACAAAACAGTTTAAAAGAGTTGAATGGGTTGAGGTTGATAATATTTCTAAATCAGAGAACAAAACTGAAAAAGTCCTTACAAACTAAACATATTTGCAATTTACATTAATTATTTGTTGCTGTAAAAGATAAAAATTATTTTTGGGCGGTTAGCTCAGCTGGTAGAGCATCTCGTTTACACCGAGGGGGCCAAAGGTTCGAGTCCTTTACCGCCCACCAAAAATAATTCGGGGGTGTAGCTCAGTTTGGTTAGAGCGCCTGCCTGTCACGCAGGAGGCCGCGGGTTCGAGTCCCGTCACTCCCGCCACGACTATATGATAACTATTCTCAAAAGTTAAAATTACTTAATAAATTCGCCTTTAACGACGTGACTAAATTTCACTGTAATTTGGTTCAAATTTACTTATATAAAAGTAATGAATTTAAAGCTTAATAATACTTTATATTGTAATATAATAGACAACCGTGAGAGTCTTTTTCAATTTTGCGTATTTAGACATTTAAAAATTTAATTTAAAAAATTATGAATGGTGAAACATTTTTACAGGATTATTTCTCGATTATTATTTTCTTGGTGATTGCTCTTTTACTAAGCATTGGATTTATAATTTTAAATTTTTTTTTATCACCTAAAAATCCTGATCCAGAAAAGCTATCACCATATGAATGTGGATTTGAGCCATTTACGGACTCTAGGATGGAATTCGATGTGAGATTCTATCTGGTAGCTATATTATTTATCATATTTGACTTGGAAATTGCTTTTTTATTTCCGTGGGCGATCTCACTGGGAAATATTGGTGTATTTGGATTTATATCGATGATGATATTTTTATCAATTTTGACGATTGGTTTTATCTATGAATGGAAAAAGGGAGCACTAGACTGGGAATAAAATGAGTAATTTAAATAACCAAGATAAAATACCTGACGAGTTTAAAGATCTAGCTAAAAATTTCAGTGATAACGGATTTATTACTACATCGATGGATAATTTGGTAAACTGGGCAAGGACTGGATCATTACACTGGATGACATTTGGATTAGCTTGCTGTGCAGTAGAAATGATGCAAACTTCAATGCCTAGATATGATCTTGAAAGATTTGGTGCAGCCCCAAGAGCAAGCCCTAGACAATCAGATGTAATGATTGTAGCAGGCACATTAACAAACAAGATGGCACCTGCACTTAGAAAAGTTTATGATCAAATGCCAGAACCCCGATATGTTATATCAATGGGAAGCTGTGCGAATGGTGGTGGTTATTACCATTATTCTTATTCGGTAGTAAGAGGATGTGATAGAATCGTACCTGTTGATGTTTATGTGCCTGGCTGCCCACCATCTGCTGAGGCTTTACTATATGGAATAATGCAATTACAAAAAAAAATAAGAAATAAGGGATCTTTAGAAAGATAAATTACGATGAATAATCTTGAAAGTTTAGAGAAATTAATAAATTCAGAATTGACTACAAAAATTAATTTATCAAAAATAAATCACAATGAATTGAAAATTAAAATTGATGAGATTGATTTACTTTCTGTAATCCTATTTTTAAAAAATGATGTTAGGACAAAGTTTAAACAGCTAATAGATGTAACAGCTGTAGATTTTCCTGAGAGAGATATGAGGTTTAAATTAATATATTTCTTATTAAGTCATGAATTTAATTTAAGGTTAAATATAGAATTTGATATCAAAGAAAATTATAAAGTCAGATCTATAACATCTATATTTCCTTCATCAAATTGGATGGAAAGAGAAGTATTTGATATGTACGGTATTCATTTTAAAGATCATCCTGATTTAAGAAGGATTTTAACAGATTACAATTTTTCTGGACATCCTCTTAGAAAGGACTTTCCATTAACTGGTCATAATGAAGTAAGATATAACGAAGAAGATAAAAAAGTAATCTACGAGCCAGTTAAATTGGAACAAAATTACAGAAATTTTGATTATGAGAGCCCTTGGGAGGGAACAAAATATATTAAGGAGATCACTAAAAAATAATGGCTAAAGAAACTAAAACGATGAACTTAAATTTTGGCCCGCAGCACCCAGCTGCTCATGGTGTTTTAAGATTAATCTTAGAGCTTGACGGGGAAGTAGTTGAAAGAGCTGATCCTCATATAGGCTTACTACATAGAGGTACAGAAAAACTTATTGAGCATAAAACTTACACCCAGGCAGTGCCATATTTTGATAGATTAGATTATGTAGCTCCCATGAACCAGGAACATGCATTTGCTATAGCAATTGAAAAAATTTTGAAAATTAATGTTCCTCTAAGAGCACAATATATAAGAGTAATGTTTTGTGAAATCGGTAGAATATTAAGTCACCTTTTAAATGTAACAACCCAAGCAATGGATGTTGGAGCACTTACGCCTACACTCTGGGGTTTTGAGGAAAGAGAAAAACTAATGGGTTTTTATGAAAAAGTGTCTGGGTCCAGATTGCACGCGAATTATTTTAGGGCTGGAGGAGTTCATAAAGATTTACCGATCGGACTTGAACAAGAAATTTTAGAATTTTGTAATTCTTTCCCAAAAATAATTGACGACTTAGAGACATTATTGACAGATAACAGAATATTTAAGCAAAGAAATGTAGATATAGGCATAGTATCAAAACAAGATGCTTTGGACTATTCATTTTCAGGGGTTATGTTGAGAGGTTCTGGTGTGCCGTGGGATTTAAGAAAATCCCAACCATATGATTGCTATAATAATATCGAATTTAAAATTCCAATTGGTAAGAACGGAGATTGTTATGATCGTTATCTTTGTAGAATTGAAGAAATGAGGGAGAGTACACATATAATTAAACAATGTTTAAAATTAATGCCAAATGGACAAATAAAAACTAATGACGGCAAAATTTCTCCACCATCTAAAAAGGAAATAAAAGAGTCAATGGAAGCATTAATCCATCATTTTAAACTTTTTACAGAAGGTTTTAGAGTAGATAAAGATGAAATATATACTGCTGTAGAAGCTCCCAAAGGTGAATTTGGAATATATTTGATTTCAGATGGCTCAAGTAAGCCATACAAATGTAAAATAAGGGCACCGGGATTTTCACACTTACAAGCAATGGACTATCTTATTAAAGGCCACATGTTAGCAGATGTACCAGCCGTCTTGGGTTCAATGGATATTGTTTTTGGAGAGGTAGATAGATGAGTTTAAAAAAAATATCTAAAGAACAGCCAGATAATTTCCAATTTAATGATATGAATTTAAAAACTGCAAATGAAATTATTAAAAATTATCCAAAAGGCAAGGAGCAAAGTGCAGTTATGTCATTTTTGTATCTAGCTCAAAGACAGAATGATAATTGGATACCTTTATCAGCAATGAAATATATAGCTAAACGTTTAAATATGCCTTATATAAAGGTTTACGAAGTAGCTACATTTTATTCAATGTATAATTTATCCCCAGTGGGTAAATACTTTGTTCAAGTATGCACTACTACACCCTGTATGATTAGAGGAGCGTATAAATTAGTCGATGCTTGTAAAAAAAAAATATCTAAAGAGCAAAATAAATTGTCAAGCAATGGAAATTGTTCTTGGGCTGAGGTTGAATGTTTAGGCGCTTGTGTCAACGCACCTATGATGCAAATAAATGATGACTATTTTGAAGATCTTGATGAAAAAAAAACCTCTGTAATTTTGGATAAAATTTTAAGAAACGAAAATGTTGAACCAGGTTCTTACAGAGGAAGAAAAAATTCAGAACCTGAAAACAATAGAAAAACTTTAATAGATTTAAAAAATGCTACAAGATAAAGACAGGATATTTCAAAATCTGTATAACGACGGAGACTCCAACATATCTGGAGCTTTTAAACGAAATGATTGGTTGAACACTAAAGAAATAATATCAAAAGGAAGAAGTTGGATTATAGACGAAATTAAATTGTCTGAATTAAGAGGTAGAGGAGGCGCTGGTTTTCCTACCGGTTTAAAATGGTCATTTGCTCCTAAAGAGGTTGGATCTAGACCGCATTATCTTGTAATTAATGCTGATGAATCGGAACCAGGTACCTGTAAAGATAGGGATATACTTAGATTTGAACCACACAAACTAATTGAAGGATGTTTATTGGCCTCCTATGCTGTTAACGCAAATGTTTGCTATATTTATATTAGAGGTGAATATTATTTTGAAGGCCAAAGATTGCAAAAAGCAATAGATGAAGCGTATAAAAATAAATTAATAGGAAAAAATGCTGCTAATAGTGGTTGGAATTTAGATATATATATCCATTATGGTGCAGGTGCATATATATGTGGTGAGGAAACTGCACTATTAGAAAGTCTTGAAGGTAAAAAGGGACAACCAAGATTAAAACCGCCATTTCCTGCACTTGTTGGACTTTATGGATGCCCAACAATTATTAATAACGTAGAAACAATAGCAGTCATACCTACAATACTTAGAAGGGGTGGAAAGTGGTTTGCGTCTCTAGGAAAACCTAAAAATACAGGTACTAAAATTTTCTGTATTTCAGGTAATGTGAAAAGACCTTGCAATGTAGAGGAAGAGATGGGGATACCTTTAAAAACATTAATTGAAAAACATGCAGGCGGAGTAATAGGTGGATGGGATAATCTTAAGGCAGTAATTCCAGGAGGATCTTCTATGCCACTATTACCTAAGGAAGTATGTGAGACAATTACAATGGATTTTGACTCCTTAGTTAAAGAAAAAAGTGGAATGGGTACTGCAGGTGTTGTTGTCATTAATAAAGATCAAGATATTATAAAATGTATGGCTAGGATAGCTAGATTCTATAAACATGAAAGTTGTGGACAATGCACTCCTTGCAGAGAAGGATCTGGATGGATGTGGAGAATGTTAGAAAGAATGGCTAAAGGAGAAGCGTCAAAAGATGAAGTTAATATGCTAATGGACGTCACGAAACAAATTGAAGGTCACACTATTTGTGCATTTGGCGAAGGATCTTCTTGGCCTGTTCAGGGATTAATTAGACATTTTAAAAAAGAAATTGAAGATAGAAATAATTTTAATCCATTAGTAAAAAAAGATAAAAATATTCCATACTTAGTTGATCAACATTTATTAGATAAAACATGATAAAATTAAAAGTTAACGATATAGATATTGAAATAGATAATGGACTAACAGTTTTACAAGCATGTGAAAAAGCAGGCGTTGAAATTCCGAGATTTTGTTATCACGAAAAACTTTCAATAGCAGGAAATTGTAGAATGTGTTTGGTTGAAATTGAAAAATCACCTAAACCGGTAGCATCTTGTGCAATGCCTGCTGCTGAGGGCATGATTATTAAAACCAACACAAATAAAGTTGAAAAGGCAAGAAAAGGAGTCATGGAGTTTTTATTAGCAAATCATCCTTTAGATTGTCCAGTTTGTGATCAAGGTGGTGAGTGTGATCTACAAGATCAATCAATGTTTTATGGTATAGATAAATCAAGATTTAAGGAGAACAAAAGATACGTTCCAGAGAAATATATGGGTCCACTTATTAAAACACAAATGACTAGATGCATTCATTGTACTAGGTGCATAAGATTTGCGACAGAAATTGCAGGTGTAACAGAGCTGGGTGCTATAGGAAGAGGAGAAGATATGCAGATAACAACTTATCTAGAAAAATCTATGCAATCTGAACTTTCAGCTAACGTGATCGATTTATGTCCGGTAGGTGCGCTTACATCTAAACCTTATGTATTTGAAGCAAGACCATGGGAGCTCAAAAAAACTGAAACTGTAGATGTGATGGATGCTGTGGGATCCAATATAAGAGTAGATACTTACGGATGGGAAGTAAAAAGAGTTTTGCCAAAAATAAACGATGATATAAATGAAGAGTGGATTTCAGACAAAACTAGGTATGCATGTGATGGCCTTAAAAGTCAAAGATTAGACACTCCATTTATAAAAAAATCAGGAAATTTCGAAGAGACTAGTTGGGACAATGCAATTGAAATAATTAAAAATAAAGTAAATAATTCAAATTCTCTAAATATAGGTGGATTTACTGGGGATCTCACAAATATGGAGACCCAATTTGCGGCTAAGGATTTTTTTAATAAAATTTTAAAGTCTAATTACTTAGATACTAGATGTGATTATAAATACCTAAATGTAGAAGAGAGAAAAAATTATATATTTAATTCTGAAATAAATGGAATTGAAGAAAGTGATTTCATTTTATTAGTTGGTTCAAACCCAAGACAAGAAGCAACTATTCTAAACGCGAGAATAAGAAAAGCTTTTTTAAATAATAAAACTAAAGTTTATTCATTTGGTGATCAAGGTGATCTAACTTATGAGTATGAAACAATTCAAAACTCCACTGAAGAATTAAAATATTTATTTGAGAAAAAAAGTGATCTTTATAAAGAATTTAAAAAATCAAAAAAACCATTAATAGTTTTCGGTTATTCATTTTTTTTATTAAAATCAGCAAAATATTTATTCGAGCAGTGTAAGCAATTTTTAAATGACCATAAAGATATTATTGAAAAAAACTGGGAACCTTTAAATGTAATCTCAAGAGACGCATCTACAGTAGGTGGATATGATTTAAAAATATACGGAAAAGATTATGAGTTTAATTACACATTAGAAAAGTTACATAAAAATGAATTAGAAATAGTTTTCTTATTTGGCCAAGATAACTTAAAATTCAACAAAATTAATGAATTTATAATTTATATAGGAAGCCATGGCGATAAAGGTGCTGAAGTCGCTGACATAATACTTCCTTGTCCCGCATATACAGAGCAGGACGGATTTTACACAAATTTAGAAGGTAAATTGCAAAAAGCTTTTAAAGCTTCATATCCACCAGGTAACGCTAAAGAGGAGTGGGTTATAATAAATGAATTATCGAAGTCTTTAGATAATAAATATATTTATCAAAGTAAAGATCAGTTAATTGATAGCATGTTAAATTTCTTAAAACAAGGTCAAAATAAAAATTTAGAAATTAATAATGACAAAGGCAAATTTTATAATGAAGTGATACTGTCAAGTTCTATCGATTATTACTACTCAAATGTTATTGCTAGAGCATCTAAGACAATGTCAGAATGTCGGAGTTTAAAATTTGATTTTAATAAGACTGGTACAGAGGGGTAAATGTCATTTTATTATTTAGAGACATTATTTACTGAAGTATATAAAATAATTTTTTTAGTCCTTCCTGTTCTGACTGCAGTTGCTTTAGTAGTCTGGTTAGATAGAAGGGTTTGGGCATTTGTCCAAAAGCGTAGAGGTCCTAATGTTGTTGGACCGTTTGGTTTATTTCAATCTCTAGCAGATGCCTTAAAATATATTTTTAAAGAAATTATAATACCAGCCACTTCTAATAAAATTATATTTATACTTGCTCCAATTGTAACTATGACCTTAGCTTTAATTGCCTGGGCTGTTATTCCTTTTGATGAAAATCTAGTTTTAGCAGATATAAACGTGGGTATATTATATATTTTTGCTATTTCTTCTTTAGGTGTCTATGGCATAATTATGGGTGGATGGGCTTCTAATTCTAAGTATCCTTTTTTTGGATCTATTAGATCAGCAGCACAAATGGTATCTTATGAGGTATCTATTGGAGTAATTATTATTAATGTGTTGTTATGTGTTGGTTCACTTAACTTGACAGATATAGTTTTGGCTCAAGAGAATATGTGGTTTATTCTTCCTTTGTTTCCAATGTTCGTTATATTTTTTATTTCCGCTTTAGCGGAAACAAACAGACCCCCCTTTGATTTGCCCGAAGCCGAGGCAGAACTTGTTGCAGGTTATCAAACTGAATATTCTGGCATGATGTACGCTATGTTCTGGCTTGGGGAGTACGCAAACATTCTATTAATGTGTGCACTTGGTTCTATTTTATTTCTAGGGGGATGGCTATCACCAGTTGATTTATACCCATTAAATATAATACCTCCAGTATTGTGGTTTGTGTTAAAAATGTTGTTTTTATTCATTTTATTTGCTCTAGTTAAAGCAATTGTTCCTAGGTATAGATATGATCAACTAATGAAATTGGGATGGAAAATTTTTTTACCGTTCTCATTAATTTATGTGGTTTTAACATCAAGTTTTTTAATTTATTTTGATTTATTACCAAGGATTTAATATGAAATTTAAGAGATTTTTAAAAACTATTTTTCTAATTGAATTTATAATTGCATTAGGTATTGCAATTAAACAAACCTTCAAGAAGAAGAAAACTCTAAATTATCCATTTGAAAAAGGTAAAATTAGTCCAAGGGCGAGAGGTGAACATGCTTTAAGAAGATATCCAAATGGAGAAGAAAGATGTATAGCATGTAAATTATGCGAAGCAGTATGTCCAGCACAAGCTATTACAATTGAATCTACTGAAAGATCCGACGGTAGTCGAAAAACAACAAGATATGACATTGATATGTTAAAATGTATTTATTGTGGACTATGCGAAGAATCATGTCCTGTGGATGCAATTGTCCAAGGTCCTAACTTTGAATTTGCAACAGAAACAAGAGAGGAATTGTTTTATAATAAAGAAAAACTTTTAGAAAATGGTGATAGATGGGAAAATATATTAGCAGCTAATATCAAAGCTGATAATGCGCACCGATAGTTTAATGATCCAAGGAATATTTTTTTATATTTTTTCATTAATAGCCATTATTTCAGCTATTATGGTGACAGTATCTAGAAATACTGTTCACTCTGTGTTTTTTTTAATATTAGACTTTGTAAGTATATCATGCTTGTTCATTATGAGTGGTGCAGAGTTTTTGGGCATGATAATGTTAATTGTATATGTTGGTGCTGTAGCTGTATTATTTTTGTTTGTTGTGATGATGTTAAATGTTGCTCAGCAGGAAAATGAGTGGTTTCAAAGCAAAAAAAGTAAAGAGCAGAATAGTTCTCATATTCCAATAGGTTTCTTAATAAGTATAATAATTTTTTTTGAATTAATTATAGTCATTGGTGGCTGGAAACTAAAACCTGAAATATTTAATAATTTAGATTTTAAACCCATTGTTGGCGCAACAAATACACATTCAATTGGCTCAGTACTGTACACTGATTATATTCATTTATTCCAAATTTCAGGAATGATTCTCTTAGTATCAATGATTGGTGCAATTGTATTAACATATAAAAAAAGAGTTGGCTTAAAACGACAAAGTTATATTAAACAAATTTCAAGAGAAAAGCTTAGTGGAGTAGAAATTGTCGAAGTTGAAAAAAATAAAGGAGTTAAAATTGATGTTTGAAATTAGTTTAGGTCATTATTTAACTTTAAGTGCAATTATTTTTACAATTGGGGTTGCCGGTATTTTTTTAAATAGAAAAAATATTATTGTAATTCTTATGAGCATAGAATTAATACTTTTAGCAGTTAATATTAATTTAGTATCGTTTTCTGTTTTTTTAGGTGATCTGACAGGTCAAATTTTTACATTATTTATTTTAACTGTCGCTGCAGCAGAAGCTGCAATTGGGCTAGCCATAATAGTTGTATATTTTAGAAACGCAGGAACAATCCGTGTAGAGGAAATAGATAAATTAAAAGGATAAAATGGAATACATTGTAATTTTTTTACCTTTGTTAGGTGCATTTGTATCTGGATTTTTTGGTAATTTAATAGGTAACAAATATTCTCAAATTTTAACCTCTACTCTAGTATCTATATCTGCAATATTTTCAATTTTATTATTCTACAATGTTTTAATAAATAATTATGAAAGTAACCTTATAGTTGCTAAATGGATTTATTCAGGAACACTCAATGTAAATTGGTCTATCAAAATTGATCCACTTTCTTCGGTAATGCTTGTGGTAGTTACATTTGTATCCTCTCTGGTTCATATTTATTCTATTGGATATATGTCCCATGACCCTCATCAACCAAGATTTATGTCATATTTATCTTTATTTACTTTTTCAATGTTAACTTTAGTTACATCAGATAATTTTTTACAATTATTTTTCGGATGGGAAGGGGTAGGATTGTGCTCATATTTTCTAATTGGATTTTGGTTTAAACGCGAAACTGCTAATGCCGCTGCTATTAAAGCATTTTTAGTTAATAGAGTCGGTGATTTTGGGTTAGCGTTAGGAATTTTTTTAATTTTTTATGTGTGCGGAACAATTAATTATGACGAGGTTTTTCAGCAAATATCTTCATTAAGTCAAACCGAGCTTAATTTTGTTGGTCTAAATCTAAATCCAATAAATATAATTTGTATACTTTTATTTATAGGTGCAATGGGTAAATCTGCTCAATTATTTTTACATACTTGGCTTCCTGATGCAATGGAAGGACCTACACCGGTGTCAGCATTAATTCATGCTGCAACAATGGTTACAGCGGGAATTTTTCTTGTTGTCAGATGTTCTCCAATATATGAGTATTCACCTTTAGCTTTATCATTAGTAACGATTGTTGGTATGACAACAGCATTTTTTGCAGCAACAATAGCATTAGTACAAAACGACATAAAAAAAATAATTGCATACTCAACATGTAGCCAATTAGGATATATGTTTTTTGCTGCAGGCGTAGGTGCGTATAATGTAGCGATGTTTCATCTTTTTACGCATGCTTTTTTTAAAGCACTTTTGTTTTTAGGAGCAGGTTCTGTAATACATTCGTTTAAAGATGAACAAGATATAAATTTAATGGGAGGAGTTAGTAGAAAACTTCCATACACTTATATATTAATGCTAATCGGAACTCTTGCATTAACAGGATTTCCTTTTCTTTCTGGATTTTATTCTAAAGATGCGATTATTGAATTTGCTTATCTTAAAGGAACTAATCTAGGTTATATCGCTGCTAGTATAGGAATATTCACTGCCTTACTAACTTCTATATATTCTTGGAGATTAATATTTAAAACATTTCACGGAAAATTTAATAATTCAAATGTTTCAATTAATAATATTCATGAGTCACCGGCAGTAATGATTATACCATTAATAATTTTGGCATTAGGATCAATTTTAACAGGATTTATATTTAAAGATTTATTTATAGGATCCGACAGTTTTGACAAATTTTGGAAATCCTCAATCTTTTTAATAAATCCACTTAGCTCTGGACATCCTCCATTATGGTTTTTGTTAATAACTCCAATTATGGTTACTTTGAGTATACCTATAACTTTTTATATATTTGTAAAAAAAAAAGAAATACCATCTTTAATAGCTGAAGCTAATAAACCACTTTATAATTTTTTTAAAAATAAATGGTATTTTGATGAATTTTATAACTTTATTTTTGTTGAGCAATCAAAAAAAATTGGTTTATTTTTCTGGAAAAGGATCGATTGTTCAATAATTGATAAATTTGGACCGGATGGTATATCTTCATTAATCAAAAAAATCTCAAACAAAGCAGTCAAATTTCAATCTGGCTTTATATATCAATACGCCTTTATAATGCTATTGGGTTTTTCTGTTTTTTTAACAATTTTAATAATTAATTAATGAATTTTCCAATTTTATCATCTTTAATTTTGTTACCTTTAATTGGATCATTTTTTATATTTTTTAATAAGTCTAGTGAAAAAAATAGAACAATTAAGTATGTTTCAATCTTTATAACTACCTCTAACTTTTCGTTAGCTTTATATCTTTGGTATATTTTCGATAGAAATATTTCAGATTTTCAGTTTATTGAGGATAGAGAATGGATATCGGGACTAATTAACTACAAAGTTGGAATTGATGGAATATCTATTTTGTTTGTAGTGCTAACCACTTTTATTGTTCCTTTATGTGTAATTTCAGTAATTTCAACTATAAAATATAGACTAAAAGATTTTTTAATATCAATTTTGATAATGGAATCTTTAATGATTGGTGTTTTTTGTTCACTTGACCTAGTTGTTTTTTATCTTTTTTTTGAAGGTGGTTTAATCCCAATGTTTCTTATTATTGGTATTTGGGGTGGTGAAAGAAGAGTTTATTCCGCGTTCAAATTTTTTCTTTATACTTTATTGGGGTCTGTATTAATGTTAGTTGCTATAATATCTATTTATTGGATTGCCGGCACAACCGATGTTCAAGCACTTTACAAAATAGGTATTGATCAAAAATATCAAAATTTGTTATGGCTAGCATTTTTTAGTTCATTTGCAGTTAAAACTCCTATGTGGCCGGTACACACATGGTTGCCGGATGCACATGTCGAAGCTCCTACTGCTGGCTCAGTGCTTTTAGCAGCTATTTTGCTTAAGATGGCAGGCTATGGGTTTATCAGGTTTTCTATTGGATTATTTCCTGTTGCCTCAGAATACTTTGTGCCACTAGTTTACGTCCTAAGTATAATTGCAATAATTTATGCCTCTTTAGTTGCTTTAATGCAGGATGATATGAAAAAGCTAATTGCATATTCTTCAGTAGCACATATGGGCTTTGTTACTCTTGGAATTTTTACAATGACTCAACAAGGTATAGAAGGAAGTATAATACAAATGATCAGTCATGGATTAATATCTGCGGCTTTATTTTTATGTGTAGGAGTTATTTATGAGCGAAGACATACTCGACAGATTAAAGACTATGGTGGTCTTGTTTCTGTTATGCCTAAATATGCAATATTGTTTATGATATTCACGTTAGGTGCTGTAGGTCTTCCGGGCACAACAGGATTTGTTGGAGAATTTTTAATTTTGTTAGGAGCATTTAAAAAGAGTTTCATAGTTGCTATTTTTGCAAGTATTGGTGTTATACTAAGTGCTGCATACATGCTTTGGTTATATCGTAGAGTAGTTTTTGGAAAAATTGTTAATGATGATTTAAAAAATATTGTTGATCTTAGTAAGTCCGAAAAAACAATTTTATGGACATTGGCAATACCCTCAATATTTTATGGTTTCTACCCTGAACCAATTTTTAATACAATTGATGTTTCTATTAATAGCTTAATCCAGACATATAATTCAAGTTTAGAAACCTATTTTGCAGGTAAAAATTAATGGAAAATATAAATTTAGTTGCACCTGAAATATTTATTTCTTTGTCATTAATGTCATTGTTAATCTTAGGTGTATTTAAAGAAAATAGTTCAAGTGTTGTATACAATTTATCTATTTTTACTTTATTCTTATCTCTTCTAATAAATTTAAATTTATTTAGTTTTAATAATTTGTATCTATTTAATGGAGCATATAAGGTTGATTACTTATCAAATTTCATGAAATTTCTTATTATAGTTTCTGGAATTTTTGTTATGCTTTCCTCTTCCAAATATTTGAAAATAAATAAAATTTTCAAGATTGAGTATCCAATTTTATTATTAAGTTCAATTCTTGGTATGTTTATTATGATTAGTTCTAATGATCTGATGGTATTCTATTTAGGCTTGGAACTGCAATCGCTTGCTTTATATGTCTTAGCGTCTTTTAAAAGGGATGATCAACTTTCGTCAGAATCAGGTTTAAAATATTTTGTTTTAAGTGCTTTATCATCTGGATTGCTTTTGTATGGATGTTCTTTAATTTATGGTTTTTCAGGATCAACAAATTTTGATCAAATTTCTAACAACATTTCTGGGGTGCAGTATGGTCTAACATTGGGAATAGTATTTATACTGGTTGGCTTAGCATTTAAAATTTCAGCTGTTCCTTTTCACATGTGGGCTCCAGATGTGTACCAAGGTTCTCCAACGTCAGTTACCATATTTTTCGCTATTCTACCAAAAATAGCTGCGTTATCAGTGTTTATCAGGTTTTTATATGTTCCATTTATTAATCTTGTAGATCAATGGCAAACTATAATTATTTTTGTGTCCATTGCCTCAATGGTCTTTGGAGCTGTTGCAGCTATTGGTCAAAAAAATTTAAAACGTCTTATGGCATATAGTTCCATTAGTCATATGGGCTTTGCATTAGCTGGACTATCGGTAGGTACTAATGAGGGCATCCAAAGTTCAATTATATATATTTCTATATACTTAATGATGAACTTGGCTTTTTTTAGTTGTTTATTTATGTTGAAGAGAAATGATATCTACTATGAAGATTTAAGTGATTTATCGGGTTTATCAAAAAATCATCCAATTTTATCTTTATGTTTATTAATTTCATTATTTTCATTAGCCGGAATACCTCCATTAGCAGGTTTTTTTGCAAAATTTTATATTTTTCTAGCAGTTATTAAAGAAGAAATGTACTTTTTAGCTATAGTTGGATTACTTTCAACTGTAATTGCAGCTTTTTACTACTTAAGAGTAATAAAAACCATTTACTTTGATAATCAAACAGAAAAGTTTGATATTAATCATGATATTGGACTTAAGATTTCTTTATTAGTTTCTACCTTAATAATTTTAATTTATTTTATTTACCCAAGTCCTTTACAGACACTAATCTCTAAAATAGTAATTTTGTAATGAAACTATTAAAATTTACATATAAAAAAGTTATGAGCACTAATGATGTTGCTATAAGAAAGATAAGAAGTGGAATAGAACAAGGCATCATAATTACAAACGAACAAAAAAAAGGTCGAGGTAGATTTGGCAATAAATGGATTTCTTTGAAAGGAAATTTATTTACAACGATTTTTTACAAAGTAAATTCAAATTATAATTTAAAAAAAATTACAAGAAAAAATTGTTTTTTAATATTCAATATAATAAAAACTATAAAAAAAAAAAATACTTCAATAAAATACCCAAATGATATTCTTATAAATAAGAAGAAAATATGTGGTATTTTACAAGAGATAATAAAATATAATAATAAATACTTTATTATTGTTGGCATAGGTATTAATATT
>CACLQJ010000017.1 GCA_902609065.1 uncultured Pelagibacteraceae bacterium
AGCTGGAGATTATATTTTTCAGGTCTAAATGAAGACTTTTCCTCAGTCTTAAAAGAGATAGATGGACCATCATGGCGAAAAAAACAAATAAAAGATAATTTAAAAAATGAAGATTTAAAAAGTTTAGAACAGCAAAAGATAGACTCTATAAAAGCAATAGCACTAATTAGATCATATAGAATAAGAGGTCATTTAATTGCAAACCTTGATCCATTGGGAATGATGAAAAGAGAATATTTGCACGAACTACATCCATCTGACCATGGTTTTAAAAAAGAGGACTATGACAGAAAAATTTATTTAAGCTCATATTTAGATAGTACCTACTCCACAATAAGACAGATAATGTCTAAACTTCGTAAAGTTTATTGCTCTACTATAGGAGCTGAATATATGCATATTTCTGATCCTGAGGAAAAAATATGGTTCAGAGAGAGAATGGAAAAAAAGGAAAACCAAATCAATTTTACCAATAAAGGAAAAAGAGCAATTTTAAAAACGATAATTAAAGCTGAAGGTTTTGAAAAATATTTAGCTAAAAAATTTATTGGTACAAAAAGGTTTGGTCTAGATGGAGCAGAAACATTAGTACCTGCTCTTGAACAAATTATAAAAAGAGGTGGTCAACTTGGTGCTAAAGAGATTAAAATCGGAATGCCACATAGAGGACGATTAAATGTTTTAGCAAATGTTTTACAAAAATCTTACAAAAAAATATTTAATGAGTTTGTAGGAGAACTGGATGCTAAAAGCGAGGAGTCTGCTGGTGATGTAAAGTATCATTTAGGTGCTTCGTCGAACCGTGAATTTGACGATAATTTAATTCACGTCAGTCTTACAGATAATCCTTCACATTTAGAGGCGGTAAACCCTGTAGTTTTGGGACAAGTAAGAGCAAAACAGTTTTATCACAGTGACAAAGAGAGAAAGAAAGTAATACCAATACTAATACATGGCGATGCAGCATTTGCAGGACAAGGAGTAGTTGCGGAATGTTTTGCGATGTCAGGTTTAAAAGGTCACAATACTGGTGGAACTATTCATATAATTGTAAATAACCAGATAGGATTTACAACAAGTCCAAGATTCGCGCGATCTAGCCCCTACCCATCCGACTTAGGTAAAATTGTTGAAGCTCCGATTTTACATTGTAATGGTGACGATCCTGAAGCTGTTGTTCATTGTGCAAAAATTGCTATAGAGTTTAGACAGAGATTTAAGAAAGACGTTGTAATAGACATAATTTGTTATCGAAGGTTTGGACATAATGAAGGTGATGAGCCTATGTTTACTCAACCTATGATGTATAATAATATCAAATCTCATCCTACCACATTAAATATTTACTCAAAAAAACTAATTGAAGAAAAATCTATAACTGAACACGAATTGGAATTAGAAAAAAAAGAATTTAATAATTTATTAGAAGATCAATTTAAATCTGCAAAAGATCATCATCCAAAATTGGATTGGTTTGAGGGAACTTGGTCAAGATATAGACCTCAAAAAGGTAAAGATAAAAGAGGTAATACTGGTGTAAATAAAAATGAATTAATTAAAATTTCTGATAAAATACATTTTCTAAAAGAGGAATTAAATATTCACAAAACTATTAAAAGAATTTTTTCTAATAGGCGCAAATCAGTGTCAGATCAAAAAAATATTGACTGGTCAACAGCCGAAGCTTTGGCATTTGGAACATTGTTGAATGAAGGATTTCCGGTTAGGTTAGTAGGACAGGACTCTGGCAGAGGAACATTCAGTCAAAGGCATTCAGTATTAAGAAATCAAAAAGATAATTCAAGATATATCCCGCTAAATAACATTGCAGAAAAACAAAAACATTTTGAAGTCGTCGATAGCTTTTTATCCGAATTAGCTGTATTAGGTTTTGAATATGGTTACAGTTTAGTTGAACCTGAAACACTTACAATTTGGGAAGCGCAGTTTGGCGATTTTGCAAATGGGGCTCAGGTTGTTATTGACCAGTTTATAGCATCAGGTGAAAGGAAATGGAGTAGAGCATCTGGGTTAGTAATGTTGTTACCTCACGGTTACGAAGGACAAGGTCCAGAACATTCATCAGCAAGACTTGAGAGGTTTTTACAATTAAGTGGACAGGAAAATTTACAAGTAGTTAATTGCACAAGTCCGGCGAATTATTTTCATGTTTTAAGGAGACAAATACACCGAGATTTCAGAAAACCTTTGATAATAATGACACCAAAATCATTACTTCGAAATAAATTTTGCGTCTCAGACCTTAAAGATTTCGATAAAAATAAATCATTTCACAGAGTTCTCACTGATCATTCTTATCTAGAAAACGATAACTTTATTAAATTAAAAAAAGATAACGATATAAAAAAAGTAATAATCTGTTCTGGTAAGATTTATTTTGATCTACTTAAAGCCAGAGAAATATTAAAAAAAGATGATGTAGTTTTTTTAAGGGTAGAGCAGCTCTACCCATTCCCGGTAAAGCCTTTAGTAAAAGAGATTAAAAAATTTAGTAAAAATGCTAGCTTTTTTTGGTGCCAAGAAGAGCCAAAAAATATGGGTGCGTGGAGTTCGGTTAGAGATTATATACAATGGACTTTAGACTATATTGGAGCTAATAATAATAAAATTTCTTATATTGGAAGAAATGCTGCTGCGTCACCCGCAACAGGGTATGCAAAAAGACACGCTGCTCAACAAGAGGAAATTATTAGAAAAGTATTTGAATAAATGAGTGAGAATATATTAGTACCTGTACTTGGAGAAAGTGTTACTGAAGCCACAGTTGCACGCTGGCTTAAAAAAGAAGGAGAACATGTCTCAGTAGATGAGCCTATTGTGGAGTTAGAAACTGACAAGGTAAATCTCGAAGTTCCATCACCGGCAAGTGGAGTAATTTCAAAAATAAATTCAAAAGATGGAGAGAATGTTGAAGTTGGCTCCGTATTAGGAATCGTATCAAATGAAGAAAAAAAAGAGGGAAAAAAAGATAATGTAAACGAAAAAATTCCTCCAGTAACTGAAAATATAATAAAAGAAGCAGAATCTTCTATAGCCAAAGATACCACAAGCAAGACTAACGAGGAAACTCAAGTTGAAACGGAAATATTTGATAGAGAACCCGTGAAAGATGCTCCTTTAATTCTTACTAACGAGGTTACAAATGGAAATTTAGAGAAAAATAATATTCATCTATCACCTGCTGTAAGAAAAATTGTTAATGAAAAAAATATTAAGCTTGAGGGGATAAAAGGGTCTGGAAAAAATGGGACTATTTTAAAAGGTGATCTATTAAGTCTAATGGATAAAAAACCTGAGCCGAACATTAGAAAAATAAAGTACGGACCCGAGGAAAGAATTAAAATGACAAGGCTAAGACAAACCATCGCAAGAAGACTTAAGTCGGCGCAAGAAAATGCAGCTATGCTAACTACTTTTAATGAAGTTGATATGTCAAAAATAGTTTCATTTAGAAAAGATAACCAAGACGATTTTCAAAGTAAATTTGATGTAAAACTTGGCTTTATGTCATTTTTTGTAAAAGCATCAGTAAAAAGTTTAAAATCTTACCCTGCTATAAATGCTGAAATAGAAAACGAAGATATAATTTACAAAAATTACTTTAACATTAGTTTTGCGGTTGGGACAGATAGAGGTCTGGTTGTGCCAGTTCTCAAAAATGCTGATGAAATGTCTTTTTCAGAGATTGAGAAACAAATAAAACATCTTTCTGAAAAAGCAAATAATGGAAATATGTCAATTGAAGATCTTCAAGGAGGAACATTCACCATTAGTAATGGAGGGGTTTACGGCTCTATGTTATCGACACCAATATTGAATCCTCCTCAATCAGGAGTTTTAGGAATGCATAATATTGTTGAAAGACCTGTGGTAGTTAATAATGAAATAAAGATAAGACCTGTAATGTATCTTGCTTTATCTTATGATCATAGAATAATTGATGGTAAAGAGGCAGTTTCATTTTTAAAAGAAATAAAACAATACTTAGAAGAACCTGAAAAATTATTTTTAGAAAATTAGATGTCAGAAAAATTTGATGTTGTAGTTATAGGTGGTGGGCCAGCAGGTTATGTTTGTGCTATTAGATCTTCTCAACTAGGTTTAAAAACCGCCTGTATTGAATTAAGAGGGACTTTAGGCGGTACATGCCTAAATATTGGATGTATACCATCTAAAAGTTTACTAAATTTATCTGAGTCATTTCATCAAGCTAAAGATTTTTCAAAAATTGGTATCGAAACCGGTGATATCAAATTAAACTTAAGTAAAATGATGCAGAATAAAGACAAAGCAGTAACAGTTTTAACTAAAGGTGTAGAATTTTTATTTAAGAAAAATAAAGTTACCTATCTAAAAGGTAAAGGAAGTCTTTTAGATAAAAACAGGATTGTTATAGATGATAAAAACAATAAACAAACTATTGAAAGTAAAAATATCATTATAAGCACTGGTTCAGAAGCTGCATGTTTGCCGGGAGTAGATTTTGATGAAGTAAAAATTTTATCATCAACAGGTGCTCTTAATATGAATAAGGTTCCACAAAAAATGTTGATAATTGGAGGAGGCTATATCGGCTTAGAAATGGGATCTGTTTGGTCTAGATTGGGCTCGGACGTCCATGTCGTAGAATATCTCGATCATATTACGCCTGGGCTAGATAAAGAAATATCTAATGAATTTTTGAAAATTTTAAAAAAACAAAATATTAAATTTCATTTAAATACAAAAGTTGAAAAAATTCGTAAGACAGATAAAGGTGTTAATGTAGAGACACATGACACAAATAATAACAAGGTTTTACATGAAAGCGATGTAGTGTTAGTTGCTGTTGGTAGAAAACCATATACCAAAAATTTGAACTTAGAAAAACTTGGCGTTGATCTTGATGACAAAGGAAGAATTAAGGTTAATAAAAATTTTCAAACAAATATAAAAAATATTTATGCTATCGGTGATGTCATCGAGGGACCAATGTTAGCGCATAAAGCTGAGGAGGAAGGTATAGCAGTAGCAGAACTTATAGCGGGTCAAGCAGGACATGTGAATTACAATTTGATACCAGGGGTTATTTACACCACACCAGAGGTTGCCTATGTGGGCAAATCTGAGGAAGATCTTAAAAAGATTAATCAAAGCTATAAAGTAGGTAAATTTCCTTTCTTGGCAAACTCTAGAGCTAAAGCAATTAATAAACCCGAAGGTTTTGTAAAAATATTGGCAGATGATAAAACAGATAAGGTTTTAGGAGTTCATATCATAGGACCACATGCAGGTGAGATGATTGCGGAAATGTCAGTTGCAATGGAATTTGGTGCAAGCTCCGAAGACATTGCTAGAACTTGTCACGCACATCCAACATTTTCAGAAGCTATAAAAGAAGCAGCATTATCTGTAGATAAAAGACAAATACATTCCTAAATCCTATGTCAAAACGCGCTCTTACTAATATAAAATAAAACTATAACAATAATTTATATGACAAAATCTAATAACGATTTAAGTTCCAAAATATCTGACGCTACCGACATTAGTAAACCATGGGATAAGGATAATCAGGCTTGGTGGGATTGGTATGTTAGTCTTGCAGATAATGATGTTAAAAAGGACAAAATTATTAATGCCGAACCTTTACCAGACATTGAAATACCCAGTGATGATGAAGTTATTTCAGAATTAGCTGAGCCCTACCATTTAACTAATGATCAAATTTATTTTTTTAAAAAAAATGGTTTCATAAAACTTAAGAAGGTTTTCTCACCTGGAGCTGTGCTTAAACTTAGAGCTGAGTTAATTAATCTTTTAAAGGAGCAGTTTAAGGTTGATCCAGATAAAGGAGCAAATGATCGTTTTCTTAGCCTTGAAATGATTTGGCCTGATAACGCACTTCTTCGTGCATATGTATTGTCACCGCGTCTTGGGCAAATTTCTGCGGATCTTCTTGAAGTACCAGCTGTTAGACTTTACCATGACAATGTACTTGCTAAACAATCTGGTTGCGGTCGTACCCCATGGCACTTCGATGATCATCATTTTCCGTTAGACACTAATGACGTAGTTACTGCTTGGGTGCCAGCACAACCAATCCCTCTTGAGATGGGACCACTTTCATTTGCCTACCCGCTAGATGTCCACGAGCTAGTAAACGCTGTTACGTTTGAAAAGACAGGTACTGGATATGACCGTGGGGTTTCAGATGTTTTTTCAAAAAATAACGTGAGTGTGAATGAAACACCGTTTGAATTGGGTGAAGTTAGCTTTCACCATAATTTAAATTTTCATACTGCTTCACGCAACCGTACTAATCGTAGCCGAGTGGCTCTTGCTAATACTTATTATCGAGATGGAGCAAAAGTAGTTAATGCACCTACGATGGTCTCAGGTGACTGGCAGAAATTCATGCCTAACATCAAACCAGGAGAAGTAGCAGCTAGTCCACTAAATCCAATTTGTTGGCCAGTCAAAGATAAACTATGAAAGAAATAAATAATCAGAAGGGACTTAATTCGATGTGGACAGACAGTCTTACACGTAATCTACATCCTGATGGAAATGCTTTAGTTGATCATTTGAGAACTGTACATTATAAACATACAGGATTTACTGAAGAGTGTGCAAGTTGTTGTCGTGATGAGTCTGGACGTAACAGCTATGAATGGTTAGCTGAACTTGTACCCGATAATGAAAGTTTAAATGTATTAGATCTTGCTTGTGGGTCAGGGCCATTATTAAAAATCTTATTCGATCGCAATAAAAATCTAAATTTAAGAGGTATAGACATGTGTCCTGAGGAATTAACATTAGCTAATACACGTCTTGTAAATAGTGGAGCCACTCTCCTTCAGTCAAAAGCTCAAAATTTATCAGCAATTGATGATAACTCTGTTGACATAGTTTTGTGCCATTGGGCGTTAACATTAATGGACCCGATAGCTCCTGTTTTAGATGAGGTAAAACGAGTTTTAACTCCTAAGGGTCGGTTTGCAGCATTAGTTGATGGACCAATGAATGCAGCGCCAGGTTATAGAGAGGTACACGACTTAATTTATAGTTATGTACAACAAGAAATACCTAGTTATGGAGAGATTGATTTAGGCGATCCAAGGGTACGTGGATCTGAAAGTTTAAATAATCTTGTACGTAAAGTTTTTCCAGAACTAAATGTAACTATTGAAACGAATATTGTATCTATGGAGGGACCAGTTACTCAAGTAGCTGAAATTGCAGCAGGATTTTTTTACGCTGCATTTATTTTAAAGCCTGAGAAAAGAAAGTTAATGATTACAAGTCTATCTAACTTACTTGCAATATATAATGAAAGCACTGACGCAGAAAGACGAGGAAGGTTTTCAATGCCAATTAGTCGTCTTTTAGTTGAGCCTGATACAAAATGAAATCATTTCTACAAGACGTAAATCTCGGTTTAGGTAAAAAAAATAAGAAGCTAAGCTCTAAATGGTTTTATGATTTTCATGGATCTAAAATTTTTGAACAAATTACTAGGTTGAAAGAATATTACCCAACAAGGACAGAAATAAAAATTTTAAAAGATAATAAAATTGAAATTGCTAAAAGGATAGGTAAGAGCGCAGTTTTAATTGAACCAGGCGCCGGAGACATCAAAAAAATAGGTATTTTTCTCAGCAGCCTAGATGAGCCGAAAAAATATATACCTTTAGATATTTCTGAAGATTATATAACCAAAATATCTAAAGGTTTTAGAAAGAAATATCCCAAAGTAGCTATTACCCCAAAAGGATATGACTTTTCAAAAAATAATAAGCTACCTTTTAAAATCAATTCATCAGAAAATGTAACTATTTTTTTCCCTGGGTCAACCATTGGTAATTTTGATAGTAAGGATGCTGTTAAATTTTTAAAAAAGCTTAAATCAAAATTTAAAGCAAAAAAAATTATTGTTGGTGTCGACTTAATTAAAGATATTCCAACCTTAATCTCTGCGTACAATGATAAAAAAGGCATAACTGCGAAATTCAACAAAAATATATTAAAAAGAATCAATACAGAACTAGGTGGAGATATAAACTTAAACTATTACAAACATTTAGCAATTTATAATAAATCAAAAAAAAGAATTGAAATGAGATTAAAGTCTATCAAAAAAAATAATATTAAAATCAATGGTTCGAAATATTTAATTAAAAAAAATGAAGAGATTCACACTGAGAATTCTCATAAATACACTGTTAAATCCTTTAAAAAATTAGCTAATCAGGCTGGATGGAAAATTGGGAAAACTTGGGTTGATGACAAAAAACTTTTTAGTGTTCACTGTTTAGATCTCTCGAGTTAAATCTAGCTATCAGCTTCCCTCTATTGAAAAATTAGTTCAGGCGTAATATATAAAATATAATATTATGAAGTATCCTGTGCTGTTGCCAAATATTTTTGACCATCCATTCACTTATGAAAGTCAAATTTTGCTAAAAAAAGGTGAATACGTGCAAGTACCTTTTGGGAAAAGTAATCTAAATGGAATTGTATGGAATGAATTCGAAGAAAAAACTAATAAAAAATTTAAAATTAAAAAAGTAATAAAAAAACTGGATGTTCCAAAATTAAACTTAAATACAATAAAATTTTTGAATTGGTTCTCTATTTATAATCTTATTCCGAGAGGCATGTCTCTTAAATTACATTTATTAAGTAATCAAGCTGTTGAAAATAGCACAAATTTTAATTATGAAAAATATATACCAAAAAAAGGTAATCAAAATTTTAAATTATCCGTTGAACAAATTGAAGCTTTAAAAAATATTAATACCAATAATGACAAGTTTAGAGTTCATGTTTTGCAAGGCACAACAGGCTCTGGTAAAACTATTGTTTATTTTGAGTCTATAAAAAATAAATTAAATCAAGGATTCCAATGCTTAATACTTTTACCTGAAATTGGTCTAACTTTTGATTTTGAAAAAAAGTTCGAGGAATTTTTTGGGTTTAAACCAGCGATTTGGCATTCTCAAATCTCTAAAAAAAATAAAAAAATTATATGGAATGGCCTAGCTGTAGGAAAAATTAAAGTTGTAATAGGTGCAAGGTCTTCATTATTTCTACCCTTTAAAAATTTAGGAGAAATTGTTGTAGATGAAGAACATGATCAGTCTTTTAAACAAGATGAAGGTTTAATTTATAATGCTAGAGATATGGCGGTAGCACGCGCACAGTTTGAAAATATTCCTATAAATCTTGTTAGTGCGGTACCCTCAATAGAAACTTATGAAAATATGAAAAAAAAAAAATATTCATTTTCTCGATTGATTAATCGATATAATAATTATGATTTACCCAATCACGAAATTATAAACTTAAATCAAAATAAATTAGAAAGTAAATCTTGGATCAGTACAATGACTAAAAATAAGGTTGAAGAGCACTTGATTAAAGGGGATCAAGTTTTATTTTTTCTAAACAGGAGAGGTTATTCTCCTTATGTTATTTGTAAAAATTGTCACAAAATTTTTTCTTGTCCAAATTGTTCAATAAATTTGGTCTACCATTTAAAAAAAAAAAAACTTTTATGTCATTACTGCGGATTCAAATCCAATATTCATAGAAAGTGTAGCAAGAGTAATATTTGCGAAATTATTTTTAGTGGTCCTGGGGTAGAAAGAATAAGCGAAGAAGTCAAAAAAAAATTTCCTAAATTTAATTCAAGTATATTTTCAAGTGACACAATGAGTAAAAAATCTTCTAAAGAAATTTTAGATAAAATCATAAATAACGATATTAATATACTTATAGGTACTCAATTAATATCAAAGGGTTTTCATTTTCCTAATTTGAACTGTATAGTAGTCTTAGATATTGATCTGTCATCTTTAGGTTATGACTTAAGATCCTCAGAAAAAAATTTACAACTATATCATCAATTATCTGGAAGGGCTGGTAGAGCAGGAAAACCAGCAACAGTATATTTTCAAACTTATGACCTAAATTCTAAAATGATAAACCAGATAGTCAACCGAGACCCATTTAATTTTTTAGAAAATGAGCTTGAGATGAGAAAAAAACATAATTTACCACCATATGAGAGGTTTATTGCATTAATACTAACTGCTACGAATGAAAAAAAACTGTTCAATTTTTCCAATATGCTTAAAAATTATCTTTGTAAAAAAATTAATGCAAAAATACTTGGACCTGTTGAAGCTCCGATTTACAAAATTAAAAAAAAATATCGAAATAGACTTCTTATAAGGGCAAGTAAATCCATGGAAATTCAAAACACTCTGTCTAGTGCATTAAAAAATTTCAAAATTCAACCAGAAATAAAACTAACGGTTGATGTTGATCCAATAAGCTTCAATTAATTCGTAAAATTTACTAGTTTTAGCAAATCTGTCGCTTGAAGGGTAATACTAGTTATGCTAATTAATTCACAATTTATAGTTAAATAAGGAACACTAATTGACTTCAAATAATCTTTCAATAACAGTTAATAACAGTTATTCACAAGCACTATATGAACTTGCAGAGGAAAACAGGAATCTAGAAAAAGTAGAGGAAGAAGTATCAGCAATGTTAAAACTGATTGGTGAGAACAATGATTTTAAAAGTTTAATAAACGATCCAACAAATAAAAAAAAAGATTTGTTAAATGTTATGACCTTAATGTCAAAAGAATTTAACTTTACAGATATCTTTAGTAAATTTTTAAACTTTTTAGTTAATAAAACAAGACTGTTTTATCTTGAAAAAATCCTCAAAGATTTTTTAATAATAACATCTAATAAAAAAGGTGAAATAATTGCTAAACTAAAAGCAGCAAAACCATTAAATAAAGTAGAAATTGAGAATATAAAAAAAGATTTAACAGAAAATTTTGGAGGAAATTTAAAATTAAATTTTGAGTACGATCCAAGTTTAATAGGAGGTATAATTATTCAAATAGGTAGCGTAATGATTGACACTTCAATAAAAAGTAAATTAAAACAAATAGAAACCAAAATGATAGAGGCATAAATGGAAATTAATCCTTCTGAAGTAACAAAGATTTTAAAAGAACAAATAAAAAAATTTGGTGATAAAGCCGAAGTCTCAGAGGTTGGTCAAGTACTATCTGTAGGAGACGGTATTGCCAGAATATATGGGTTAGATAATGTCCAAGCTGGAGAAATGGTCGAGTTTTCTGATGGCTCTAAAGGGATGGCTCTTAATTTAGAAAGTGACAATGTTGGTGTTGTTATTTTTGGTGATGACAGAGCAATTAAAGAGGGAGACACTGTCAAAAGAACAGGTGCTATAGTTGATGTGCCAGTTGGTAAAGAACTTTTGGGTAGAGTCGTAGATGCATTAGGAAACCCAATTGATGGCAAAGGATCATTGGATAAATCACTAAAAAGAAATAGGGTCGAAGTCAAAGCGCCAGGGATTATACCAAGAAAGTCAGTAAGTGAACCAATGCAAACTGGACTGAAGGCAATTGATAGTTTAATACCTGTTGGAAGAGGGCAAAGAGAACTAATTATTGGCGACAGACAAACCGGAAAGACTGCTGTTGCGATTGATACTATTATAAATCAAAAAAAAATTAATGAGTCTACTGATGAAAGCAAGAAACTTTATTGCATATATGTTGCCGTAGGACAGAAAAGATCAACTGTTGCTCAAATAGTTAAAACATTAGAGGATGCCGGTGCCATGGAATATACTACGATTGTATCAGCAACTGCCTCGGACTCTGCACCACTTCAATTTTTAGCTCCCTATACAGGTTGTACAATGGGTGAATATTATAGAGATAATGGAATGCATGCATTGATAATATATGACGACTTATCAAAACAGGCAGTTGCCTATAGACAAATGTCATTATTACTTAGAAGACCTCCAGGAAGAGAAGCTTATCCAGGAGATGTGTTTTATTTACACAGTAGATTGTTGGAAAGAGCCGCAAAATTAAATGATGAAAGTGGGGGCGGTTCATTAACTGCTTTACCGATAATTGAAACTCAAGCAGGAGATGTTTCTGCTTACATACCAACAAACGTAATTTCCATAACTGATGGTCAAATTTTTTTAGGAACAGAAATATTTAATCAAGGGATTAGACCGGCAATTAACGTTGGTTTATCTGTTTCAAGAGTCGGATCAGCAGCACAAACAAAAGCTATGAAAAAAGTTGCAGGCTCTATTAAATTAGAATTGGCCCAATACAGAGAAATGGCGGCGTTTGCGCAATTCGGATCCGACCTAGATGCTTCAACACAACAGTTATTGAATAGAGGCTCTAAACTTACTGAGCTTCTGAAACAAAAACAATACAGTCCAATGACAGTAGAGGAACAAGTAATCTCTATATTTTGTGGAGTAAGAGGTTTTTTGGATGATATTGAATTAAAAGACATCTCACAGTTCGAGCAAAAAGTGATTGAAAAATGTAAAAATGAAAATTCTGATATAATCAACTCTATAAAAGACACTGGAAAACTTGATGAAGAAAATGATAAAAAACTTTCAGAATTAATTTTAAATTTAAAAGAAAATACAAAATAATTTTATGCCAAGTTTAGATGATTTAAAAAAAAGGATAACTAGTGTTAAATCTACTCAAAAGATTACCAAAGCTATGAAAATGGTTGCCACAGCAAAATTAAGAAAAGCTCAAGAAAATGCAGAAAAAGGAAGACCATATTCTGAAAAAATGAATAATATAATCCTAAATTTATCTAACGGAGTTGCTGACAAAGATAATTCATCAAAACTCTTAGTTGGAACTGGAAAGGACGAAACTCATTTATGTGTAGTTCTTACAGCTGATAGAGGTTTGTGTGGTGGTTTTAACACAAATATTATTAAAAAAGCAAAAAGCCATTTTGAAGATATAAAAAAAAAAGGAAAAAATTTAAAAATAATTACTGTTGGAATGAAGGGGTATGATCAATTAAAAAGAAACTATGAAAATCAAATTATCAAAAAAATAACTTTTAAAGAATCAAAAAATATTAATTATTTCGACGCAGAGAAAGTCGGTAAATTTGTTTTAGATAAATTCGAAAATCAAGAGTTTGACATATGCTACATATTTTATAATCAATTTAAAAACGTAATGACACAAATCCCACAAAAGCAAAAAATAATACCTCTGCAAAAAGAAAATACAGAAGAGACAAATGAGGAGGAAAACATAAACTATGAGTTTGAACCCGATGAAGATGAAATATTAAATAATTTATTACCCAAAAACATTTCAACACAGATTTTTAAAGCAATGTTAGAGAATTCAGCAAGCGAGCAAGGATCTAGAATGACTGCTATGGACAATGCAACTAGAAACGCTGGTGAATTGGTTGACAAATTATCTATTGAATATAATAGAAGTCGTCAAGCATCAATTACAAAAGAATTAATAGAAATAATATCAGGAGCAGAAAGTTTATAGATATGAATAAAAAAGGTTACATTACACAAGTTATAGGAGCAGTAGTTGACGTCAAATTTGACGGTGAACTACCAGAAATTTTAACAGCATTAGAATGCAACAATGGTGGAAACAGATTGGTCTTAGAAGTGGCACAACATTTAGGTGAGTCTAGTACTAGAACAATTGCTATGGATAGTACAGAAGGTTTAAAAAGAGGTGATGAAGTAGTTGACACTGGAAAACCTATACAAGTGCCTGTAGGACCCGAAACTCTTGGCAGAATTATAAATGTAATTGGCGAACCTATTGATCAAAAAGGAAATGTAAAAACAAAAGAAAATTGGCCCATTCATAGGCAGGCACCCTCTTTTAACGATCAGTCAACCGAAACGGAAATTTTGGTGACAGGAATAAAAGTAATTGATTTATTAGCCCCGTACGCAAAGGGTGGAAAAATAGGATTATTTGGTGGAGCAGGAGTAGGTAAAACAGTTATTATAATGGAATTGATAAATAACATAGCTAAAGCTCACGGAGGATTTTCTGTATTTGCAGGTGTTGGTGAAAGAACGAGAGAAGGAAACGATCTTTACCATGAAATGATTGAGTCAGGAGTTATCAAACCAGACGGAGATGGCTCAAAAGCTGCGTTAGTGTATGGTCAAATGAATGAACCTCCTGGCGCAAGGGCAAGAGTAGCTTTGACAGGATTAACTGTTGCTGAGTATTTTAGAGATCAAGAAGGCCAAGATGTATTGTTTTTTGTAGATAATATATTTCGTTTCACACAAGCTGGTTCCGAAGTTTCTGCATTATTAGGAAGAATACCATCAGCTGTTGGATATCAACCTACATTGGCAACTGATATGGGAAATTTACAAGAGAGAATAACAACTACAAACAAAGGATCTATTACATCTGTTCAAGCAATATACGTGCCAGCCGACGATTTAACAGATCCTGCACCAGCAACATCTTTTTCTCACTTAGATGCAACAACGGTATTATCAAGACAAATTGCAGAATTGGGTATTTATCCCGCAGTTGATCCACTAGACTCAACTTCAAGAATATTAGATCCAAGAATAGTTGGTGATGAGCACTATAGAGTTGCAAGGGAGGTACAGAAAATTCTTCAAACTTATAAGTCTTTACAAGATATAATTGCAATTCTAGGAATGGATGAATTGTCTGAGGAAGATAAATTGACGGTTGCAAGAGCTAGAAAAATACAAAGATTTTTATCGCAACCATTTTTCGTTGCCGAAGTATTTACTGGATCTCCAGGAAAGCTCGTTGATCTAGAGTCCACCATAAAAGGCTTTGATGCTATATGTAAAGGTGAATATGATCATTTACCTGAAGCAGCTTTTTATATGGTAGGAAGCATAGAAGAGGCTGTTGAAAAAGCAGAAAAAATGGCAAAAGAAGCAGCGGCTTGATGAGTGAAGAATTTAAAGTAGAAATAGTAAATCCAGAAAAATCTTTTTTTTCAGATGATAATGTAAGTGAGGTCATTATACCTGCTTTTGAGGGAGAGATGGGAATTCTTAAAGACCACATATCAATAATTTCTTTTTTAAAACCGGGCGTAATTAGAATTTTATCAAAAAATCTTGAGGAGAAATTCTATGTTGAAGATGGCATTGTTGAATTTAAGGACAATCATTTATCTGTACTTACAAGCTCAATTTTTAACTTAAAAAATGCGGATAAAGTAGAAATTGATAAAAGTATAAGAGATGCAGAAAAAATATTAAAAAACTCAGAACTTGATGATAATAAAAAATTTATTATTGAGCAAAAAATAGAGAGTTTGAAGTCTATATCTCTTTCTTAGAGATAACATCATTTATTTCTATTTGAAGCTTTTTATAAATATCCTGTTTGAATGGTACTACAACTTTATTTAAATTGTCATTTGTTTCCCACTTCCATTCAAAAAATTCTGGTTTTTCAGTTCTTATATTTATCTCACTATCTTTACCGTCAAAACGCATAATGAACCATTTCTGTTTCTGACCTCTAAATTTACCTTTCCAAACAATTCCCAATAAATAATCGGGCAACTCATATGTGAGAATATTACCTACTTCTTTCAATAAACTTACACTTTTAATACTTGTTTCCTCCGCAAGTTCTCGAAGAGCTGCATCATAAAAATCTTCTCCTTTATCAACACCTCCTTGCGGCATTTGCCAAAAGTTTTTTGGATTATCAATTCTTTTTGCTACAAAAATCTTATTTTCTTTATTTAATATTACAATCCCAACTCCATTTCTTAAAGGGAGATTTCTATACTTCTCTATCATTATTAACCATTTAAAAGTTTCAATGCAAAATCTAGTTGGTTATCTGTTTCAGTGTTAATTCTAAAAGAGTCATTATCCTCACTAATTTCAAAATCAGGTATTACCCCAACGTCAGATATTGAATCTCCAGAAGGCAAATAATATTTCGAAACTGTAAGTCTAATTGCACCATTGTTATTTAGCGGAATTATTGATTGAACAGATCCTTTACCATAAGTTGTCTCTCCGATTAAAATTGCTCTTTTATGATCTTTCAACGCACCTGCGACTATTTCAGAAGCAGAAGCAGAGCCGTAATTTATAAGAACCAAGATTGTATTACCATTAATTATATCTCCCTTTTTTGCAAACCATTTTCTATTCTCATTACTTTTTCTACTTTTCGTTGAAACAATTTCGCCATTTTCAAGAAAGAAATCTGAAATCTTGATTGCTTGTGATAACAAACCACCAGGATTATTTCGAAGATCTAAAATAAAATTTTTAATATTTTTGTTTTTTTTAAACTCATTTAGTTTTTTTTTAATTTGATCAGAACTATTTTCATTAAATGATGTTAACCGAATGTAGCCAACATTTTTATCTTTGATTTCTGTTTTAACTGATGCAACCTCTATAATCTCTCTTGTTATCGTAAACGTTAGTGCCTTTCTTTCTCCTTTTCGTCTTACTGTAATTTCGATATTTGAACCGACCGGACCTCTCATCAATTCAACAGCCTCAGTTAATGATTTTCCCTGGACTTGTACATTATTAATTTTTACTATGTAATCGCCAGCTTTAACACCAACTTTGTAGGCTGGGGAGTTATCTATTGGTGAGATTACTTTTACTACGCCTGCCTCCATCCCAACTTCAATTCCTAGCCCCCCAAATTCTCCACTAGTTTCAGTAGCCATATTAGTAAACATTTCTGGTGTCATATATGCCGAGTAAGGATCAAGAGATTGCAATATACCATTTATAGCAGCGTCCATCACTTCACTTTGATTAATATCATCAACATATTGATTATTTATTTTGTTTAATACTTCACTGAATAGATCTATTTTTTTATAAATATCATCCTCAGATTTTGTTGCTCCAGGAAAAAAAATAAGAATTATAAAAAAAAAAGTAAATAAATTAAAATGGTTATATCTCATATAATTACTTTTTCTTTTGGAATTAATTCTGACCACATTTTCTCTAATTCATAAAATTTTCTTTTTTCCGGATTAAATATATGCACTACAAGATCAATACCATCTACTAATTTCCAGTCGTTGCTATCTTTACCCTCAATTTTAGACTCAATAATACCCTCACGTTTGAATTCAGTTAAAACTTGTTCCGACAATGACTGAAGATGTCTTGAAGAAGTTCCACTAGCTATTATCATAAAATCTGCAATCGAAGATTTACCTTCCAGATCAATCGCTACTATGTTTGATGCCTTATTATTATCTAAAGTTTTTATGATTTTATCTTTTAATTCCAAATTTTTTACCAGTAAAAATTAATATTATCAAAATTT
>CACLQJ010000018.1 GCA_902609065.1 uncultured Pelagibacteraceae bacterium
AAAAAATATATAATTATTTTCACGAATGAAAATTAAAATTCCAAATTATCTCACCATTGGAAGAATCATAATAGTTCCAATTTTTGTATTAACATTTTATCTTCCTGGTTTTTATGGAGATATCATTCCTTTTGCACTATTTGTAATAGCCTCTTTTACAGACTTTTTAGACGGACTTTTGGCCAGAATGTATAAAGAAGAGTCTAAGTTAGGAGAATTATTAGATCCAATAGCCGATAAAATTATTGTTGCAACGGCACTAATTTTACTTGTTATGAATGGTACAATTAAAAGTTTTGAGGTTGTTGCTGCGATAATAATTCTTACACGTGAGATATTGATATCAGGATTAAGGGAGTTTTTAGCTAAGGGTAAAGTGAATATGCCTGTATCAAGTTTAGCCAAATTAAAAACTTTTCTACAAATGTTTGCTATATCAATTCTACTTTTAGGTGAGACTGGTAATAAAATTACAAATTTCGGAGATTATAACGCTCAAACTATTGGAATTGTATTATTGTGGTTGTCAGCATTTCTAACACTATACACGGGTTATGACTATTTAAGAAAAGGGATTGATCATGCTATTTCAGAGGATGAGAAAAATTAAGCTGCTTTTTTCTTCCTGACGATTTGCTGATAACTTTCAGACAATTCAACTATAAAATCACAAACCTTAAAATTAAATTTATCAATTTGAGAAACTGGAGTAACTTCCGCAGCTGTGCCGGTCAAAAAACAACCTACAAAATCCTTAATTTCCTCTGGATGAATTTTTCTCTCATTTACAATTATATTTTTAGATTTTGCAATTTCAATTATTGTTCTCCTAGTAATTCCATCTAAAAAAGAATCTGGAACAGGAGTGTGCAACGAACCATTCTTATCTTTGAAAAAAATATTTGCTCCTGTAGCTTCAGCTACATATCCCTCATGGTCTAACATTAGAGAATCTGTAAAACCTTGCTTTTCAGCCTCGTGCTTAGATAGTGTACAGATCATATATAATCCTGCAGCTTTAGTGTCCCATGGAATAGTGTTTGGTGCTGGACGTCTCCAATTTGATATATTCAACTTAATACCTTCCAGTTTTAACTTTGGATCAAAGTAAGATCCCCACTCCCAAGTAGCGACAGCAACATGTATTTTTGTTTGCTGGGCTGAGATTGCCATCATTTCACTTCCTCTCCAGGCTACAGGTCTAACATATCCATTTTTAACTTTTTGACTTAAAACAATTTTTTTTGATGCTTCATTAATTTCTTTTTCGGTATAAGGTATTTCAAAACCCATTCGTCTAGCCGAGTGAAAAAATCTAGATGTATGTTCCTCCAGTTTAAATATGTCACCATCATATACTCTCTCACCTTCGAAGACACAACTCGCGTAGTGTAAACCATGGCTTAAAACATGCAATTTAACGTCTTGCCAATCAACAAGCTCGTTATTGTACCAAATTTTTCCTTCTCTTTTATCGTAGGGTATCATTAGATTTTATTAACAAAAAATATCTTTGTATGTATAATATGTCAATATAACTTACCAAAATGAAACAGTTACTTTACCTAAAAGATAATCAATTAAAAGATTTTATAGAGAAATTGTTCATAAGTTATCGTGAAACATTTGCAGATACCAAAAAAATTTTAGATAAACACAATTTAGGGGTGGCCCATCAAAAAGTGCTTCATTTAATATCTCAGTATCATGGCATTACAATTTCAGAGCTTTTAGCAAAGCTAAAAGTAACAAAACAAAGTCTAAATAGAGTTCTTAATGATTTAATTAAAATAAAAGCTTTAAAGTTCAAAAAAGATGTTAGAGACACGAGAAAAAAACATGTTTATCTTAGTGAACAGGGTGAAGATCTATTTAATCAAATATTTTCTATTCAAAAAAAAAGGATTCACAAAGCACTATTAAACTCATCTTCAGATGAGGTTTTGCATTTCAACAAAGTTCTTAATAAAATTATAAATGAATGATTTTTTAGCTCACATATTGGTAGTTGATGACGACGATGGCATAAGAAAATTAGTCAAACAATTCTTGAACGAAAATAATTATCTTGTAACTACTTCAGCGAATGCGGAAGATGCTCAATCAAAAATTAAGTTTATCGAATTTGATTTAATAGTTCTCGATATTATGATGCCAGGAAAAAGCGGGCTAGAATTCTTGCATGAAAATAAAAGTAATTTAAATACTCCAATTATTCTTTTGACTGCTAGAGGAGAATCAGATGATAGAATTAAAGGATTAGAAAGTGGTGCTGATGATTATTTGCCTAAACCATTTGAACCAAAAGAATTAATTTTAAGAATTAAGAGTATATTAAATAGGACTAAGATAAAAAAAATTAAACATTTGGCAGAATTCGAAAATATTAAAATAGATTTAAATAAGTTGTTTATTTTTAAAAATAATAAACAATATAAAATTAATAATACAGAAAAAATAATTCTCGAAAAAATGATAAACTCGCCAGGTCAAACTTTATCCAGGGAGTTCATAGGTAATTTAATTAAGATTAATAAAGAAAGATCAGTGGATGTTATAATTACTAGACTAAGAAAAAAAATTGAAGAAGATCCTAAGAATCCAAAATATTTACAAACTATAAGAGGAGCGGGTTATGTTTTATGGATTGAGTAAATCTATAAAAAAAATTTTACCAAAACAATTATTTTATAGAGGTCTTTTAATTGTTGCTATACCAATTATTATTTTACAAATTACAATCACTCTCGTTTTTTTTGATAGTTTATGGATTAAGACTAATAAAGGAATGACACGTGCGCTAGTATCAGAAATTAAAACATTTGTTGATGCATACAATAATGAGGGGACTAATAAAGACTTTATTGTAGGATTATTTAAAGATAACTTCGACATAAATATTAAATATGAGGAAGAAATAAAATTACCAAAACATATTGATGATAGATGGTTTAGTCCACTTGACAGAACATTAAGAAGAGAACTGAAATCTAGAAATATAAATTATTGGTTTGACACAACTTCATATAAAACCTTAGTTGATTTAAAGATTGGATATAAAAAAGGATACTTTCAATTTTTTGTTCCTAAAGAAAGATTAACAAGTTCTTCAGCAAGAATTTTTGCTTTTTGGATAACATTGCCTGCAATTTTAGTAATTTCAATAGCGATGATTTTTTTGAAAAATCAAACTAGACCAATTTTAAAATTAGCTGAAGCTTCAGAGAAATTTGGAAGAGGGGAAAGAATTAAAGAATTTGTTCCATCTGGTGCACTTGAAATAAGAAAAGCTGGATTTGAATTTGAAAAAATGAGAAAGAGAATTATTAGACATTTAAAACAAAGATCTGAAATGTTATCCGGAATTAGTCACGATCTAAGAACACCACTGACTAGAATTAAACTGCAACTTGCTTTAATTAAAGACAAAAAAATAGCTTCAGAATTATCAGAAGATGTAGATGAGATGGAAAAAATGCTAAATGAATATCTTCAATTTGCTAAAACAGGTGCAGAGGAAAAAACCCAAAAATTTGATTTAAAAATTTTGATTTCATCAATTACCAGCAAGTACAAAAATACTAAAATTATATTTATCAGTCCAAATAAAGTTGAAATTAATGGTAGGAAAGAACTAATAAAAAGATGTTTTAACAATTTAATTGAGAATTCTCTAAAGTATGGAGATAAATTAAATATAAAAATTGAAAAAATGAGAAAAAACTATACGATTACTTTTGAAGACAATGGACCAGGTATTCCAAAAAGCGAATACGATAACGTATTTAAACCTTTTTATAAAATTAATAAGAGTAGATCAGATACTAAAAGCAGTGTTGGGTTAGGATTGTCAATCTCTTCTGATATAATAAAATCCCATGGGGGAAAAATCGAATTAAGCAAATCAAGTCTTGGAGGACTTGGAGTTATCGTTTTCCTGCCCTCTTAGTTTTTTTTGTTTTTTTTGAATTAGATAACTCTGTCTCAAGTTTTTCAATCCTTTTTCTTAAAATATCTAAATCTTCTTTTCCGACGATTTTCATTTTGAATAAAAACTCGTCTCTTTTAGATTTACAAATATTTATAATTTCTGAATTTATGTCTTTATAGTTATTAATCCCCTTTTCGACTAATTTACCAAATTTTTTTATAAGATCCTCTGAATTTGCCATAATATTACTTTTTTTTTATGATTAAGTTTATAATATTTTAATTAAATGTTTATTAATAATTTTGACCCAGTTGCATTTAGTTTTTTCATAATTGACATAAGATGGTACTCACTTTCTTATATTTTTGGAATTTTACTTGGATGGTTTTATATTAAAAAGTTTTTTTTAAAAGATATTCATATGAAGCGTTTATTTGATGATTATATTACTTACGTAATAATAGGTATTATTCTCGGTGGAAGATTAGGCTATGTCCTATTTTATAATTTAAAGTATTATTTATATAATCCATTTGAGATATTTTTTGTATGGCAGGGCGGTATGTCATTCCATGGTGGTATGATTGGGGTTGTAATTTTATCAACTATATTTGCAAATAAAAATGATATAGACGTTTTTAAATTTTTAGATTTAGTAGCTTTGTCAGCTCCTATAGGGATTTTTCTAGGAAGAATTTCAAATTTTGTAAATTCTGAATTATATGGAACACAAACGGAGATGCCTTGGTCAGTTAAATTTTTAAAAGTAGATGAATTAAATAGACACCCTTCGCAGATTTATGAAGCAATATTTGAGGGTATAATATTATTTATAATATTAAATTTATTTAAAAAAAGATTAAATATTCCAGGCGTAATATCATCACTTTTTTTAATTATTTACTCCTTTTTCAGATTTTTTATAGAATATACGAGAGAACCTGATGTACATTTAGGTAAGATATTATTTAATTTAAGTATGGGGCAAATTATTAGTCTTATTACAATATTATTTGGAATATTGCTTTTATATTTCAAATTTAAAAATGAAACAAAAAAATTTAATAACACTTGATAAATTTATAGAACAAGCCTTGTACGATAAATCTAAGGGCTACTATATGAAAAGATTTCCATTTGGAGAAAAAGGAGATTTTATTACAAGCCCAAGTGTTTCGAACTTATTTTCGGAAATAATTACAATTTGGATTATTTTATATTGGGAAAGTATAGGAAAACCAAAAAATTTTAATGTTGTTGAGTTAGGATCTGGTGATGGAGAGTTAATGTTGAACATGATCATAACCTCGAAAAACTTCCCAAGTTTTTTTAGTAATTTAAATTTTTATATTATGGAAAAAAGTGAATATTTAAAAAAAATACAAAAAAAAAAATTAAAAAGTCACAAATTAAAATGGATTAAAAAATTCGATGAAATTAAAAGTCATCAAACATTATTTATCGGAAATGAGTTTTTAGATGCTTTCCCGATAAAACAACTAATAAAAATAAAAGAAGATTGGTACGAGAAATATGTTGAAAAAATATCTAATATTTATTGTCTAAAAAATATTAAGGTTGATATAGGTAAATATAAAAAAATTGTTGGGTTCAATTTTTACAAAGAAGAAAAGTTTGTCGAGATATCTTTTGACCAAATTAATTTTCTTAGGAAAGTCACTAATTTTATAAAAAAAAATGGAGGTGGAGTACTGCTTATAGATTACGGTTACATAAATAAAAAAATGTTCAACACTTTACAATCGGTCTCAAAACACAAGATGAAAAACTTTTTATTGAATAAAGGTGACCAAGACATTACACATCTTATAAATTTTAGTTTATTAAAAAAAATTCTTCAGTTTTACGGTTTAAGTGTAAATAAAGTAACTACTCAAGGCAAATTTTTAAAAAATATGGGAATATTTAAAAGAGCTGAAATCATTTCAAAAAATAAAACCTTTTTAATTAAATCTGATATTTTCTTCAGAGTAAAGAGACTCACAGATGAGAGGCAAATGGGAGATCTTTTCAAAGTACTTTTTGCCTCAAAAAAACAAGATACATTTACCAAAGGTTTTGATGTTTAAATCTAGAAAACTTACATCTAATTATAAAAATATAATTCATTGCTTTTTTAATAGTGAGGGAGGTGTTTCAACTGGAATATATAATAGTTTAAATTGTGGTATTGGATCTAATGACAAAAAAAATAAAATTAAGAATAATTTAAATATAGTCAAAAAAAAAATTAATTGTAAGAATAATAACTTAATTTTATTAAACCAAATACATAGTAATAAAGTCCACAAAGTTTTAAAAGTTCCAAAAAATAAAATCACTGGTGACGGCCTAATAACTAAAGAAAAAGGTTTAGCTTTAGGTATACTAACCGCTGACTGTGCGCCAATTCTTTTTTATGATCCAAAAAAAAAAATAATTGCGGCAGCGCATGCAGGTTGGAAAGGTGCATTTAAGAATATTACAAAAAAAGTCTTAAATGATATGCAAAAATGGGGATCGAACTTATATAATATCATAGCAGTTATTGGACCATGTATTAATTATAGAAATTATGAGGTTAAGAAAGATTTTATGATAAAGTTTTTAAAGAGGTATAATTGTAAAAATTGCTTTATTACAAAAAAAAGAATAATTTATTTTAATTTAACTAAATTTATTAGAATACAATTAATCAAAAACGGCGTTAAAAGCATAGATATAATAAAGAAAGATACATTTAAAAGAAAGAACAAATTTTTTAGCTCAAGATACAATTTAAAAAACAAATTTGATGATTATGGTAGAAATATTAGTGTAATTATGATTAAATAAATTTCCTCAAATAATATGAAAATTCTTGCTGGGAATAGTAATAAAAACCTCAGTCTCAAAATATCTAAATATTTAAAAAACAAATTAGTAAATTCTAGTATAAGAAAATTTAGTGACGGTGAAATATATATAGAAATTAACGAAAACATTAGAGGGAATAGCATTTTTATAATTCAGTCTGTTTCATCACCTGCAAATGACAATCTCATGGAGCTTCTTTTATGTATTGATGCACTAAAAAGATCTTCGGCAAAAAATATAACAGCTGTTATTCCTTATTTCGGGTATGCGAGACAAGATCGAAAAGTTGTTCCCAGAACTTCAATTTCTGCGAAACTTGTTTCAAATTTAATAACCAATTCTGGCGCTAATAGAGTCGTGACATTAGATTTGCACTCTGGGCAAATTCAAGGATTTTTTGATATACCTGTAGACAACCTTTTTGCTACACCGATATTTGCAAGACATATCAAAAGAAAAATTAAAACAAAAAATTTAATTTGTGTTGCGCCCGATGTTGGCGGAACCGCGAGAGCGAGAGCATTAGGCAAAATGTTAAATGTTGGACTTGCGATTGTAGATAAAAGAAGACCAGCACCAGGAAAATCCGTTGTGATGAACGTAATTGGAAATGTAAAAAATAAGACATGTATAATTGTAGATGATATAATAGATTCAGGTGGAACAATTGTGAATGCTGCAAAGATTTTAAAACAAAGAGGTGCAAAAGATGTTCATGTATACGTTTCTCATGGAGTTCTGAGTGGTGACGCTGTTGAAAAAATTAGGAAGTCGCAAATTAAAAACTTAGTTATTACAGATACAATTGATAATTCAAATAAGGTCAAAAAAGCTAAGAATATAGAGATATTAACTATATCTCATTTAGTTGGTGAGGCTATTAAAAGAATATCTAACTCTACATCTGTGTCAGACTTATTTAATTAACTCTTGATAATTTGCCATTCATAGGCTAAAAAACCAAGTTTTATGAATTCTCTTGAAGCAACAACTAGAAATACAATTACTAAAGGTCAACTAAGTAAATTAAGGAATACAGGAAATGTACCCGCAATTATTTACGGTGGTAAAGAAGATAATTTAAAAATATCAGTAACAAAAAAACAAATTAAATCCTTAATTGAAAAAGAAAATTTTGCTTCAGATTTAATTTTATTAAAAATTGATGGAAAAGAATATAACGTATTACCAAGAGAAATAGTTTTTGATACAGTAAGCGACGAACCAATTCATATTGATTTTTTAAAAATTGTCTCTGGTTCTAAAATTAACTTAGAAATTCCAGTCAAATTTATTAACGACGACAAATGTCCTGGTTTAAAAAGAGGTGGAGTTTTAAATATAGTTAGAAGAAAAGTAGAATTAAGATGTCCTACTGAAAATATTCCTAAAGAGCTTGTTGTCGATTTAGAAAATCTTGACATAGGTTCAAGTATAAAAATTTCATATATAAAGCTACCTGAAAATGTAAATCCTACGATAACCGATAGAGATTTCGTGGTAGCAACTGTTGCAGCGCCTACTATAGTGAAAGAACCAGAAAAAACAGCCGAAACAGATGGCGAAACTGCAGCAGAGGGCGGTGCAGAGGCAGGCTCAGCTGATGGCGTAGCCACTGAAGGTACTGATGATAAAGCTAAGGATGCATCTGCAGGAGACAAGAGTAAAAAAGATGGGGATAAAAAAGATGAAAAATCTCCACCAGATAAAAAATAAATTTAATAACTATAGAACTTCATGTTATTATTCGTAGGTTTAGGCAATCCAACTCCAGATAGTAAAAATAATCGTCACAATATTGGCTTTAAAATAATTGATGCGATAAATCAAAAATTTAGTCTATCTAAACAAAAACCAAAATTTAAAGGATTATTGACTACAGGAAATATTAGCGACAAAAAAGTATATGCTATAAAGCCTCTTACATTCATGAACAACTCAGGCATTTGTATAAGAGAACTAATTGAATATTTTAAAATGGATGCAACAGATGTAATTGTTTTTCACGATGACCTAGATATTGATGTTGGTAAAATTAAAGCAAAGATTGGAGGATCAAGTGCTGGACATAATGGAATAGAATCAATTGATAAATTTATAGGCAAAGATTATTCACGAGTAAGAATTGGTATAGGAAAACCTGAGTCCAAAATCTCAGTCTCGGATTATGTTTTAAATGATTTTAACGACGAAGAGAGAGAAAAATTGGAAAATATTACAGATAATATAGTAACTTCACTTGATATACTTTTGGATAAAAAACTAGATCTATTTTCTAGCACTGTAAATAATAAATAAATGGGTTTTAAATGTGGGATTGTTGGCTTACCTAACGTGGGTAAATCAACTTTATTTAATGCACTAACAAATTCTAGTAAAGCACAAGCGGAAAATTTCCCATTTTGTACAATTGAGCCCAACATAGGAATTGTTCCAGTTCAGGATGATAGATTGGATAAACTATTTGAAATATCCAATTCAAAAAAAAAAATATATACAACTATTTCATTTATAGATATTGCAGGTTTAGTTAAGGGCGCATCCGATGGTGAGGGTCTTGGTAATAAATTTTTATCTCACATTAGAGAAGTTGATGCAGTAATTCACATGATACGGTGCTTTGATTCTGACGATATTCAAAATGTTAATAAAAATGTAGATCCTATTAGAGATTTAGAGATTATAGAAACAGAAATGAAGCTCGCAGATATGGACTCGATTGAAAAAAGACTAGAAAAAAAGAACAAAAGTAAGAATAGTGAAATTCAAAATGAAATACTGACCATAGCACTAGATTGCATTAATAACAATAAAAATATTTCAGAGCTATTCAAAAATTTCGAAATGAAAGAAATAAAAAATACAGGACTATTAAGTTTGAAACCTAAATTATATGTATGCAATGTAGAGGAGGAGAACATAAGTACTGGTAATAAATATACTGAGACATTTATAGATTCATACGGACAAGACAATACAATTGTTATTTCAGCAGAAATAGAAAATCAAATTAATCAGCTTAAAGAAAGTGAAAAATATGGTTTTATGAAACTTTTAAAAATTAAACATACCGGTTTAAATAATCTTATCAATAAAGGTTATAATTTATTGGAATTAGAAACGTTTTTTACATCAGGTCCTGAAGAAAGCAGAGCTTGGACCATAAAAAAAAATTGTAACGCCCCTGATGCTGCTAGCGAAATTCATACTGATTTCAAAAAGGGTTTTATTAGAGCGGAAACTATATCTTTTGACGATTTTGTTAAGTTTAATGGATGGCAGGAATGTAGAAACAAAGGTAAAATGAGACTTGAGGGCAAAGATTATATAGTAAAAGATGGTGATATATTAAACTTTCGTTTCAACACGTGACCAAATTCTTTTCATACTAAAGTAAACTAATATTGTTAATATTAATAAATATATAATTGCTCTAAAACCAAACTTATGTCTTTCCTCTAATTTTGGTTCAGCAGTCCACGCTAAAAAAGTTGTAACATCTTTTGCCATTTGTTCAGGAGTAGCTGGCGTTCCATCAGAATAAATCACAAGATCTTCATAAAGTTGAGGAGGCATTTTAATTTTATTTCCATACATATATTTGTTATAATACACACCATCGTCCAATACCATTCCTTCGGGTGGGTCCTCATACCCTAAAATAACTGAGTAAATATAGTCTGCACCTCCTGCCCTAGCCTTCACTAATACTGACATATCGGGGGGATAAGCTCCACCGTTAGATAATTTAGCTTCTTCTGTATTTGCGTAAGGCATTACAAATTTATCTGATAGTTTTGCTGGTCGAGTAAACATTTCGCCATCGCTATTTGGACCATCAGTTACTTCAAAATTAGATGCAATGGCTTTTGCTTGTTCTAAAGAGAATTCAGGACCACCCTCTTCTGCTAAATTCCTATAGGATAAATATTGCATTGAATGGCATGATGCGCAAACTTCTGTATATACTTGGTAACCTCTTTGCAACGATGCTCTGTCAAATGTTCCAAAGAAACTTTTGAAAGACCAGTCTTGTTTCAACAAAGCTGAACCATTTCCTGCTGAATAGGCGACACAACAATGAATTAAAAAAATTAAAATAATTTTAATATTGATGGCGAATAATTTCTTCACATTTAGCCCAAGCTATTTATTTTTTCTGTATCTTTTTTAGCTTTAGCCATTGATGGATTTAGCATGCCCCCAAGCACTGGCTCTGTTATACTTAAAGGAATATTTAAAGTTCTCTCTTTTTTCCCTAATATTGGCAATATGACTAAAAAGTGAATAAAATAATAAGCTGTGGCTACTCTAGCAATTAATAAATAAATTCCTTCTGCAGGCATAGCACCCATATAACCAAGTATTAAAACATCTGCTACCAAGAACCAATAAAATTGTTTATAAATTGGTCTAAATAAAGCTGACCTAACTTTAGAGGTATCAAGCCAAGGTAATATAACCAAAACAAAAATCGCAGCAAACATTGCAATTACACCTAAAAGCTTGTCCGGCACTGAACGTAATATTGCATAAAAAGGTAATAAATACCACTCAGGAACAATATGTGCTGGAGTCACCAGTGGATTCGCTTCGATATAATTATCAGAATGACCAAGTATATTTGGAGAAAAAAAGACAAAAAAAGCAAATATAATTAAAAATATTAGTAATGCAAATATATCTTTTATAACAATATAAGGATGAAAAGGAACTGTATCGTTAGATGGTTTTTTTATATCTATACCGATAGGATTATTATTTCCTGGTACGTGCAATGCCCAAATGTGTAAAATCACCAATCCTAAAATTAAAAAAGGGAATAAATAGTGCAAACTAAAAAATCTTGTTAGTGTTGGGTTGTCAACTGAGTATCCTCCCCATAACCAATGCGTTACACTCTCTCCAATCAAAGGTATTGCACTAAACAGGTTTGTTATTACTGTTGCTCCCCAAAAACTCATTTGTCCCCAAGGTAAAACATATCCTAAAAAAGCCGTGGCCATCATAAGAAAGTATATTAACATTCCTATAATCCAAATTACTTCTCTAGGAGATTTATAAGATCCATAATAAAGAGCTCTAAAAATGTGAATATAAACTGCTAGGAAAAACATTGATGCACCATTTGCATGAACATACCTTATCAACCAACCGTAATTTACATCTCTCATAATATGTTCAACACTTCCAAATGCCAAATCGGCATGTGCAACATAATGCATAGCAAGGACGAGACCCGTAATAATTTGAGTAATTAAACAAAATGTTAATATACCACCAAAAGTCCACCAATAATTTAAGTTTTTTGGTGTTGGATAATCTGTTAAATGATTTGTTAATGTTAAAAGTGGTAATCTGTCATTAAACCATTTTCCAAATTTTGAACTAGGTGTGTACTCGTGCGAACTCATTTAATTAACCAATCTTAATAGTGTTACTATCCACAAAAGTATACTCCGGAACCTCTAGGTTGGTAGGAGCTGGACCACTTCTAACTCTGCCAGAAGTATCATAGTGAGATCCGTGACATGGACAAAACCATCCGCCCTCGAAGTCACCTTTGTTTGTTAATGGTACACATCCTAAATGAGTGCAAATTCCAAGAGTCACCAACCACTCTGGTTTTTTTGCCCGATCTTCATCTTTCTCAGGATGTTTTAATTCCTTCAAATCGACTTTTCTAGCCTCCTCAATTTCTTGTGGAGTTCTATGTTTTATAAAAACTGGTTTACCTCTCCATAACACTGTAATTGATTGACCTGGTTGTACAGAACTTACATCAACTTCGGTACTTGCAAGAGCTTTTACGGAAGCATCTGGATTCATTTGATCTATTAGTGGCCAAACTGCTGCACCTACCCCAACTGCACCTGCAGCAGTAGTTGCTGTTAAGATAAAATCTCTTCTATTTGGCTTTTTTTTATTTGTATCAGACATCTATTTTATTAATCTTAATTGTTGTTATATTATCTATATATGTGAAAAAAAGTATTTTTACATGGTAACAATGACACATAAAGACACGATTTATAGGCCTAAAATAGCCTTATATGAACCTGATATACCTCAAAATACGGCGGCAATAATTAGAACATGTTCATGTTTAGGAGCTAATTTAGAAATTATAGAGCCTTGTGGTTTTTTTTTTTCAGATAAGAGATTTCAACGAGTCGTCATGGATTATATAGATTTAGAAAACATTAAATTTTATAAAAGTGCTAATGAATTTTTTATTAAAAATAGAGAACAAAGAATAATCTTGATGACAACAAAAGCAAAAAAATTATATACCGATTTTAAATTTAAAAAAAGAGATATTCTTTTATTTGGTAGAGAAAGCGCTGGCGTTCCGGAAATAATTCATAAAAAAGTAAATTTTAGAATTAAAATTCCAATGAAGAGTAAAACTAGATCTTTAAATTTATCAACGTCTGTATCTATAATCTTATCTGAAAATTTAAGACAAGCAAAATATTTGTAAAAATGGATAAAGAGTTAAAAAAAAAATTAGCTAGTAATTGGTTTAAAATTTTACAAAATACAATATGCAAAGAAATTGAATTATTAGAGTCAAAAAAAAATATTTTTAAAAAAAAAGTATGGTCTAGAGGTAAAAATAAAAACGAGGGTGGAGGTGAATTTAGAATTTTTGAAAATGGTAAAATTTTTGAAAAAGTAGGTGTAAATTTTTCTGAGGTATATGGTAAATTCTCTAAACAATTCAAAAACAAAATACCAGGTACAAAAAATAGCGCTAAATTTTGGGCGTCCGGCATTTCAGTAGTAATGCATATGAAGAACCCACATGTACCAGCAATGCATTTTAATACAAGATACATAGTAACAGAGCAGGATTGGTTCGGTGGTGGAATGGATGTCACTCCATGTTTTAAGGATAAAAAATTAGAGAAATGGTTTCATGGAGAATTAAAAAAAACTTGTGACACTCACAACAAAAAATATTATCCAAAGTATAAAAAGTGGTGTGATGAATATTTTTATCTTCCTCATAGAAATGAAAGAAGGGGAATAGGAGGTATATTTTTTGATTACAAAAAGGATAACTATGAGAAAGATTTTTTGTTCGTAAGGGATGTTGGAATAGGTTTTAAAGAAATATTTAAAAAAATTATTTTATCAAAAAATAAAAATAAATGGAATAATAAAGACAAAGAAATGCAGTATGTCAAAAGAGGAAGATATGTTGAATTTAATTTACTTTATGATAGAGGAACAAAGTTTGGATTACAAACTGGTGGAAATGTAGAGGGGATTTTAATGTCTTTGCCACCAATAGCAAAATGGATTTAAATATGGAAAAGGAACCGATTACCATAAATGGATTAAAAAAACTTAAAGATGAATTAATTTTCTTAAAAGAAAAAAAAAGACCAGAAATTGTCTCATCAATATCAGAGGCAAGATCTCATGGTGACCTAAAAGAGAATGCTGAATATCATGCTGCAAAAGAACAACAATCTTACAATGAAGGGAGAATTCAAGAGATTGAAGATATAATAGCAAGAGCCAATGTTATTGATGTAACAAAATTAAACAACGACGGAAAAGTAATTTTCGGTTCGACTGTTTCTCTAACAAATTTAGATACTTCAGAAAAAATTAATTATAAAATAGTTGGAAAAGATGAGGCTGATTTATCAAAAAAATTAATTTTTTTTCAATCACCTATTGGCAAAGGTTTAATCGGCAAAAATAAAGGAGATTTGGTTGAAATTAAAACACCATCTGGTACAAAAAATTTTGAAATTACTAATGTCGAGTACATTTAATTGTTTACTATTTTGATAACTTCCTGATTACTAATTTGAAAATTATTTTCCACCCAAACTTGCTCAATTTTCTTGAGTTTGTCACCCAGATCTTTTCCTTCCTTTAGATTATATTTTTCAATTAGATTTTGAGCCTTAATTGGAAAAATTGGTTTTTCGATGTTAATTAAAAAATCTTTTAATTTATTTATCTTTATACTCTCTTTTTTCGATACACAAATTTTCAAATCGATAAGATCAACAACAAAAGATTTTTCATTAAAGTAAATTAACTTTTTAACATTTTTTTCAAGAAAGAAATTTTTATCTTCAAAATTGTTATAATGTTTATAGAGAAATTTTATACGTTTTTTATCCTCATTTGACAAATTATATTTATATAAAAAGTAATTAACATTATCTGATTTATCTATTATCAAAATAGATAACCAAAATATAAAATTTTTCGAAGATAAAATATCCAAAGCATAATCATTAATTTTAGTTAATAAACTAATATTTTTAAGCTCTGGAAAAACCAATACTAATATTTGTATTATGAATTTATCATCGTTAATTTTAAAAATATTTTTAGATTTAAATATTTTCCTTAACTCATCAAGAAGTCTATCTTTTGATATTTGATTTATTCCTGAGATGTTTTTTAATATCTTTTTTTTTACAGAATTATCATGGGCCTGATCACTATAATCTAAAAAAAATCTTAAATATCTTAGTATTCTCAAATAATCTTCTTGTATTCTTGCCTCTGGATCCCCAATAAATCTAATTTTATTTTTCTTTAAATCCTTTTTTCCATCAAATGGATCATATAAATTTCCATCTAAATCTGCATATATACAATTAATAGAGAAATCTCTTCTTGAAGCGTCTTCGTGCCAATTTTTGGTAAATTCTACATCTGCATGTCTTCCGTAATTTTTAATATCTTTTCTCAGAGAAGTGATTTCGAATTTTTTATTATTAAGTATCGCTGTAATAGTCCCGTGATTAATACCAATCTCAAAAAATTTTATTTTATTATTTTTTAATATTGATTTTACTTCATGGGGATTAGCATCAACTGCTAAGTCAATATCGTCTATTTTTTCTTTTTTTAAAATTTTTCTAACACACCCACCTACAAACCGAATCTGATAATTATTTATATTTGAAGAAAAAATATCGAAAATTTTTTTTATTTCTAAATCTCTTTTTAATTTTTTGAACTCTGAATTTACGTTTGAGTTGTCAATTTTTTTATTTATTATATTTGTTAAAAAATTTCTCATATATGGCTGGGGCGCTAGGATTCGAACCTAGGAATGGCGGTACCAAAAACCGCTGCCTTACCACTTGGCTACGCCCCAAGAATTATTTTAAACTTAAAAATCTTATATAGTTTTAGATGAAATACACCAATGTTTTTTATATTTTTTCCTTATTAATTTTGTCCCATTTAACGCATCTTTTTTTCTGGAAAAATAACCAACTAAGGTTGATCCTGATCCAGTCATCCTAGCAAATAATATATTTTGCAAAACTGTAAGACTTTTTTTTAATTTTGCTAGTGATGGATATTGTTTGAAAACGATTTGTTCTAAATCATTATTTAAGCACTTTAATTTTCCAATCGATGGAAACTTGTTATTTATAATTTTAGGTTTACTAAATTTTTTTACTCTTTTGTAAATTTGCCCTGTGTTGCATCCAAATTTTGGCTTGATTATTAACAAAAACATCTTTGGTCTAAAATTATACTCTGTTATTTTGCCACTTTTATCAATTAACTTGTTTTTTGTATTTAGACCTAAGACGACGTCTGATCCTATTTTAGAGCAAATATTTTGTAGTTCCTTTTTTTTAATAGTTAATTTTTCCTTTAAAATTAAATAATTTAAAACTGTAGCTGCATTAATTGAACCTCCGCCCATGCCTGCCTTTATAGGAATATTTTTTTTTATTTTGATATTATATTTGTATTTTAATAAACTTTTTTTATCTAATAAGTTAAGAAGATCATATATAGTATTTTTTTTTCCTATTTTTTTTGAGAATTTTCCATAGAAATTTATTTTGTGTCTTTTTTCAATAATTTTTTTTATATATATAATATCGTGCAAATCGCAAAAAATTACCAAGGTTTCTATTCTGTGAAAATTTCGGGTTAATTTTTTTATTACATTTAAATGTATATTTATCTTCGAGTAAGATTTTATTTTTTTATAGTCCATCAACTTTTCTTAAGACCAAAAATTATTTTGTTTCTTATTTCTTCTTTATTTATTTCTTTGCTGTTTTCCGTCTTTAAAACTTTTTTCCAAAAATAATTAGCTTGTATTTTACGCTCCAACCTCCACAAAATATCTGCGTAATGATCCATAATTACTGGATCATCTGGTTTTAGTTGTAAAGCTTGATTAATATATTTTTCTGCATTTATGAAATCTCCAACTAAATAATATGCCCAT
>CACLQJ010000019.1 GCA_902609065.1 uncultured Pelagibacteraceae bacterium
TTTAATTTATATCTGTCATAAATTTTTTCATCTATAGTAATAGCTTGAATTGCTGCTATACCTCCTTGCTTTAGACTCTCTTTTATTTTTTTAAAGTATTCAGGCAAATAGTTTTTTCCTACCGCTTCGATCATCTCTATTGAAGCTACAGAATTGTATGTTTTACTTACATCTCTGTAGTCTAACATTTTAATATTAACTTTTTCATTTAAACCATTTTTAAAAATTCTATTTTTAGCAAATTCGTATTGTTTTTTGGATATAGTGATGCAGTCTAGATTAACATCGTAATTTTTTCCTATAAATTCGCCAAATCCTCCCCATCCACAACCTATCTCTAAAATTTTATCACCCGTTTTTGGTTTTATTAATTCTAAAAGTTTTTCGTATTTATTAATTTGTGCATTTTCTAAATCATTTTTTTTATCCCCAAATATTGCGCTTGAATAAGTTAAAGTTTTGTCTAACCACAATGAAAAGAATTCGTTTCCTAAATCATAATGTTTAGCGATATTTTCTTTACTCTTTTGTTTTGTATTTTTTATAAAAATATTTCTAAAAAAATTAATTATTGGGAAATCTAAAACACCAGAAAATTTATGTACTTGATTAATATTTTTTGCAGCTATTTCAATTAAATCAGTTAGATTATCTGTATCAAAATCTCCCCTCATATATGACTCCGCTAAACCTATGCTGCCTTTATTAATTATTTCAAAAGTTAAACCAGGTTTTTTTATTTTTAACGTGACAGCTTTTTCTTTATTATTTGATCCCAAAGATGTGACTTTACCATCATAATTTACAAATTGGATTTTCCCATAAGAAATATCTTTAAGTGAATTTAATACGATCTTGTCTGGAATTGTTTTAAAATTCATTATTTTTCAAAACTAATATTATTTTTTATATTTGTATTTTTTTTAATAAATTTAATTCTTTTTAAACACAACCGTAATGCCTCAAAATGTATCGCTGATATAATTTTAAATGTCATTAATGGGTGTTTTAAATACGAAATTAAAAGATTTTTTGTATTTAACTCGATTTTTTCACCATCTTGAGATGCAAATAATAACTTTCCCTCAGTATCTCTTTGATCAATAATAACGGATAATTTATTTCCAGGTTTTAATATTTTAAAATTATAGGTTGAATTTAAATCCATAAAGGGTGAGACATGAAATTTTTTATCGCAATGATTTTTGATTAAATTATTGTCTTTCGTTTTAAAAATATAAGTATGCTGTTCACCAAATGTATTTTTAACTTCATACATTATGGCTATAAGAGACGAATATTCATCAAATACGAAAAAAATACTTAAAGGATTAAAAACATAACCAAAAATTCTTGGATAGCATAGTAAATTTACACTTTTAATTTCATTTCTAATACCTGCTTCATTTAGCTTTTTTTGCACCCATAATTTTAAAGATGAACCGTCTCTTTCACCATGATCTTTATCGTAAAAACTAATTAAATTAAATTTGTTATAAGAAAAAAAAGGGATTTTTTTTTGTACCTCGTCAATCTCATCAAGGTTAAGATAAAGAGAAAATACTTTGTATTTAAAAAAGTGCTCTTTCGGTTTGAATCTTTTATGTATTACACTTCCAATATATAAGCACGATTTATCTATCATTAAAACTTTTTATCATTTCTAATGAAGATTTTATTCCATCCTCATGAAATCCGTAACCAAAATAACTGCCACAAAATAATAAATTTTTTTTGTTTTGTATATTTTTTAGTCTATTTTGATTTTCTAAGGCCTCTTTATCATAATATGGATGAGTAAACTTAACTTTACTTATAATTTTTTTTTGATCAATTTTTAAAAATGGATTTAATGATAAAAATATATTTTTATTTATTTTTAAATTTTGAAGCAAATTAAGCCAATATGTAATTGAAGTTTCAAAAGTATTGTCTTTATTTACAGAAGAATTCCATGATGACCATGCTTTTTTATTTTTAGGCATTAAAGACTCATCTGTATGAATTGTTGCAATATTATTCTTATATTTAAAATTAGCTAATATACTTTTTTCTTCCTGAGTTGGGTCTGCAATTAAAGATAAGGCTTCATCTGCGTGTGTAGCAATTACAACTTTGTCATAATCAAAAAATTCGTTATTTCCACCATAGTAAACTTTTACTCCATTTGAAAATCTAGATATTTTATTAATTCTATAATTTTTGTAATATTCACCACTAATGGTTTCTAATATTTTTTTTACATAGGTCCTGCTTCTATTTTTAATCGTATACCACTGAGGCCTATTTTTTATGTTGAACAAACCATGGTTTTGAAAAAATCTTAAAAAAAATTTTAAAGGCATTTGTTTTGCCTCATATGGTGGCATAGACCATATTGCAGAAACCATAGGAATAATATGATAATTTATAAAATATTTGGACATTTTCTCTCGTTTTAAAAAATCATCTAATGTTAAGTTCTCTTCTATATTTTTTAAATCATTACTCTTTTTATAAAATTTGATTATTTCAAAAAACATTTTAAAAAAATCAAAATTGAGTAAATTTTTTTTATTTGAAAAAATTCCAAATAAACCCTTCCCACAATATTCTATATCTGTTTCTTTAACAGAAACTGAAAAACTCATGTTGCTTTTCTCTATCTCAATGCCGTTATCATTTAAAAACTTTACAAAATTAGGGTAGGTTTTAAAATTAAAAACAATAAAACCTATATCAACAGGAACATGATTTTTATTATCTTTAATATCAATAGTATATGAGTGACCACCGAAATGATCCTCTTTTTCAAATAAATCAACTTTATTTTTTTTAGATAAATAGTGCGCTGCACTTAAACCAGATATGCCTGATCCGATTACAGCAATTCTCATTAATATTATGCTGCGTCTTCTTTAAATTCATCCATGGAAGGGCATGTGCAAAAAAGGTTTTTATCTCCATATACATTGTCAACTCTTGCAACAGGTGGCCAAAATTTACTAGATCTCAAAAAGTTAGATGGATAAGCAGCCTCCTCCCTCGAATATTTATGTACCCATTTATTTGAGGCAAGTTCTAAATCTGTGTGTGGAGCATTTTTGATAGGGTTGTCATTTTTATCGAAATCACCACTTTTAATCTTGTCTATTTCCTCTTTAATTTTTATCAAGCAATTACAAAATCTATCAAGTTCTTGTAAACTTTCACTTTCTGTAGGTTCAATCATCATTGTACCAGGTACTGGCCAAGACATAGTTGGAGCATGAAAACCAAAATCTATTAATCTTTTTGCAATATCTTCCTCAGTTACACTGGTGTCATTTTTAATTGATCTAATGTCTATAATACACTCATGAGCTACGTTTCCATTTGTTCCTTTGTAAAGAATTGGAAAATGATTTTTTAATTTATGTGCAACGTAGTTAGCATTTAAAATTGCAATCTGAGTTGCTAATTTTAAACCCTCAGAACCCATCATTTTAATGTACATCCAAGATATAGATAAAATACTTGAACTTCCCCATGGTGCTGCAGAGACAGGACCTATGCCGGTTGCAGGGCCACAATCTTTTATAACGGGATGTGAGGGCAAATATATTTCTAAATGTCTCTTACATGCTATTGGGCCCATACCTGGTCCACCACCTCCATGTGGAATACAAAAAGTTTTATGTAGATTTATATGACATACATCTGGACCAAAATTTCCAGGTTTTGCTATCCCAACAAGAGCATTCAAATTTGCGCCGTCCATATAAACTTGGCCTCCATGTTTGTGTACCAACTCACATATATCTGATATTTTTTCCTCGAAAACTCCGTGTGTAGATGGGTATGTTACCATTAATGCACCTAAATTATCAGAATGTGCTTCTACTTTTTTCTTTAGGTCTTCAAAATCTACATTTCCTTGTTTATCACAGTTAACTACTACTACTTTCATTCCAACCATTTGCGCACTTGCTGGATTAGTCCCATGAGCAGAGCTCGGAATTAAACAAACATTTCTATTAGATTCTCCCCTTTGAAGATGATATTTGCGTATAACCATCAGTCCTGCATATTCACCCTGAGCACCAGCATTTGGTTGTAGTGACACACCTGAAAAACCTGTAATAGATCTAAGCCAATTTTTTAGATCAGTAAAAAGAGTTCTAAAACCTTCCATTTGCTCAATAGGCACAAAAGGATGAGGCTCAGAGAATTCACGCCATGTAATTGGTATCATTTCTGCTACAGCATTTAATTTCATTGTACACGAGCCTAATGCTATCATTGACCTATTAAGTGCAATATCTTTTTCCTCTAATCTCTTTAAATATCTTAGCATTTCAGTTTCGGAGTGATAGCTATTGAATACTTGGTGATCTAAATAAGTTGATGTTCTTAGCAAGTTTTTAGGTAAATTTGGAAGATTTTCTGTCGGATTTTCTTTAATTGATTCTGCGCAATTAAATATTTTAAGTAGTTGATTTGCTCTATAAACATTTTTCTTTTCATCAAATGATACCGACAGCATTTCAGAATTTACTTTTCTAATATTAACCTTCTGAGCCAAAGCGTTATTAAAAATTTGATCTGTTTTGTCTTTTGTAATTATAGTTACTGTGTCAAAAAAATAGTCTGAATATAACTCATAGCCTGACTGTTTTAATTTATCTGCAAAATTTTTTGCTAATTGTGAAACTCTTTCAGAAATTGTTTTTATACCTTTTGGACCGTGATAAATTGCATATGCTGCTGATACAATTGCCAAAAGAGCTTGTGCTGTACAAATGTTACTTGTCGCCTTATCTCTTCGAATGTGTTGCTCTCTTGTTTGTAAGGCTAATCTATAAGCTTTATTCCCATGTCTATCGACTGAAACACCTACAATTCTTCCAGGCATCGATCTCTTGAATTCATCTTTTGTAGCAAAGAAAGCTGCGTGTGGACCGCCGTAACCCATAGGAATTCCGAATCTTTGAGAACTTCCCACAGCTATATCAGCTCCTAACTCTGCTGGTGTTTTTAATTTTGCTAAAGATAATAAATCACAGACTAAAATTGATTTACCGTTTCTTTTTTTAATTTTACTTATATTTTCGCTAGGGTCCTTAATATCTCCAAGTGTACCAGGATACTGAAGTATTCCACATATTATATCCTCTGAAATATTTAATAAGTCTTCGTCATTACCAATAACAACTTTAAGCCCTAAAGGCTCTGATCTGGTTTTAACGACTTCTATAGTTTGTGGATGACAATCATTTGATATAAACACTATTTTATTATCTTTTTTATCTAATCTATGACTTAACCCCATAGCTTCAGCAGCAGCAGTTCCTTCATCAAGTAGTGATGCGTTTGCAATATCCATTCCCGTAAAGTCTATTATCATTTGCTGAAAATTTAATAGCATCTCCAATCTTCCTTGGGCCACCTCTGGTTGATAAGGAGTGTAAGAAGTATACCATCCCGGATTTTCTAGTATATTTCTGACAATTACGTTTGGAGTATAAGTTCCATAGTAACCCATACCTATAAAATTTGAGTAAATTTGATTTTTTTTTGATATCGATTTTAATTTTCTTAAACCTTCATACTCAGAATTAGGATCTCCTATGCTTAACAAATCTTTAAACAAAATTTTATTTGGAACAGTATCTTCAATTAGTTCATTTAAAGATTTATAACCAAGGTCTGATAACATTTTTTTTTCGTCTTTTTTGGACAAACCTATATGTCTTTTAATAAAATCTTTTTCTGAATTATGTAACATTAGTTAGTACTCTCCTTAGCGAATTTTTCATATTCTTCCCTACTCATTAAAGAATTTATCTCATTTAAATCTTTTACTTTTAGTTTAAAAAACCAAGCATCTCCCTCTGGATCATTGTTAATTTTAGAAGGATCATCAACGATTGACTGATTTGTATCAACAACTTCTCCACTTATTGGAGTATAAACATCGCTAGCTGCTTTTGTAGATTCTACTACACCTGCTGTTCCATCTTTAGTAACACTTGTTCCTTTTTCTGGAAGCTCTGCAAAAACAATATCTCCCAAAAGTTCTGTTGCGTGTTTAGTAATTCCAATTGTAGCAACATCATCAATAATAGTAACCCACTCATGTTCTTTAGAAAATTTAACTTCCGACATTTATATCTCCCTTGTGATAGTTTTTTTTGTAAAACGGGAGCTTACAAACACTCGCCGAAACTTTTTTTCCTCTTATTTCTAAAAATATTTTCGTATTTTCTTTAGTATATGTATTATTTACATAGCCCATTGCAATAGGACTTTTTACACTTGGACCAAAAGAACCGCTGGTAATTTTTCCAATTTGATTATTATTTTTATCAAATATTTTTGTTGATTCTCGTGCTATAATTTTCCCTTCAGGTTTAATGCCAACTCTTAATTTTGTGACACCTTCATTAATTTGTTTCTGAATTTTTTTTGCCCCTGGAAAATTACTGTTGATTCGATTTTTTGAGATTGCCCATTTTAGATTTGCTTCTAATGGACTAGTATTTTCGTCAATGTCATTACCGTATAAACACAACCCAGCTTCAAGTCTTAATGTATCTCTAGCACCAAGACCTATAAGATTTGATCCTAAACTGATTAATTTCTCAACAAACTTAACCACATCATTATTATTTATCGAAATTTCAAAACCATCTTCTCCTGTGTATCCCGATCTTGTTACATAAATATTATTTGAGTTAAATTTAAAGTCTCCACCAAACATGAATTTTAATTTATTTACACCCGGAATAATTTTTTCAATTAAATTTTTTGATTCAGGACCTTGTACAGCAATAAGAGATAGGTCTTTACTTAGTGATATTTTAAAATCTTCACCTAATTTAGATTTGATAATTTCAAAATCTTTTTCTTTACATGCGGCATTAAGAATTATCATATATCCATTAAAAATTTTTGTAATTATTAAATCGTCGTGAATTCCTGCGTTCTCATTCATTAAAAATGAGTATTTACTTTGATTTATCGATAAATTTTTTAAGTCTGTTGGAAATATATCTTGAAGTTTATCTGTTAATTTATCATTACCTAGAATAAATAATTGACCCATATGTGAAACATCAAATATCCCTGACTTTTCTCTCGTTAGATTATGCTCAGCAATTATTCCATCTTTATATTGGATAGGCATTTCATAACCAGCAAAAGATACAAATTTTGCATTAAATTTTTTGTGTAAATTGTATAAAGCTGTTTTATTCATAAATATTAACTCTTACCCCCTCTGTCTATGAGCCTGAGAGATTTACTCCGTCGGCGAGAAACATTCTCTTTCCAGAGTTAATATTTACGGTCCTTTTGCCTGAGAGTTTCCGGGGTGGTTGCTCCTTCGGCGCTACAATTAAGTAGTCTCTTCCGTTAAAAATCTTATAACATATTCCTATTGTTATTCACTAAGTTTATTTTGTGTCTCATCTTTTTTTATTGTTATAAATTGAAGAAAAACGGCAAATAATACGATTGATCCTCCCACAAAAACAATCAATGGTGGTTGTTCGTTTATAACTATCCACGCCCAAAAAGGCCCTAATACTGCCTCAACCAACATGATAATGCCTACTGTAGCTGATGGTGTATTTCTTGCTCCAATCGTAATTAAAATAAATCCAAAACCTAATTGAAAAAAACCTGCCAAAAACCCAAGAAAAATATCATATGATGATATAACAATTTTTCCTGCAATTACATATCCAATTACCATTGCAATAATACCAGCGTATAGTTGTAAAGGTACCATATCTATACTTGGATATTTTCTAATTATTAGTATTAAAATTGCAAAGGAAATTGGCATTACAAATGCAGCTATATTACCTGTCATTTGTCCACTTGAGAGATCTGATCCTATCATTAAAATTATTCCAGATATGGCTAAAATTATTGATGCTAAAGTTATCTTTGAAATTTTTTCTTTTAAAAAAAAATATCCAAATATGGCTAAGAAAATAGTTTGGGTTTGAATTATGAAATTCGTATTAGCAACAGTAGTATTATACATTGCGAATACATAACCGCAGAAACCTGAAGATAAAATAATACCTCCAAAAATTCCTGGCAATCCAGATTTTTTAAATGAAAGTAAAAAATTTTTTTTGTATGTAAATATTAAAAATATTGTTACTACAAAAATAAAAAACAGAGATCTCCAGAATAATATTTGCCATAAATTTGCTCCATCAAAAGATTTTACTATTAGTCCACCAAAACTAAGGCTAATAGCTCCTAGAAAGACCAATAATGGACCAGGTAAACTAAAAATATATCTCATATCTGATCTAGAATATTTTTAGTTTCCATAGAATAAAGTTTAAATAATTTTTCAGCACTTGTAACATCAATCAATTTAAACTTAATTTTTGACATCGGGGGTAATTGGACTATTTTATCATAGTCAGCACTTATAATTACACCAATTTTTGGGTAACCACCTATTGTACCATGATCAGAAAGCATTATTATAGGCTTACCATCTGGGGGAACTTGAATTACACCTTTAATTAGACCTTCAGATTTAATATTTTCACTTTTTATGTTATTTAATTTATCACCATCTAATCTCATTCCCATTCTATCAATTAAATTTGTGACTTGATATTGGCTTTCAAAAAAAGATTTTTGAGACTCCTTTGAAAAATAATCAAAGTTTGTACCTTTAATAACTCTTATGAATTCAATTTTATTATTTGAGTAATCAACGCTTTTTTTAATAATAGGTTTTACGTTTTTATTTAATTGCAAAAGGTCATTTTCGACAATTTTATTTCCTTTATTTGGGCCTAACTTAGATCTCAAATGAGTAGAATAACTACTCCATTTTTTTTCTATTTTAAAACCTCCTGATATTGAGAAATATCCATACATTGAATTATTTGTTGAAATAATATCGATCTCATCATTATTATTTAAATCAAAAGTTTTGTAACATTCGCCATTATAAATTTTAGAGTTTTTTTTAAATGTAAAATTCACATTACCTGTCACTACGCAATTTATATTATTTTGTTTTATTTTAAGTTTTGGTCCTTGGAGTGCAAATTCAATAACTGCATCGTTTTTATCATTACCAACCAATTTATTTGTAATTAGCAAATTCCTTGTATCCATTGCTCCACTAAATGGAATTCCTAGATGATAAAGGTTTGCTCTTCCTCTATCTTGAAAAGTTGTGTTTAATCCCGGTCTTATTACCTCAATACTCATTTTATTCCTTTATTTTATAAAATTCATTTTTAGTAATCTTATAAAATTGAACACTATCACCCGGTTTAATTAAAATAGGATTTTCCTCTTTATTCTTATCAAATACTTTTACAGGGGTATTACCAATAATATTCCAGCCACCTGGGCTTTCATATGTATAAATGTTACAAAATTGTTCTGTTATCCCTACTGAACCTTTGGGCACTTTCACTCTTGGAGTTTCCAATCTTTTTAACCTAATATTTTTATTTGTATCTCCTAAAAAAGGCATTCCAGCTACAAACCCTGTCATATAACAATAAAAATCTTTATTTAATATGTGTTTATAAACTTCTTTTATATTTAAATTTGTATTTTTTGAAACACGCTCTATATCTAAAGCAAATTCTTCATCGATACATATTGGAATTTTTTTTCTCTTTGAAGCTGTCTCGCTAATTTCATCTGGTTTTAAATTAATTATTTTTTCCACTAATTCTTTATAATTAATGACATCTAAATCAAATGTAACAATTAATTTGTTATAAGATGGTGCTAAATTTGTTATTCCTTTTATATTTTTTGATGTCAAAGTTTTAAAATAATTTATAACTTCCTGATTAATTTCTTTATTTACCTCAGAACCAAAATCACAATATATAGCAGCATCTCCAAGATTTGATATATTTTTAATCATATCGTGATATATTTAGCATGTAGATATGGAAATTAACATCAATTGTGACTTGGGTGAAAAATCAAAGCATCACTCTAATAAAAACGATCCTGATTTATTAAATATTGTAAATACAGCAAGTATTGCATGCGGATATCATGCTGGAGATGAAAGTACCATGAGAGAAGTTATAAGTATATCTGTTAAAAATGGCGTGAGTTTTGGAGCGCATCCGTCTTTTAAAGATCTTGAAAATTTTGGTCGAAAAAGAATGAATTTACCAGCAATCGAAATTAAAAAATTAATAAAGGATCAATTTTATATACTGCAAAATATTGCAGATGAAAAAAACCAAAAAGTTACTCATATTAAACCGCATGGAGCCTTAAATAATATGGCGTGTGAAGATATTGAACTTTCCGACATAATCTCTGAGACAATTAATGAAATAGATAAAGAGCTTATTTATTTAGTACCAACTGGTTCTAAAATGGAAATTTCCGCTAACAAACATGGTCTAAAAGTAGCTTCTGAGATATTTGCAGATAGAAACTATCTAGATGATGGAAATTTAGTATCTAGAAAAGAAATTAATGCAGTAATAACTGATCCAGAAGTTGCTAAAGAGCATGTTTTATTTATGGTTAAAAATCAGGCGTTAAGATGTCTCAGCGGAAAGCAAATAGCTTGTAAAATAGACTCAATTTGCATACATGGAGATACATTAAGATCATTAGAAACTGCAAAAATTATTAAAAGCAATTTAGTTAATAATGGTTTTGAATTAAAACCTTTAAATAAAATGAAAAAATTTTTATGATAAAAAAAGTATTAATATATTTATTTTTTACTTTAATTCTTGGAAACCTATCATTTGCAGCTGGTGGAGACGGTAGTTCTACTAAAAGCAATTATGATAAAGCTGTGAAATTAATTAAATCAGCAAAAAAATATGAGGCTGACGGAAAAACAAAAAAAGCAGATGATAGATATAAAAAAGCTTTTAAATTACTTGTAAAGTCAAATAAAGAAAAGCCAGGTAAAGCAGATACTTTAAATTACTTAGGTTTTACATCACGAAAATTAGGTGATTTTGAAAATGCGGAAATATTTTATACTAAAGGTTTAGAAATTAGCCCATATCACATAAGGATAAATCAATATATGGGCGAACTGTATGTTACAACAAACCAAATTAATAAGGCAAAAGAAAGGTTAGCAGTTTTAGACGGGTGTGATTGTAAAGAATATACGTTGCTTAAAGATATTATAGATGGAAAAACAAAATCTAAATATTAAGTGAGATATTGAAAAATTAAAAAATTCTATTATTATTAAGTTAAATTGATTGAACAAGCTCTTATACTTTTACAAATAACCTTTATTGATATAATTTTAGCTGCAGATAATGCTATAATTATTGGTTTAATAGCTGCAAACTTCATTCCTAAATACAGAAAACAAATCATATTATGGGGTGTTGCTGGTGCTCTGGTTTTCAAAGTGTTGTTTGCTATATTTGCTACCTATTTATATAAATATTATTTTATTAAAATTCTTGGAGGTTTAGCTTTAATTTGGATAGTTAATGATCTTAGAAAAGATTTATTAGAAATAAAAAAAGTAAAGTCTCCTAAAAAAAAATCTCAAGAGCCTGTATATACATCATACGTACAGAGTATTTACAAAGTGTTATTTGCAGATATTACAATAAGTTTTGATAACGTTATCGGAGTAGTTGGAGCAGCAAAAGGAAATATCGGGCTTATGATATATGGTTTGGTTTTATCGGTGATATTAACTGGAGCGGGGGCAACATATTTAGCAAACTATATTCAAAAACATATTTGGATAGCTTATATTGGTTTAGGATTTATTCTTTTAGTCGCCATTCAATTAATTATCGGCGGTTTAGTAGACCTGGAGATACTACAAATTAACGAACAATTTAAAAAGTATTTTTAATAAGAATATTTTTTAGTAGGATATTTTTTTAACTTAACTTCTTGTTTAAATTTTTTGACTGCAGTTGCAATATTATTAGAGATATTAATATATTTTTTAACAAATTTTATTTTAGAATTTGTTAAACCAATAAGGTCATCGGTTACTAAAATTTGACCATCACAATGAACAGAAGATCCTATTCCAATTGTAGGAATTTTAATTTCATTTGTTATTTTTTTTGCTAGAGATTTTTCTATACACTCTAAAACAATAGCAAAAACACCCATTTTCTCTAATAACTTAGCATCTTTTAAAATTCTTGTTCTTTCACGATCTGTTTTTCCTTTTGATTTAAATTTACCTCTTACCGATTGGGGCATTATACCTAAATGTCCTAAAACAGGAATTTTATTTTTTATTAAGTGTTTCACTACATCTTTAATTTTAGAACCACCCTCGAGTTTTACTGCATCTGATTTTGTATTTTTAATTATTTTTTTGGCATTGACTAACGCAATTTTTTTATCCCTGTAAGTATTATATGGCATATCAAAAACCATAAGACTTTTATTTACACCCATCCGTACACTTTTTGCATGTTCGATCATAGTTTCAAGTGAGATTTTTCTTGTTGTATTATAATTATAAAGGACTGATGCCACGGAGTCACCAACTAATATCATATCCACATATTTATCAATTATCTGCGCTACATTTTTTGAGTAAGCCGTTAAAGAAACTATTTTTGATTTATTTTTTTTAGCTATTATATCTTTTATCCTATTATTCATTGTTTTATCTACTCTAACTCAATAGTGCTTGGTGGTTTAGATGTTACATCGTAAACCACTCTATTAATACCTTTGATGCTATTTACAATTTGATTAGATACATCTTGCATAAATTTTTTTTTGAAATTAAAAAAATCTGCTGTCATACCATCCTCTGATGTAATTGCTCTAAGCAAACATATGTATTCATAGGTTCTGTTATCTCCCATTACACCAACAGTTTTTACTGGCAAAAGAGCTGCGTAGGCCTGCCAAATTTTATGATAAAGATTGTATTTATACAAACTTTTAATAAAAATATTATCTGCTTCTTTTAAAATGTTAATTTTGTTTTCATCTATACCACCAGGTATTCTAATTGCGAGCCCAGGACCAGGAAACGGATGCCTATATAATATTTCTTTACTTAAACCAAGTTCTTCACCGAGTTTTCTAACCTCATCTTTAAACAAAAATTTTACTGGTTCTACTAATCTCAATTTCATTTTTTTTGGAAGACCACCAACATTATGATGTGATTTAATTTTAGATGTTTGGCTACCTGTTACTGATTTACTCTCTATTAAATCTGGATACAAAGTACCTTGGGCTAAATATTTGATATTTGAAATTTTTTTTGAATATTTTTCGAATATTTTAATAAATAGATTTCCGATTATTTTTCTTTTTTTTTCAGGATCCTTTACTTTTTTTAATTTTTTTATGAATAAATTTTTAGCGTTGACGTATATAAGTTTAATTTTTAATTTTTGTTTAAATGTTTTTATGACATGAGTTTCCTCATTTTTTCTTAATAAACCAGTATTAACAAATATACATGTTAGATTTTTACCTATAGCTTTATGTATAATTTTTGCAACTACACTACTATCTACACCTCCAGATAATGCACAAATAACTTTAGAGTGCCCAACTTGTTTTTTAATTTCTTCTATTATTTTTTCTTTCTGTTTTTTTGAAGACCAGTTTTTTTTTGATTTACAGATAGAAAATAAGAAATTTTTTATCAATTTTATACCATTATGTGTATGGGTTACCTCTGGATGAAATTGGATGCCATAAAATTTTTTATATTTATTCTGAATTATACAAAATTTAGAATTTGTACTTGAAGCAACTTTTTCAAAATTTTTTGGTAATTTTGTTACTTGATCTGAATGACTCATCCAAACATTATTTTTTCCATCTCTATTAAAAAAATTTTTAGTAAGAACACTTTCTCTATTTTTTTTTATATTTACTAAACCAAATTCTCTCAATTTAGACTGCTTTACTTTACCACCTAGTTCTTTTGATATTATTTGGTGCCCAAAGCAAATTCCTAAAACTGGTATATCTTTATTTAATATCTTTTTATCAAAACTTACTTTTTTTGTCTGGTATACGTTTAAGGGACCCCCCGATAAAATTATGCCTATTACGTCTTTGTTGCTAAAATTAATTTTTTTTTTGTGACTTATAATTTCAGAATAAACCCCAAGTTCACGAACTCTTCTTGCAATTAATTGTGTAAACTGTGAACCAAAATCTATAATTAATATTTTTTTAAGACTCATTTGAGGTGTCAAAATTTTTCAATCTTTCATTGATTGATGTTATTTTTTCACATAAGCTTGTACATATTTTTTCAAAATCAGCTTGTAACTCCTTAACTTTTGAAAAATTAGATCTTTTAAGCTCTATATCTATTATCATATACATTGCTTCCTCATTATCTGGCTCTAGTAACAAAGTTGAATTTAAATTTTTTTCTGTCTCTTTTTCGTTCTCCTCTATCTCATAAATTTTAGCTAAATATAAATAGGATTTTGAGTCTTTGGGATTAAAAACTAAATTTCTCTGAAATAGAAATTTTGATTTCTCGTACTCTTTTTTTTCGTATAAATTTTTTGCATTATCAAAAAAATTTTCTGATGCAAATGTATTTGTAAATATTAATAAAAAAAATATTACGAAAAATTTATTTTTTAATTTCATCGATGTTATGTACCATACTTTCATAAAATCCTGCTTTTGTAATTTTAACAAATTTTGGATTTTGCCTTAAAATTTTTATTTTTTTTGCTCCAAGGTATCCCATTGAAGACTTTAATCCACCAATCAACTGATAGAATATTTTATCTACTCTACCTTTATATTTTACAAATCCCTCAACTCCCTCAGGGACATACTTTGATTTATCCTTTTGTTTTGATTGATAATATCTTTCTGCTGAACCTCGGTTCATGGCACCAATTGATCCCATACCTCTAAAGCTTTTAAACAATTTACCACCCCTTCTTATTACTTTTCCTGGCGCCTCGTCTGTTCCAGCAAATAATGAGCCTATCATTACCGCATCTGCACCTGCTGCAAGAGCTTTTGCTATATCTCCAGAAAATTTTATCCCTCCATCGGCAATAATGCTTACTTTCCTGCTTTTAACCCCGTTTCTTACATTAAGAATTGCACTAAGTTGCGGTACCCCAATACCAGCAACTAATCTTGTTGTGCAAATTGAACCTGGACCAATACCAACCTTTATAATATCTACTCCTAATTTAATTAAAAATTTTGCTGCATCTTCAGTAGCAACATTTCCTGCACAAAGAGCGACTGATTTTGGTTTAATCTTCTTAATTTTTTTAATTATCTCTCCTACTTTTTTTGTGTGGCCATGGGCAGTATCTACGACAATTAAATCAATTTTACATTTTAGAATCTCTTTAGCTCTTTCGAATTCGTTAGTTCCAGCTCCAACTGCTGCCCCAACTTTTAATCCCAAAGATTTTACCTTTTTTATTTCAATAACTTGTTTATTTACCGATAAATTCCTGTGTATAACCCCAATTCCTCCAGCTTTTGCAATTGCTATTGCCATTTTTGCTTCTGTAACAGTATCCATAGCAGAAGTTATTAATGGTATTTTAATTTGTAAATTACCTGTAAGTGATGTTTCCGTTTGTACATCTGATGGTAAGACAGAGGAGTACTTTGGTGTTAGTGTTACATCGTCGAATGTGAGTGCTTCTTTTATAGGGCCCATGTCCTTATATATACGATTCTATGTAAATTAAAAGACTTACGATCTCAAAAATTTGGATATTAAAAAAGTTTCTTTAGAGTCTTTTCTGCTAGAAGGTGGTTTAAAAACACTAGTTTCTCTAAAGTATTTTTTAGATTTAGATACTATTTCATTAAATGAGGAGCCCATAAAAATTTTTGTGACAAATTGACCATTTGTTTTTAACATTTCTTTTGCAAATTCAATAGACTCCATAGCTAACTCTCCAGTAACAATTGCATCTAGATTTTTGTTTCCTGTGGTATTTACAGCCATATCAGAAATTACCAAATCTATTTTAGTATTAAAAAAGAACTTAATTTTTTGTTTATAAATATCATCAGTAAAATCTCCTTTCATTAACTTTACATTTTTAATTTCTTGGATCTCAAGAAGATCAATCGCTAATAATTTTGTATTTTTTAATGTCGAAGATAAATATTGAGACCAACTTCCTGGAGCTCCTCCAAGGTCTACTATTGACTGGCCATTTCTTAATATTTTAAATTTATCGTTTATTTCTTTAAGTTTATAAACTGCCCTAGATCTATAGCCTTCGATTTTAGATTGTCTAACATAAATATCTCTTCTTTGCTTATTAATCCAATTTTTTGAAATTCTATTTTTTTTCAATTGGATAGAAACCTTAAACTTTTTGACAATGTATTATTTGAAATTGATTGAATATTTATTTTAACACTTTTATCTATTCTCATATCTTTACTATTTTCCCAAATACCAGCTGCTAAATGCATTATACCAATTTTATTATTAGGCAGATAAGGTTCTACGAAGCAATTATTATTTTCATCAAACTTAGGTAGTAAATTACTTGCAATCCAATTGCAGTTTAATGGTAAAAACTCGGTATTAACACCATCAACGTAAACGCTTAAATTTATAGCTAGACCCTCAGATCCAAAAATTTTACCCGCACTAAGAGTTTTTTTCAGGTTCTTTTGCCATATATCCCAGCAGGTTGAATTTTTCTCTAATGAAAATGTTCCAATATTTATGTGAGGAGCAAATGCAAGTTTCCTCGCATCATGCAAATTTATATTTGAACTTAATGCGTGTTTAAAATTTTGAGATTTTATTTGAGCAAATTTTCCAAATATCCACTTTACTTTAGAGGTTATTTTATAACCGGGCCCTATTGTTTGTGTAATTCCAAGCTTTCCGCTATCGCAAGCTTTAAAATACAATTCCAAACAATTCCAATCTTGAACCCATGCATCACAATCAATCCATAAATATTTTTTATAATCTGGGAAGTATTTTGGTAAAAAGGCTCTTGAAACTTGACTTTTTAACCATTCTTTT
>CACLQJ010000020.1 GCA_902609065.1 uncultured Pelagibacteraceae bacterium
CATTTTTCTCGTTTTTAATTTCGAAGTAGGAAAAGATGCTACCTTAAAAGATCTGAAAGATAGACACGATGCAATTTTGATTGCAACTGGAGTATATAAAGCAAGAGAAATAAATTTACCTGGTAGTGATCTAGCTAATATTTTTCCTGCAATGGAATTTTTAACTGCTTCTAACAAAAAAGGCTTAGGGGATAAAGTGGAATTATTTGACGATGGCACTTTAAATGCTAAAGGAAAAGACGTGGTTGTAATTGGCGGTGGTGACACAGCAATGGATTGCGTAAGAACTGCAATTAGACAAGAAGCCAAGTCTGTAAAATGTTTGTACAGAAGAGATAAAGAAAATATGCCTGGATCTGCAAGGGAGGTTCAGAACGCAGAAGAGGAGGGAATAGAATTTGTGTGGTTGTCAAGTCCATCAAAATTTAATGGTAACAACAAAGTTGAAAGCGTTGAGGTAAATAAAATAAAACTTGGAGAACCTGATGATAGCGGAAGAAGAAGACCAGAAATTGTAAAAAATACAAATTACTCAATTAATGCAGACTTAGTAATTAAATCCTTAGGCTTTGACCCAGAGGATTTACCAAATTTATTTAATGAGGAAAGACTAAAAGTTACAAAGTGGGGAACAATTAAAATTGATTTTGACACAATGCAAACATCGGTACCTGGAGTTTTTGCTGCTGGAGATATTGTTAGGGGGGCATCCCTAGTGGTTTGGGCTATTAAGGATGGGAGAGATGTTTCAGATCAAATAGTTAAATTTATTAATTCAAAAAGAGAGAGAAAAGTAGCATAGTGGATTTAAGAAATAAAAATTTAAAGAAACTTAAAGAAAATCATGCTTATTCAGAGAACATGGAGCATGACGCGTGTGGTGTCGGTTTAGTTGCATCTACAGAGGGAAAAAAAAGTAGAAAAGTAGTAGAATACGGAATCCAAGCACTTAAAGCTGTTTGGCACAGAGGGGCGGTAGATGCCGATGGAAAAACAGGAGATGGTGCAGGTATACATATAGAAATTCCTTCTGATTTCTTTATAGAAAAAATAGAAGTTACAGGACATAAGCACAATAAAAATGATGAAGTTTGCGTAGGCATGATCTTTCTTCCCAGAAATGATTATTCAGCTCAGGAGAGTTGCAGAACTATTGTTGAGAGTGAATTAACTAAAAATGATTTTTATATTTATGGATGGAGACAGGTCCCAGTAGATCCAAAAGTTTTAGGTGAAAAAGCTGAGCTAACAAGACCAGAAATTACTCAAGTTTTATTTAAAATAAATAATAAACAAATTAAAGGAAAAGATTTAGAGAGAAAACTTTACGAAACTCGAAGAAAAATTGAAAAGTTATGTAGAGATAAACATTTAAATAATTTTTATATTTGTTCTTTCAGTTCAAAGTCGATTATTTACAAAGGAATGTTTTTAGCTGAAGCGCTGTCAGATTTTTATTTAGATTTAAATGACGATAGATTTATATCAAGATATGCAATATTTCATCAAAGATTTTCAACAAATACAGCACCAAGTTGGGACCTTGCTCAACCTTTCAGATCAATTGCACATAATGGTGAAATAAATACTTTGAAGGGAAATATAAATTGGATGAAAGTTCATGAAGAAGAAATGTTTGATGCTAATTACGACAACATGGAAAACTTGAAACCAGTCATCCCTGAAGGTAATTCCGACTCAGCTTCATTAGATAATGTCTTTGAACTTTTAAGCATGTCAGGTCACTCAGCACCCTTAGCTAAGTTAATGTTAATTCCAGATGCGTGGTCCAAGAAAAGTAAAATTTTGCCCAATAATCAATTAAAACTTTTTAATTTTTTAAATAGCACAATGGAGCCGTGGGATGGACCAGCTGCAATAGCAGGCACTGACAATGAATGGGTCATTGCCGCATCTGATAGAAACGGATTAAGGCCATTACGATTCACAATTACTAGAGATAAATTATTATTCGCAGGATCTGAAACTGGAATGGTCGATTTAAATGAAAAAAAAATTATAAGAAAAGGTAGACTTGGACCTGGAGAAATAATTGGGGTTAGAATTGAAAAAAGGAAAAGTTTTTACCAATAGTCAAATTAAAGATTACTTGGCTAAAGAATATAAACACTTTAATAACCAAATAATTGATTTAGATAAAAAGTTTCTAATAGAAAATGAAAAAAATAATTATGAGGGTGTGGAACTTAGAAAACGTCAACATACTTTTGGATATAGTTTAGAGGATCTAGAATTAATACTCCATCCAATGGCAGAAGATGCAAAGGAAGCAACCGGATCAATGGGGGATGACACTCCTCTAGCAGTCCTTTCAGACAAATATAGACCCTTATATCATTATTTTAGACAAAATTTTAGTCAAGTCACTAATCCTCCGATCGACTCGTTAAGAGAGAATAAAGTTATGAGTTTAAAAACTAGATTTGGAAACTTGGGTAACATTTTGGATTTTAGTAATCTTACAGAGGAAAATATATATGTTTTAAACAGTCCAATCTTATCCAATTCACAATTTGAGAAATTTATAAATTATTTTGGAAGCAATTATAAAATTTTTGATTGTACTTTTTACAGCGATGAAACATTAGAAAACGCTCTAAACAGACTAAAAAAAAGAAACTGAAATCGCAGTTAGGCAAGGAACAACGCAAATAGTAATATCTGACAAAAAATATTTCAGAAGATAAATTTCCAATACCTACTTTATTAAGTGTTGGGGCAATACACACTAACTTAGTGAAATTGGGACTTAGAGGCTATGTTTCAATAAATGTGCAATCAGGAGAATGTTTAGATACTCATTCTTTTGCAACTGTGATAGGTGTTGGTGCAACCACTGTAAACCCTTATTTGGCCTTCGATAGTTTGTATGAAAGATTTCAAAAAAAATTATTTAATAATCTTAACTTTGAAGAGTGTATAAATAGGTATATCAAATCTGTTAATCTTGGGTTGCTAAAAATAATGTCTAAGATGGGTATATCAGTTCTAAGTTCTTATAGAGGTGGTTGTAATTTCGAGACAGTAGGCTTAAGTAGAACTGTAGTTAACGAATATTTTCCAGGAATGACGTCCAAAATTTCTGGGATTGGCTTAGTAGGAATAGAAAAAAAAATTAGGACAATCCATAAAGATGCTTTTCAAACTGGTACGAATATCCTGCCAATTGGTGGAATTTATAGATACAGAAAAAATGGAGAGAAACACCAATATCAAGGTAAATTGATACATTTATTACAAAGTGCTGTTACATCAGGGTCATACGAGACATACAAAAAATATGCAAAGGGTATTTACGATCTACCACCTATAAGTTTAAGGGATTTAGTTGGTTTTAATAAAAAGATACCTGTAGGAATTGATGAGGTTGAACCAATTGAAAATATTTTAAAAAGATTTGGTAGTGGGAGCATGTCTCATGGAGCATTGTCAAAAGAAGCACATGAAACATTAGCAGTGGCAATGAATAGAATTAAAGGAGCATCTTGTAGTGGAGAGGGAGGTGAAGACTCCGTAAGATTTAAAACAATGTCCAATGGCGACTCTGCGAATTCAAGAGTAAAACAAATTGCATCAGCGCGTTTTGGAGTGACTGTAGACTATCTTAATAATTGTAACGAAATTGAAATAAAAATTGCTCAGGGAGCTAAACCAGGTGAAGGTGGACAACTGCCTGGTTTTAAAGTTACAGATGAAATAGCTAGATTAAGACACTCAACTAAAGGTGTTACACTTATTTCTCCACCACCACATCATGATATTTATTCAATCGAAGACCTAGCACAATTAATTTATGATCTTAAACAAATAAATCCAAAAGCAAGAGTTAGTGTGAAACTAGTTGCATCTTCAGGTGTTGGAACTATTGCAGCAGGAGTGGCAAAAGCAAAGGCGGACATAATTTTAATTTCTGGACATAATGGTGGTACAGGTGCATCACCTCAAACAAGTGTGAAGTATGTAGGAATTCCATGGGAAATGGGCCTAACTGAGGCCAATCAAGTGTTAACACTTAATAATCTTAGACATACTGTTACTTTAAAGACCGATGGAGGTATAAAAACCGGAAGAGATGTCGTTATTGCAGCAATGATGGGTGCCGAGGAATACGGCGTAGCCACTACATCGCTCGTAGCCATGGGGTGCATTATGGTAAGGCAATGTCATTCAAATACTTGTCCCGTAGGTGTTTGTACTCAGGATGAAAAATTGAGAGAAAAGTTCAATGGTACACCAGAGAAAGTTGTAAATCTATTTAGTTTTATTGCTCAAGAAGTTAGAGAAATAATTGCTGAATTAGGTTTTAAAAATCTTAATGATATTATAGGAAGAACAGATTTATTAAAACAGATAAGTAAAGGATCTTCTAATCTAGATGATTTAGATCTTAACCCATTATTTGTACAAGCTGATCCCGGCAAAAATAAAAGATTTTGTGAAAAACCAATTATTAATGAAGTCCCTGACACCCTGGATCAAAAAATATGGAACGAGATTGAAAATTGTATAGATAATAACGAAAAAAATGAAAAATTTTACTATATTCAAAATACAGATAGAGCAGTTGGCACAAGAATTTCTTACAATTTATACAGAAAATTTGGAAACAATGAACTACCAGAAAATTCTGTACAGATAAACTTCATAGGATCTGCAGGACAATCTTTTGGAGCTTTTGGAACAAAAGGTTTAAAACTTACTCTTAAAGGTGACGCAAATGACTATGTTGCTAAAGGCTTATCAGGCGCAACTATTTCAATAAAACTTCGTGAAGAAAGTAATTTAATATCAAATGAAAATACTATTATAGGTAACACAGTGTTGTATGGAGCCACTTCAGGAAATTTATTTGCAGCTGGTCAAGCTGGTGAAAGATTTGCTGTAAGAAATTCTGGAGCCATTTCAGTTGTTGAAGGCTGTGGATCAAATGGTTGTGAATATATGACCGGTGGAAGTATAGTGATATTAGGTGACATAGGAGACAATTTTGGAGCTGGAATGACAGGTGGTATGGCATTCGTGTATGATGAAAAAAAGGAATTTGAAAAAAAAGTCAATTCAGAAACTGTCGTTTGGCAAAGGCTCGAAACTAAATATTGGAAAAATTATCTTAAAGATTTAGTAAATCAACATTTTGTCGAGACTAATTCGAAAATTTCACAGAAAATAATTCAAAACTTCGATCAAGAGTTAATTAATTTTTACCAAGTTTGTCCAAAAGAAATGTTAGATAAATTAGATAATCCGATTACAAATAAAGAGATAAAAGGTTTTGCAAGCTAAACTTGCCTATTAATTATACTCTCCAGCTCTTTTAATATTCTTTTTTGATACTTATTAGAAAATAAACTATGATCACCTTTTTTAATTATAATTAATTTTCGTTTTGCGCTAGTAAATACTTTAATTAACTTTTGGGAATATTTTACAGGAATAGCCTCATCTTTTGTTCCATGAAATAATGTTACTGGTATTTTTGTAAGTATTTTTTTATTTAAAACTTTATTTCTTTTTCCATCTTTAATTAATTGATATGTTATAGGATACTCATACCCACCATGTTTTAAGTAGTAAATACCTTTTTTAATTGTTTCTTTTTTCATTTTACTAGTAAATTTTTTCCACATAACTTTGTCAAGAAATTCTGGCGCAGAACCTATTCCAATAAAACCTTTTATTTGTTTTTTAAAATATTTAAATTGCAATGTTGACAACCAAGCACCCATACTAGAACCAACAAGAATAAATTTATTATTTTTAACTTTTTTTTTTATAAAAAACTTTACTTGATTACTCCACTTACTCACATTGCCCTCAGTAAATTTGCCTGATGATTTGCCATGTCCAGAATATTCAATTGCAAAAAAACCCAATTTTAGCTTATTACAGAATTTACGTAAAATTTTAGGCTTTTCACCCTCTATATCAGACATAAAGCCATGCAAAAAAACAACATAAAGATTCTTCCTTAAATTGTTTGTTAAATATCTAATTTTTATATTTTTTGATAATTTAATGTATTTAATTTTGCTCATAAAAGTTTATTAGAATTATTACTTAATATATAAGTAGTTGTAATGGTATCAAAAATAAAAATTTTACAGGTCATACCAAAACTTGGTTATGGAGGTGCAGAAACTGGATGTTTTGATCTAGCACACTTTTTGCATGAAAATAATTGTAAGTCATATATTGTAACTAGTGGCGGACCTTTGTTAAAATTTACAAACAGAAAAAAAGTGAAAATAATTCGACTGCCTGTACAGAGCAAAAACCCAATATTAATTCTGTTAAACACAATTATATTAACACTGATTATTATAGCTCTTAATATTGACATAGTACACGCAAGAAGTAGAGCACCGGCCTGGTCATGCCTTATTGCAACAAAATTAACTAGACGAAAATTCGTCACCACTTTTCACGGAACATATAATTTTAAAAGTGATTTAAAAAAATGGTACAATTCTGTAATGGTTAGATCTAATTTAATTATTGCTGGATCAAATTTCATATTTTCACATATAAAAGAAAATTATTCAAAATATTTATCAAATGATAAAAAATTTTTAGTTATTTTTAGAGGTATAAACACAGAATATTTTAACCCAAAAAAAATTACAGAAAGCGATAAAAACTTATTAAGAAAAAAATGGAATATTACCAATGAAAAAAAAATAATATTATTACCTGGTAGGCTTACTGAATGGAAAGGACAAGAAATGTTTATTGAGGCAATAAGTTTTTTAAAAAAAAATTCACCAGAATTAGATTTTACTGCAGTAATTTTAGGAAGTGATCAAGGTAGAAAAATATATAAAAAAAAATTAATAAGATTGGTTGAACAACATAGACTAAATAATAATATATTGTTCGTAGATCACCTAGAATTAATGCCAATTGCTTACGAAATCTCACACGTCGTAGTATCGTCCTCAATTGAGCCAGAGGCATTTGGGAGGGTTTCGGTTGAGGCACAATCAATGGAAAAACCGATTATTGCAAGTGACATTGGTGGTTCAAATGAGACAATAATTAACGATAAAACAGGCTTTTTATTTACTGCCAGAAACACAAAAAATCTAAGTGAAAAGTTAAATGAAGTATTAAATTTAAGCGAAGTTACTTTGAATGGGATTGGTGCAGAGGGAAGAAAAAATGTTATTGTTAAATTTAATGTTGAAAAAATGTGTAATACTACTTATTCAGAGTACAAAAAATTAATAAATGCCTAATATTATACTACCAGACGGAAATAAGCTTAGTTTTGAAAAAAAAATAGATGGTTTAAAAATTGCCGAAAAAATTAGTCACTCATTAGCAAAGCAGGCTTTAATTATGGAGGTTAATGGCGAGCTTAAAGACCTTAACTACGAAATAAGAAAAGACTCTAAAGTTAGAATAATCACTCCAAAAAATAAAGAAGGCCTCGATGTTATTAGACATGGCGCAGCTCACATAATGGCTATGGCGGTACAGCAGCTATTTCCTAAAACGCAAGTAACTATTGGCCCAGTTATAGAAAATGGTTTTTACTACGATTTTGCGAGGAAAGAACCATTCACGAGCGACGATTTAATAAAAATTGAGAGTAGAATGTCAGAAATAATTGATCAAGATGTGAAAACAAAAAGAGAAGTTTGGGATAGAGTTAAAGCGATAGATCACTTTAATGAAATTGGAGAAAAATATAAAGCAGAGATTATAGATAGTATTCCAGAAACTGAAGAACTTTCGATTTATCATCATGGAGATACATGGCATGATCTTTGTAGAGGTCCTCACTTATCTTCCTCAAGTAAAATTGGTAAAGCATTTAAACTTACAAAAGTTTCTGGAGCGTATTGGCGTGGTAATTCAAACAATGAAATGCTTCAGAGAATATATGGCACTTGTTGGAGTTCCAAAAAAGAATTAGACGAATATTTGAATAGACTAGAAGAGGCAGAAAAAAGAGATCACAGAAAGCTTGGTAAAGAAATGGACCTTTTTCATTTTAGAGAGGAAAGTCCGGGCTCAGTTTTTTGGCATCAAAAAGGCTGGAGTCTATTTCAAAAACTAATTTCGTATATGAGAATAAAACAAGATAATGCTGGATATTACGAAATTAATACTCCAGAAATACTTGACAGATCACTTTGGGAAAAATCAGGACACTGGGATAAATTTGGAGACAATATGTATACTTCAACTACCCCTGATGAAAAAGTATTTGCCATAAAACCAATGAATTGCCCTGGATGTGTCCAAGTATTTAATCAAGGTTTAAAAAGTTATAGAGATTTGCCATTAAAAATGTCAGAATTTGGTAAAGTTCACAGATATGAACCTTCAGGATCTTTGCATGGACTTTTAAGAGTTAGAGCCTTTACCCAAGATGATGCACATATATTTTGTACAGAAGATCAAATTACTCAAGAGTGTATATCAGTAACAAATTTAATTTTAGAAATCTACAAAGATCTAGGGTTTGAAAATATAATTCTGAAATATTCAGATAGACCTAAAGTAAGAGTTGGAGAGGACTATGTTTGGGATAAATCTGAAGATGCTTTAATAAAAGCAATAAAAAAAACTGGTTTAAAATATGATATTAATAAAGGAGAAGGAGCATTTTACGGTCCTAAAATTGAATTTGTATTAAGAGATGCCATCGGAAGAGACTGGCAATGCGGAACTTTGCAAGTGGATCTAAATTTGCCAGGGAGACTAGGTGCTAGCTATGTTGACAAAGATGGTTTTAAAAAAGTTCCTGTAATGCTTCATAGGGCTTTATTTGGTTCCTTAGAGAGATTTATTGGAATACTAATTGAAAATTATTCAGGCAAAATTCCATTTTGGCTATCTCCATTGCAGTCAATTGTAATACCTATTTCAGAAGATTTTGATGATTATGCCAAAAAAGTTAACAGTGAGTTGAAAAAATTTGGTATTACAAGTGAAGTCGATTTAAAAAATCACAATCTAAACTACAAAATTAGAGATCATTCTTTGAAAAAAATACCAATATTGTTGATATGTGGAAAAAAAGAAGTTGACTCTAACACAGTAACTATTAGAAAACTAGGTTCTACAAAACATGAAAGTATGGAACTAAATAAATTTTTGCAAAAATATTCTATCTTGAGTAAGCCCCCAATTAACTAAGTGCCATTTCCTAAACAAAATTATTTTCAAAGAAGAACAAAACCAAAAGGGCCTAGATCTAATAATAGAATCACTTCACCCGAAGTGCAAGTTATAAATAGTGATGGAGAAAATCTTGGTGTATTAAATCTTCAAGAAGCAATTTCAAAGGCTAAACAAGAAAATCTTGATTTAATAGAAATAGCTCCGAATGCTCGTCCACCAGTTTGTAAAATAATGGATATGGGAAAGTATAAATACGACCAGCAGAAAAAATTAAATAAGGCCAAAAAGAAACAGAAAAAAATAGAATTAAAAGAGATAAAGCTTCGACCTGTTACAGAAGTTCATGATTATACTTTTAAAATTAAGAATGCACAAAAGTTTCTTTCTAAAGGTGACAAAGTAAAATTTACGATCAGATTTAAAGGTAGAGAAATGCAACATACGAAGCTGGGAAATAATTTGATGGAAAAAATTAAGAATGACATGGAGTCTATAGGTAAAGTTGAGTTACAGCCAAAATTTGATGGCAAACAAATGATTATGGTAATCCAGCCTTTATAAGCTATAATATCTATTGTAAAATAATATTTATATTAGTATAAACCTGGCAATTATGCCAAAATTAAAAACAAAAAGTTCAGCTAAAAAAAGATTTAAAATTTCAGCAAGGGGCAAAGTAATAATGGCACAAGCTGGAAAAAGGCATGGCATGATTAAAAGAACTAATTCACAAATTAGGAAACAAAGAGGAACGACTGTTATGTCAAAACAAGATGAAAAGATTGTTAAATCTTACATGCCTTACAGTCTAAGAGGTTAATATGTCTAGAGTAAAACGTGGAGTAACAAGCAGGGCAAAACATAAAAAAGTATTAAAAGCGGTAAAAGGTCAGTGGGGAAGAAGAAAAAATACTATAAGAATTGCAAGACAAGCTATGGAAAAAGCAATGCAATATGCCTATAGAGATAGACGTAACAAAAAAAGGGAATTTAAGTCTTTATGGATACAAAGAATTAACGCAGGAGCAAGACAAGAGGGTTTAACTTATTCACAATTTATCAATGGATTAAACAAATCAGGTATAAAAATTGATAGAAAAATTCTAGCGGAAATTGCCTATGACAACCCAGAGGCGTTTAAAACTATCGTAAAAAAAGCCCAAGCCGCACTAAATTAACAATCATTGTCTATTGTTTTTATTTGTTTAAGAAATAATCTGTTAAAATGTCTGAATTTGAAAAAAAAGTAATTGAATTTAAAGAAAAAATAAAAAATTCAAAAAATTTATTTGAATTAAATCAAATAAGTTCCGAAATATTTAGTAAAAATGGAATAATAAATTCAGAATTTAAGAAATTAGGATCTTTATCTCCAGATGAAAAAAAAAATTTTGCCGCTAATATAAATAGTTCAAAAAAAGAGCTTTCAGAACTTTTTTCAAAAAAATCAAATGAAGTTTTAGATAAAGAAATTATAGACAAAGTGAATAAAGAAAAAATTGATGTAACTTTACCCGAAAAAGATTTTAGAATTGGAAAAGTTCACCCAGTTTCTCAAGTAATTGACGAAATCTCGTGTATTTTTTCAGAAGTAGGATTTTCTGTTGAAGAGGGACCCGATGTGGAGAATGAATATAATAATTTTACTGCACTTAATACACCCAAAAATCATCCTGCGAAAGATATGCATGACACTTTCTATTTAGATGAAGAAATGAAAACATTATTGAGAACTCATACATCTCCAGTTCAAGTTCGAACAATGTTAAAAGGAAAACCACCATTTAAAATCATTGCTCCAGGCAGAACATATAGAAGTGATAGTGATCAAACTCATACTCCTATGTTTCATCAGCTAGAGGGTCTTCATATTGATAAAGACATAAATATGGGACACTTAAAGGGATGTTTAAACTATTTTATTAAAGAATTTTTTGAAATTGAAAAAATTAAAATGAGATTTCGCCCCAGCCATTTTCCTTTCACGGAACCGTCTGCAGAAGTAGATATAGGTTACAGAATGGAAAATAATAAAATTATAATTGGCGAGGGAGACAAATGGCTCGAAATATTAGGTTGTGGAATGGTTCATCCAAATGTTCTAAGAAACTGCAAAGTGGATCCAAATAAATTTCAGGGTTTCGCTTTTGGTATTGGTATAGATAGACTGGCTATGTTAAAATATGGAATTAATGATTTAAGATCTTTCTTTGAATGTGATTATAGATGGTTAAATCATTATGGTTTTGATCCATTAGATGTTCCAACTAATTATAGAGGACTAAGTAGATGAAGTTTACTAAAGATTGGTTGAGTGATCATTTAAATACAAAAAAAAGTGAGCAACAAATTATTGAGAAACTTAATGGAATAGGTCTAGAAGTTGAAAATGTTGAGCATGCAAAAAGTGAATTAAGTGATTTTATAGTTGCAAAAATTGTTAAAGCTAACAAACATCCTAATGCTGACAGACTGAAGCTATGTGATGTTGAAATAGGAGCAAAAGAAACTATAAAAGTTGTTTGTGGCGCACCAAATGCTCAAGAGGGTCTATTAACTATTTACGCTCCACCAGGTTCAATAATACCAAAAAATGGAATGAAATTAGAAGTTACAAAAATAAGAGGAGAGACTTCTTATGGTATGCTTTGTTCTGAAGCTGAGCTAAAATTGTCCAAAGACTCAGGGGGAATTATTTCGCTAAGTCAAAAATATACCGGCAGTATTGGAAAGCCATATTTTAAGAGTAAAAATAATAATAACGTTATAGAATTGTCCATTACACCAAATAGACCAGATTGCTTAGGTGTAAGGGGAATAGCAAGAGATCTTTATGCATGTGGCTATGGTAATCTTAAAGAAATAAAAAAAGTTAAATTTAGCAAAACGTCAAAGCACACCTTAAGGGTAAAAATAGAAAAAGATAAAAATCAAGCCTGTTCAATATTTGGAAGTTGCCTTATTAAAAATGTAACTAATAAAGAAAGTCCTAGATGGCTAAAAGACAGAATTTTGTCATTAGGTTTAAGACCTATATCTGCAGTTGTTGATGTCACAAATTATGTAATGTTTGACCTAAATAGACCACTACACGCATATGATTTAGACAAAATAAAAAATTCTATCACAGTAAGAAATTCGAAAAGAGGTGAAATTATTAAAGCACTTGACAACAAAACATATACTTTAAAAGAAAATATGTGTGTGATTTCTGATGATATGGGCCCCCTAGGCTTAGGTGGTATAATCGGGGGCGTTAGATCAGGGACAGAAATGGACACTAAAAATATACTAATAGAGTCGGCATATTTTGATCCAATCATTACAAGAAAAACATCAAAAGAATTAGAAATCAATAGTGATGCTAAATTTAGATTTGAAAGAGGAATAGATCCTCAATCAGTGAAAGAGGGTCTAGAAATGGCGGCTAAATTAATAATTAAAATTTGTGGTGGCGAAACTTCAAATATTGATATTCAAGAAACAAAAAAATTCAAAAATAAAATAATAAAATTTAACTCTAAAATAGTATCAAAAATAATAGGTATTAAGATTAATGAGAAAGATGTCATTAACATTTTAACTAAACTAGGTTTTGAAGCAAAAAAGAAAAGTAAATTAATTGAAATAAAAATACCAACCTGGAGACCAGATATATTTGGTGAGATTGATTTAGTTGAGGAAATTATTAGAATTTTAGGTTTTGATAATATTAAATCGATCGAGCCTAAAAAAAATAGACTAAAACCAACACTAAATTTTTATCAAAAACATTTCCATTTAGCCCAAAGATCAGTAGCCTCCAAGGGTTATTATGAGACTATAACTTGGTCCTTCAGTGATGAGAAAATTAATAACAAATTTAAAGAAAATTTAAAAACTATAAAAATAATAAATCCTATAAGTTCAGAGTTAGGCGTACTTAGAAATTCTTTATACCCCAATTTAATTTACTATATGGAAAAAAATTTAAATAGAGGTTTTTCTGATCAATCTTTATTTGAAATTGGTCCAGTATTCACAAGTAAAAAACCTGGAGATCAGATAACTATTGTCTGTGGTGTTAAAAAAAGACAACACGATGAACAAGATCATTTAGGAGAAAAAAAAATAGATGTATTTGATATAAAAAGAGATCTCATCCAATCACTTGTTGAGTTAGGAGTGGATAGAAATGAAATGTTACTAAAAGACATTTCACCCTCATATTATCATCCTGGTATTTCGGGATCAATTTTTTCAAAAGATAAAAGAAGCTTATTGGCACATTTTGGGCAATTACATCCTAAAATAATTAATGAAACGTTTGGTTTTGAAATTCTTTTAGAAAATTTAGTTAATTTAAAAAAAAAAAACAAAAAAATTAGAAATAGCCTAGTTTTATCAGATTATCAAAAGTCAGAAAGAGATTTCGCTTTTTTAATTAGTAAAAATATGAATGCTCAGTCATTAGTCGATGCAATTAAAAATACAGATGAGTCATTAATAAAAAAAATTAAAATATTTGATGTCTATGAAGGAGAAAATATTCCCTCAGATAAAAAATCGATTGCATTAAAAGTAACTATCCAATCTGATGATAAAACCTTGAACGACAGTGATTTAATAAATATATCCGATAAAATTGTTAAATCTGTTGAACAGCATACAGGTGCGCAACTAAGATCATAAAATGTCTTCAATCGAAAATATTAGAAATTTTGCAATCATTGCACATATTGATCATGGAAAATCAACAATAGCTGACCGTATTATTCATAAATGTGGTGGGCTAACAGATAGAGAAATGAAAGCACAAGTTCTTGATTCAATGGATATTGAGAGAGAAAGAGGTATAACAATCAAGGCTCAGACAGTTAAGTTAAATTATAGGTCAAGATCCGGTAAAGATTATATTTTAAATATTATAGACACACCTGGTCATGTCGATTTCAGCTATGAGGTAAGTAGATCGTTGTATGCATGTGAAGGCTCAATATTAATTGTAGATAGTACCCAAGGAGTTGAAGCTCAAACTTTAGCTAATGTTTATCAAGCTTTAGACTCAAATCATGAAATTATACCTGTTTTAAATAAAATTGATTTACCTGCTTCAGATTTGAACAGATCTAATAAGCAGATTGAAGATGTAATAGGTATTGACACAAAGAACTCTATTCCGTGCTCAGGTAAAACTGGTGAAGGTGTTGATGAAATACTAGAAAAAATTATAGAGGTACTGCCAAGTCCCATAGGGAAAATAAATGATAGGCTTAAATGTTTATTGGTAGATAGTTGGTACGATACTTATTTAGGGGTTGTTATATTGGTCAGAATAATCGACGGAAAACTAAAAAAAAATAGGTGTAGACCCTTACTCTGGTGGAAATTTTAAGGGAACAAGCGACTTTTTTTTTTCCAAAAATAAAGAAAAATTTGATTGTATATTTATTGATGGTCTCCATGAGTATGACCAAGTTTGTAAAGATATAGAAAATTCCTTAGGATGTTTAAATAATAACGGATTAATATTTCTACATGACTCTTTACCAAGCAGCATTCATCAGCAAGCAGTGCCTAGATACAAAATAATTTGGAATGGAGATGTTTGGAAATCTATAGTAAAATATAGAACATTAAATGGTTGTGATACAATTACATGTAAAATAGATCATGGAGTTTCCATAATTAGTAAAATAAAAAATAGAGATTTGTTAGATACCAAAATAAAGAATTTTAAAAAACTAAAGTTCAAGGATTTTTATTTAAATTACCAAGAATATATGAGAGTAATGGATTACGATGAAGTAGTAAATTATTTATCTAAACACTCATATTGAATTTAAAATAAGATCTAATTTTTCCTTATCCAATATCATATCCCCATTTTTATTTGCAACCCTGTCCAACATGAACCTATTATATTTAAATCCTAAAATATCAGAAAATTTTTTACATTTTAAACTTAAATGATCTGAGGGAATAATTTCAAATAGTTTCAAACCTTTGTTAGAAAATATTAAATTTGAAAATGCGGCCCCATGTGGTCCTATTATAACTTTTGCTTTATTAAACAAATAAATTTGCTCGTAAAAATCTAGTTCACTTACTTTATAGCTTTGAAATCCATTTTTATCTAAAGTGCGAATTACTTCATCATTATTTATTAATTTACAACGATTAAAAGTGGAGTCTGATCTATCAATATAAATATATTCAGAGTTATCGAACTTCTTAGCGTTATTAATAAACCTATCTCTTAAAAAAAATACTATCCAATTTGGAAGATTGTTTACCCCTTCTTGAATAAGGCCTTTATTATACCAGGGATGTTCTAAAGCTATTATGTTTGAACCTTTTATATGCCTAAATTTAGAGCTATCTATTAACTTATCTTCACTTATACCGAATACCTTTAAAATATCTAATTGCCATTTTTCTTTACCATACATGTAAAAATAATCAATTTTTTCCAATGGAATTATATTTCTACATAATTCAATTTTAATTATTATATCAAATAAAAAATGAAAGTAGTTATTTCCACTTCCTCCTTGGACTAATGATAAAATATTACCCTCAAATTTTTTCATTATTCTTGGTGTACCTGCCTTAATTACTTTATTAAAAGACGGATCTTTTAAAATTCCTGAAATTTGTTGAAACGATATATTGGGAATTAGTTTATTATTTTTAATAATACCTACGTTTTCAACATTATCTGTATAAACTCTTGCCTCAGAAATTTTATATAAAATTCCGCTCGCATTATA
>CACLQJ010000021.1 GCA_902609065.1 uncultured Pelagibacteraceae bacterium
AAATTTTAGACGTGTTATTGACTATAAGAAAAATAGCGGCTGGATACATATATCCCAATTACAAAAAGCAAAATCTTTAATTGTATTAAGTGAAATCAACATGTTTAAAAAGTCATCCAAATTTTCAAAACCACTTGCAAAGTTAAATCAAGGAAGGTTATTATTGATTAAAAAGTGTAAAAAGAGCTGGTGCAAAGTGCAAACAGATGAATATACTGGTTGGGTTGAAGTAGGAAATCTATGGGGAAAAAAAGTAAATTAACTTTTTTTTGAAAATTTATTAGTCCAAATTTTATCAAGCACGAAATACCAAACAGAATTAGCTAGTGGCTCTACTATTGCGTCAGTTAAAGCTATAATAAAGGGAACATCTGCAATTAACATTAAACATATTATAGCAATTGCGAAGTGTCCAATCGTATAAATTAAAGTTCTTACTAAAGAGCCGCTATTGTTTTTGAAAACGTTCTTGCTAGTTTGTAAAATCCCCTGAGTAAGTTCTACCATAATATCATTTAATTAAGTTTTTTATCAAACCTATCAAGATTCATTACTTTTGACCAGACTTTAACAAAATCTTTAACAAATTTTTTAGCTGAGTCATCCGATGCATAAACTTCCGAAATTGCTCTTAGTTGTGAGTTTGAGCCGAAAATTAAGTCTACTCTTGATCCTTCCCAAACAACTTTGTTTGTTTTTCTGTTTCTGCCTTGGAAATATTGCTCATTTTTATCTTTCTCACTCCATGTAATATTCAAATCTAATAAATTTTTGAAATAATCATTTGTTAATGTTCCAATTTTTTTTGTAAAAACTCCAAAATTTGACCCATCGAAGTTTGTGCCTAATACTCTCATTCCTCCAAATAGCACTGTCATTTCCGGACCAGTTAATTGCATCAATTGAGCTTTATCAATTAGCATCTCCTCAGGGGAAGTAGTTGATTTACCTTTTTGGTAATTTACAAATCCATCTGCCTTAGGCTCTAGTAAATTAAAAGAAAAAACATCAGTCTGCTCTTGTTTTGCGTCACCTCTTCCTTGTAAAAAAGGAACTTTTATTTTATGACCAGATTTTTTTGCAGCTTTCTCTATCGCTGTATTTCCAGCTAGGACGATTAAATCCGCAACTGAGACATTTCTCTTATCATTATCAAATTTTTTTTTAATTTTTTCTAAAATCTTAATTACCTTATCAACTTTAGCTATTTTATTTATTTGCCAGTCTTTTTGTGGTTGTAATTTTATTCTTGCACCGTTTGCACCACCTCGTTTGTCAGAGCCTCTAAAAGTTGAAGCTGAAGCCCAAGCTGTTGATACTAGTTGAGAAACTGTAAGGCCTGAATTTAAAATTTTGTTTTCTAGAAATTTAATATCTTTGTTTTTAAGCTTATATTTTTGTTTTGGAACAGGATCTTGCCAAATTAAATTTTCTTTTGGAACATCTGGTCCTAAATAGCAAACTTTAGGCCCCATATCTCTATGAGTTAACTTAAACCACGCTCTTGCAAAGGCGTCATGAAATTCTTTAGGATTTTTGTGAAAGTGCTTTGTAATTGGACCATAACTTGGATCAACTTTTAGAGAAATATCAGTTGTTTGCATCATCGGTGGATGTAATTTACTTTTGTCGTGAGCATCTGGAACCATCTTGATATGTTGACCATTTTTTTTTGGAGTCCACTGATGTGCTCCGGCGGGGCTTTTTGTAAGTTCCCACTCATGATCATATAAACAATCTAAATAACCCATATCCCATTTAATTGGATTTTGTGTCCATGCACCCTCGATACCACTGCTTATAGTATCAATACCTTTTCCACTTTTATAATTACTATTCCAACCGCTCGATTGTTCGTGAATTTTCGATCCTTCGGGTTCAGGACCTTTATGCGACTCTGGTGCTGCTCCATGAGATTTACCAAAAGTATGACCACCAGCAACTAATGCTGCTGTTTCATAATCATTCATAGCCATTCTGCCAAATGTTTCTCTAATATCATGCGCAGCTAATAAAGGATCCGGATTTGCGTCAGGTCCTTGTGGATTTACGTATATTAAACCCATGTGTGATGCACCGAGCGGCTGTTCTAAATCTCTTTTCCCGCTGTATCTGTTTACTCCGAGCCACTCTTTTTCCGAACCCCAGTAAATATCATCCTCTGGCTCCCATATATCTTCACGACCCGCACCAAAACCAAAAGTTTTGAAACCCATAGAATCCAAGGCAATATTTCCGACTAAAATAAACAAATCTGCCCAAGAAATTTTCTTTCCATATTTTTTTTTTATTGGCCATAGCAATAACCTAGCTTTATCTAAATTAACGTTATCGGGCCAACTATTTAAAGGTGCAAATCTTTGGTTTCCTGTTCCGGCTCCTCCTCTTCCATCAGCTGTTCTATAAGTACCAGCAGCGTGCCATGCTAATCTGATAAATAATGGACCATAATGACCATAATCTGCTGGCCACCAATCTTGTGAGTCGGTCATCAATTTTTGTAAGTCTTTTTTTAATTTTTTATAATTTAATTTTTTGAATTCTTTCGCATATTTAAATCTATTATCCATTGGATTAACTAAACTTGAATGTTGACTTAATATTTTCAAATTTAGACTATTAGGCCACCAATCCCTATTTGAAGTACCCTTTCCTGTCGGGTATTTAGCTGGGGTGCCAGTTCCTGTAAACGGACATTTTGATTTTTCTTGAAGTATTTCTTTACTCATTTCTAGATTATAACTATTCTAAAGTAATAATCAATAGAGTTGCGTCAAAATTATCTTAAATAAAAATGTTTAACTATTCTGCAGTTTAACTAACAATTCAATAGATTTTATTTTTTTTCCTGGTATTTTGCGATTAATCTTAACAGGCTCAACTTCACTATCATGAATATCTATAAGTTGATTTTTGTCCTCATCATAAAAATGGTGATGTTCAGAAACATTTGTGTCGTAATAACTTTGCTCTGAATTAACAGCAATCTGCTTAATATATCCCTTTCCTAAAAATGCATGAACAGTATTATAAATTGTAGCTAAGGAAATTTTTTCATTTGTTTTTTGTATTATAATTTTCGAGAGTTCGTTTATCGAAAAATGAAATGTATTTTTACCAGAAAATAAAACCTCGCATATTTTTAATCTTTGCTTAGTGGGTCTTAAGCCAGAATTTCTGAGTTTTGCTATAAAATTAGTGCTATTATCCATTATTAATATACTTATCTTGGAGAAATTTATATTAAATTGTGCCATAATCAAGTACTAAGATATTTTGTTAATGAAAAAAAATTCCTTCGACTATAGAGAGTTGATTACTTGTGCTAATGGGGAGCTTTTTGGGCCTGGAAATGCTAAATTGCCATCTCCACCAATGCTGATGTTTGACAGAATAACTGAAATTAGGGAAAATACAGGTGAATTTAAAAAAGGTATTATAAAAGCAGAATTAGATATTAAAAATGATCTTTGGTTTTTTGATTGTCATTTTAAAGGGGACCCAGTGATGCCTGGTTGTTTAGGTTTAGATGCAATGTGGCAACTTGTAGGTTTTTATTTAGGCTGGCTTGGAAACCCTGGAAGGGGAAGAGCTTTAGGCGTAAACAGCGTAAAATTCACTGGAGAAGTGCTTACAAGCTGTAAAATTGCTTTTTATCAAATTGATATGAAAAGGATACTTGTTAAAGAGGGTACAACAGTCGGTCTAGCAAACGGGATTTTATTAGCTGATGGTAAGAAAATTTATAGTGCTGAAAACCTTAAAGTAGGATTGTTTAAATAATGAAACGTGTAGTGATAACTGGTATTGGAGTAGTTTCTTGCTTAGGGAACAATCAAGAGGAAGTTTATAAATCTTTATTAAATTCAAAATCTGGAATTACTTTTTCAGAAGAGTATAAGGAATATAATTTAAAGAGTAATGTCCATGGAAAACCAAACATTAAACTTGAAGATCACGTTGATAGAAAATTTATAAGATTTATGGGGCCTGGTTCAGCTTATAATTATATTTCTATGGCAGAAGCAGTAAAAGACTCTGGGCTAGAAGATAAAGAGATTAGTAATGTTTCTACGGGAATGATTATGGGCTCTGGAGGTCCATCGATTGAAAATGTTATTCTTGCAGCAGATAAAACAAGGGCAAAAAACCCAAAAAGGATGGGTCCTTTCGTTGTGCCTAGAACAATGTCGAGTACTGCCTCTGCTACTTTAGCTGTGCCGTTCAAAATTAAAGGTGTAAATTATACAATAAGTTCAGCTTGTGCAACAAGCGGACATTGTATTGGTAATGCAATGGAATTAATTCAATTGGGTAAGCAAAAAATTATTTTTGCAGGTGGAAGTGATGAAGTTCATTTTGCAATGACCGCAATGTTTGATGCGATGACAGCATTATCATCTAAATATAACGATACTCCAGAAAAAGCTTCTAGACCTTACGATAAAACCAGAGATGGATTTGTAATTTCTGGAGGTGGTGGGGTTTTAGTTTTAGAAGAGTATGAGCACGCTAAGGCAAGAGGTGCTAAAATATATGCCGAACTAACTGGCTACGGTGCTACTTCAGATGGTTACGATATGGTTGCACCATCGGGTGAAGGCGCTGCTAGATGTATGCAAATGGCCTTAAATACTGCAAAAAATAAAATTGATTATATAAATACTCACGGCACCTCAACACCAGTTGGCGACATTACAGAATTAAAGGCAGTTGGGGAAGTTTTTAAAAATTATAAACCAAAGATAAGTTCTACTAAATCTCTTGCTGGACATTCTCTTGGAGCAACCTCAGTGCATGAAGCAATTTATAGTTTAATAATGATGAAAAATAATTTTATTGCAGCATCAGCTAACATTACAGATATAGACGATGAGGCAAGAGATTATCCGATAGTCACTAAAGTAGAAAAGGATGTTAGTTTGAATTCTGTTATGTCTAATAGTTTCGGTTTTGGAGGAACAAACGCAACCTTAGTATTTGAGAAAGTTTAAATTATGAGTTTGATGAAGGGAAAAAAAGGTTTAGTAATGGGGGTTGCAAATGAAAGATCTATAGCCTGGGGAATAGCACAAAAACTTTCAGAGGCAGGGGCTGAACTTGCATTTACTTATCTTGGTGATGCACTAAAAAAAAGGGTTATTCCTTTAGCTGACAAACTTAATTCAAAAAAAATATTTAGTTGTGATGTTGAAAAGAAAGATGAAATTATAAATTTGTTTAAAGACATAAAGTCCGAATGGGGAGAAATCGACTTTGTTGTTCATGCTATTGCTTTCTCTGATAAATCTGAATTATCGGGAGAATATCTAAATACTACTCGAGAAAACTTTATAAGAAGTATGTTGATATCTTGTTTTTCTTTTACAGAAGTTGCTAAAGAAGCCTCTAAAGTAATGAGAGTAAATGGCAGTTTTATAACTTTAAGTTATGAAGCAAATAAAGCAATTCCTAATTACAACGTAATGGGTGTTTGCAAGGCTGCTCTAGAGGCAAGTGTGAAGTATTTAGCAAGGGATTTAGGATCCAAAGGGATGAGAGTAAATGCAATAAGTGCTGGCCCGATAAAAACTCTAGCTGCATCAGCAATTGGAGATGCTAAATTTTTATATAAGTGGAATGCAGATCATTCTTTTTTAAAAAGAAATGTGGATAATATGGATGTTGGTAATTCAGCACTGTATTTATTGAGTGATATGGCGGCTGGTGTTACTGGTGAAATTCATTACGTAGATGCCGGATATAACAAAGTGGGAATGCCAGATCCAAAAAATATTACATAAAAATGTCTAAAAGATACAGCGGGAAATCATTCAAAGACAAAAGTGTGATGAAGAAACCTAAAATATCACTAAAAGAAAGAAGAAGATTAAAAAAAGAAAGGAAAAAGCGAACCTAATTCAGCAGCAACTACAGCTTTTTTTATTTTTAATTATTTTATTGATTTTAATTACATTTGTCTCATTTTTGTCATTTACTAAAGCTGCTTTTTTTTCTTTTAAAATTTTATCCTCAAAATATGAATAAAGAGTAGAGAAACCCAATTTAGTTGCTTTTTTTTGTACATAGTTTTTTCTACCTTTGAGATTCTGAATTATTTTAATAATTTCTTGATTTTGCATAATAATTTTCTATAAAGCCGCTTGTTTTATTGAAAGTTTTACTTTTCCTCTATCAAATCCAATTACTTTAACTTTTACCTCATCTCCTTCTTTTACAACATCAGTAACTTTCGCAACTCTTTTATCCGCAAGCTCTGAGATATGAACAAGCCCATCTTGTTTTCCTAAAAAATTAACAAAAGCACCAAATTCCATTATCTTCATAACTTTCCCATTATAAATTTTATTTAACTCTGCTTTTGCTGTTAAATCTTTAATCATCTGCATTGCTTTATTTCTTGAGTCTTCGTCTGGTGCCGCTACAGTAACCACTCCTTCGTCATTGACGTCTACTTTAGATCCGGACTTCTCAACGATTTCTCTAATTGTAGCACCACCTTTTCCGATTACTGTCGCTATATCTTTTTTATCTACAGTTATTTTTTCCATTTTGGGTGTATGTTTTCCAACACCATCTCTTGATTTTGACAAAGCTTTATTCATTTCACCTAAAATATGAATTCTGCCATCTTTTGCCTGATTCAAAGCTTGCTCCATTATTTCAAATGTTATTCCAGTAATTTTAATATCCATTTGTAACGACGTGATACCATCTTTTGTACCAGCAACTTTAAAATCCATATCACCAAGGTGGTCTTCATCACCCAAAATATCAGATAAAACACTAAAATTGTCACCCTCCTTGATTAGCCCCATTGCGATACCTGCGACTGGTTCTTTAATTGGAACTCCGGCGTCCATTAATGCTAAGGATGTTCCACAGACAGTTGCCATTGATGATGATCCATTAGACTCTGTAATCTCAGATACTATTCTAAAAGTGTATGGAAAACTTTCTTTTGATGGTAAAGAGGAATTAATAGCTCTCCAAGCTAATTTTCCATGTCCAATTTCTCTTCTCCCAGTTCCAATTCGTCCCGTTTCTCCTACCGAAAAAGGTGGAAAATTATAATGAAGCATAAATCTTTCTCTTTGCAGTCCTTCTAAACTTTCAATTCTTTGTTCATCATCCGAAGTGCCTAATGTAGTGGTAACTATCGCTTGAGTTTCACCTCTCGTAAATAATGCAGAGCCATGCACTCTAGGTAGAATTCCAACTTCACACTCGATTGGTCTAACATCGGAAAGTCCTCTTTCATCTATGCGATTTTTATTTTTTAAAATATCAGTTCTTACAATGGTTTTTTCAAGACTCTTAAGTTGAGAATTTACATCTAAATCAGAGTAATTCTCATTCTCCTCATAAAGTTTTTTAGCCTTATCTGTAATTTCAGAGATTTGATTTGATCTATCTTGCTTATCTTTTGTGGCAAAAGCCTTTTTTAAATCAGCTGTAAACTCTTCCTCAAGTTTTTTTCTGACTTCTGATAGATCCTTTTTATCCACAACCCAATCAGCTTTTTTACATTCTTTTGCAAGTTGTTCTATCATTTCAATTACTGGGACAAAAGCTTCATGACCAAACTTAACTGCATTCAACATTTCTAACTCGCTTAATCCATTCGCTTCAGACTCAACCATTAAAACTGCATCCTTAGTGCCCGCCACAACCAAATCTAGTTTTGAATTTTCTAATTCTTTTTTTGAAGGATTTAGAACATATTTATCCCCAATAAAACCAACTCTGGAAGCTCCTATAGGTCCCATAAATGGCATTCCTGAAATAGCTAGTGCTGCAGAAGATGCAATAATTGCCAATATATCAGCTTCATTTTCTTTATCATAAGATATTACAGTTGGTAGTAGTTGTACTTCATTCTTGAATTCTTCTGGAAAGAGAGGTCTTATAGGTCTGTCAATCAACCGCGATATTAAAGTTTCGCTCTCTGTTGGTCTTGCTTCTCTTTTAAAATATCCGCCAGGAATTTTTCCAGCAGCATAATATTTCTCTTGATAATTTACCGATAACGGAAAGTAATCCATATCTGGATTTACTTTTTTGGCACCTACTACTGTTGCTAAAACTACAGTTTCCCCACATTGAGCTATAATTGCTCCATCTGCTTGTCTTGCTATTTTTCCTGTTTCTAAACTTATTTTTTTTCCTGCTATTTCAACTTCCTTTTTTACAATTTTAAACATTTATTTCCTTAGATTTAGTTTTGACAAAACTTGTTTATAAGTTTCATTGTCATTTTGTTTTAAATATTCCAACAATTTTTTTCTTCTATTAACTGCTTTTAACAGACCAACTGACGAATGTTTGTCTTTTTTATTTTTCTTAATATGTTGAGATAAATTTTCTATTTTGTCTGTAAGCTGGGCAACTTGTACCCCTGACGATCCTGTATCTTTTTCGTGAATTTCAAGATCTTTTTTTTTATTCATATCTTCCTTTTACTTATTTATTTGCTTCATTAAATTTTCGATTTTCTCTGCATAATCAAATGATTCATCTTTAACAAATAAAATTTTTGGTAAAAATTTCATAGCTACTTTTTTTGATAAAACCTTGCGTATTACAAATGAAAACTCTTTTAATTTGTCTACTGCTTGACTTGAGTCTTTTCCCCCCAAGGGTAATACAAATGCTTTTGCAGTTTTTAAATCTGGGCTCATTCTCACTTCGGTGACTGTTATTTCTTTTGTTTCGAGATTTGGTAATTTGGCTTCATCTTTGATAAAAATCATACTTAAAGCTTGTTTTATCATTTCTCCGACTCTTAGTTGTCTTTGAGTTATTGGTCTATTATTCTTCATTGTACAGATCTTTCTAGAACTTTAGAACTATATACTTCAATAATGTCTTTTTTCTGGAAATCACTAAAGTCCTTTAAGGTAATACCACATTCGAGTCCAGCAGAAACTTGCTTGGCTTGATTTTTTTCTCTAAAAATAGAGCTAATTTTTCCATTAAATATGATACTTCCATCTCTTACAACTCTGGCACTTGAATGTTGTACAATTTCTCCATCTAAAACTTTAGAGCCTGCAACTTTACCTACTTTTGAAACTTTAAATATTTCAAGTATTTCAGCCGATCCTATTATATTTTCCTCGACATCTGGTGTTAAAAGACCTGACATTTTACTTTTGACAAAATCTATAACTTCATAAATTATGTTATATGATCTTATTGTTATTTTTTCCTTTTCGGCTAATTTCTTGGCTTCTTTGGTAGGTTTAACATTAAATGCAATAAGTATCGCTTTAGAAGCTTTTGCTAAAGTTACATCAGTTTCTGTAATCATACCAATATCTGATAATATTATTTTTGAAACAACTTCCTCGTGCTTAATGTTTGAAATTGCATTTTTTATTGCTTCTGAAGATCCGTGCACATCAGATTTAATTATTATATTCAATTCTTCTGTTTTGTTATCTTTGAACATAAATTCTTTATTAATTATGGATAAAGGGCTTTTCCCGTCTTTTGAATCTTGCAATCTTGCATCACTAATTGATTTAGCCTCTTTTTCATTTTTTAAAACTATAAAGTCGTCCCCTGCTTTTGCTGCTCCATTTATTCCTAAAATTTCAACAGGAGTTGATGGTAAAGCCATATCTAAATTTTTACCCTGGTCATTTAACATTGCTCTTACTTTTCCCCATTTAAGTCCACTCACAAAATAATCTCCTTTTTTTAAAGTTCCAGCAGTTATAATTATATTAACTATTGGACCTCTTCCTATATCAATTTTCGATTCTAAAACAATTCCTTTGGCTGATTTTTCAAAATTTGTTTTAAGGTCAAGTATTTCTGACTGTAAAAGTACAGCTTCAATCAATTTATCCAAATTTTTTCCTGTTTTTGTTGAGATATTAACCATTAAAGTATCACCTGACATCTCTTCTGAAATTAACTCGTGCTCAAGTAATTGATTTCTGACATTTGATGGGTTTGCTTCAGGTAAATCGCACTTATTTATTGCAACTACAACAGGCACATTTGCTGCTCTTGCGTGTTTAATTGACTCTACAGTTTGTGGTTTTACACCATCATCTGCTGCAACTACCAAAATTACTATATCAGTTAATTTTGTTCCTCTTGCTCTCATTTCGGTAAATGCGGCATGACCCGGTGTGTCGATAAATGTTATATTATTTTTTTTATAATTAATTTGATAAGCTCCAATATGTTGTGTTATGCCTCCATACTCTCCATCAATAACCTTAGTATTTCTTAAAGAGTCTAATACTGACGTCTTGCCATGATCAACGTGGCCCATTACAGTAATAATTGGAGGTCTATTCTTCAAATTCTCGTTCTTATCTTCAATTATTTTGTCAATAATTTCATCTGTTTTTTGTTCTCTTAAGGGTATGTGCCCAAATTCTTTAACTAAATAATCTGCTGTATCTTCGTCAATCGTGTGATTTATTGTAACCGTCAAACCTATACTCAATAAATGTTTAATAATATTGCTCGATTGCTCTGCCATCCTATTAGCAAGCTCTCTAATCGTAATTACTTTTGGTATTTTGATTTCTCTTTTAATTTGTTTAGACTCAATTCTTTCCTCTAGTTTATTTAACTCTCTATTTTCTTTTAACTTAGCTCTTCTAAGTGAGGCTATACTTCTTGACCTGGATCCAATATCTTCTTCACTTAATGCTCTAGAGAGTGTAAGTTTTAGCTCTCTTTTATTTATATTGGTTTTTCTTTTACTAGTATCCTTAGGACTAATCTCCCCTTTAAGTCTTTTAGTAGCTCTTTGCTCAGCTAATTTTCTTTTTTCAAAATCTGACTTTGTATGCTTTTGATCGATGAACGAGGATTTAACTGGTGAAAACTTTTCTTGGGATTTAAAGTTGAGATTGTTTCTACTGATTTTGTTATTTATGGTTTTTCTTAAAATTCTACCGGCTTTTTTCTCAATAAATACTGCATTTTTTGATTGTGATTTAGCTTGTTCAATACTACTTAAAGTTTTTTTTGAAGATCCAGTAATAGATAATTTTAGTCTCTTTTTTTCCATTTCTCATGCCTCAATCTTTATAAATTTTTTTTCTTGCCGACATTATTAGTTCATCTGCCTCTGTTTTTGATAAAGCAAAATCCTCTAAATAACCTCTAATTTTAATTTTCTCGCCTTTCAATTCGTCATAGCTACCAGTCAATTCATCGGATGCTAAATCTGCAAAATCGCTTAATTTTAAAATTTTCTGTTCCCCTAATGTTACTAACATTCCAAGAGTTAGTCCCTCGTGATTTATAAGATCATTCTCCAATCCCAAATCTTTAATTTTTTTTGATATTTCCTCTTGATCTTTTGCGTAATATTCTTTTGCACGGTCTATAAGTTCCTTGGCAGTATCGTTTTCTATACCCTCAATTTTTGATAATTGCTCCTCAGTAGTGTCCTTAATTTCATCTATATTTGAAAAACCTTCAGCGACTAATAGCTGTCCCAGTGTTTCATCTAATTCTAGATTTTTTATTAAGTTTTCTGTTTTTTCTTTAAAATCAATTTGTCTCCTCTCGGAGTCTTCTTGATCGGTCATAATATTTATTTCATAGTTTAGGAGTTTAGTTGCTAGTCGTACATTTTGACCTCTTCGTCCTATAGCTTTACTTAAATTTTCTTCAGTAAGTATCACATCTAATTTTTTGTTTTGCTGGTCAACATTTACTCTTAAAACCTCTGCAGGAGACAAAGCATTGGCAACCACGATTGCAGGATCCTCAGACCAGTTTACAATATCAATTTTCTCACCTTGAAGTTCATTTACCACTGCTTGAACCCTACTACCTCTCATTCAAACGCATGCACCAACAGGATCTAGAGATGTATCAATAGCTTTTACACATATCTTTGCTCTACTCCCGGGATCGCGTGAAGATGATTTAATTTCAATTAGTTCATCATAAATCTCTGGTACCTCTTGAATAAATAGTTTTTCCATAAACTTATGATTGGCTCTAGAAAGAAATATTTGTTGACCCCTCGGCTCCCTTCTAACATCTAAACAATATGCTTTAACTCTGTCACCTGCTTTTATATTTTCTCTTGGTATCATTTCACTCTTCTGAATAATTGCCTCTGTACCTCCTAGATCAACTATAACATTTCCAAATTCTAATCTTTTTACAATACCACTTAAAATAGTATCTTTTTTATCGACAAAATCCTTATATTGTCTCTCTCTTTCAGCTTCCCTAACACTATAAGTAATAACTTGTTTAGCAGTTTGTGCTGCTATCCTTCCAAAGTCGAATGATGGTAAAGGTTGAAGTATTTCGTCACCAATTTTTTTTTCTACATTCTCTTTGCTTAAATTAATCGCTTCCTTGAGACCTATTTCGATATTTAGATTCATAGGTTTTTCTACAATAATCAGCTTCCTAAAAATTCCAATGTCACCATTATCGCGATTAATTTGAACCATTATATCATTCTCAGACCCAAACTTTGATTTAGCAGCTTTTGCTATACCACTCTCCATAGAGTCAATAATTAATTCCTTATCAATAGACTTTTCTAAAGCAACTGCTTCAGCAATTCTCAATAATTCTAATTTGTCAGCTCTTCTATTTAACATTTTACCTACCAAAAAAAAATGGGCCGAAGCCCATTTTGAAATTTTACAATGTAGTTGAAATATAGATAATTTTATTAATTATTCAATAAATATTACTTGTTAAAAATATTAGATTTATCTGTCTTTTCCCAAGAAAAAGAGCCATCCGACTCTGAATCTCTTCCAAAATGACCATATGCTGCAGTTTTTTGATAGATTGGTTTATTTAAACCTAGCATCTCTCTTATGCCACGTGGACTTAAATCAAAATTATCGTTTATTATTTTTTCAACATGTTTATTTTTCTCCTCATCATTATCAAACAAATCTACATATATTGATAAAGGTCTAGAAACACCAATTGCGTAAGCAAGCTGAATTAAACACTTGTTTGATATTTTTGAGGCAACAACATTTTTTGCTAAATATCTAGAAGCATATGCTGCTGATCTATCAACTTTTGTTGGATCTTTCCCAGAAAATGCTCCACCACCATGTGGAGCTGCACCACCATAAGTGTCAACAATTATTTTTCTACCAGTTAAACCGCTGTCCCCATCTGGACCTCCAATTACAAAATTTCCTGTAGGATTGACATAAATATCCTCTTCTTTAAGTCCTACCAATAAATTTTTAGGAATTGATTTTTCAATATAAGGTTTTACAAGTTCTCTAACTTTTTTTTGATCTACATCTTTTGAATGTTGTGTTGAAATTACAACTGATTTAACTGAAGCTGGCATCCCATCTTTGTATTCTATTGTTATTTGACTTTTAGAGTCTGGCTCAATATTTTTTAACTTTCCTGATTTTCTATCCTCCGCCATAAGTCTGAGAATTTTGTGTGAATAATGTATTGGTGCTGGCATTAGTACATCCGTTTCGTTACATGAATATCCAAACATGATGCCCTGATCTCCTGCTCCTTCATCTTTATTGCCTGACGAGTCTACACCCATAGCTATATCAGAAGATTGTGCATGCAGATGACTTTCTATTTTAGTTTGTTCTTTCCAACTAAATCCCTCTTGATCATAACCAATGTCTTTAATACATTCTCTTACATTGTTAATTAATTCATCATTATTTATTTGGGGACCTCTAACTTCACCGGCTAACACAACTTTATTAGTTGTAGTTAATGTTTCACAAGCTACTCTTGCCTGAGACTCTTTTGAAAGAAATGTGTCAACCACCATATCTGAAATTCGATCACAGACTTTGTCAGGGTGGCCCTCGGAAACTGACTCACTTGTAAATAGGTAATTTTTTTTCATTATAGGTCCTTTCTTTTTAAAAAAGAAGCAAACGTAATATATATTAAAAGAAAATAAAAGAAGATCTTGTTACCATGTTTAGAGAAATAAGTTCTTTCCGAAAATTTTACTTTTTGAACTTCTATAACACCACTTTGAGTTGATTCTATCTTGTCTTCAATTTTTCCAACTGGATTAATGTGAGCAGAGACACCATTATTTGAGGATCTAAATACATTTTTTCCTTCCTCAATGGCCCTAAAAATTGAGTGTGCAAAATGTTGACGGAGGCCAATACTGTTACCAAACCATCCATCCTCTGAAATATTAATTATAAAATTAAAATTTTTAAAACTTCGATTTAGGTTTCCGGAATAGATAATTTCATAACAAATAAGAGGCAAAAATTTGTATTTTTCAATAATTATTAAATCTCTCCTTTTAGAATATGAAAATGAATTATATCCTTGAGTAATTTTTTTAAGCCCAAGCTTACTTAAAATATTTTCGAAAGGTAAAAATTCTCCAAATGGAACGAGATTATT
>CACLQJ010000022.1 GCA_902609065.1 uncultured Pelagibacteraceae bacterium
AGCTGGAATGGATGAGCTATTATCACAGACAAAAGAGATTTTAGAAAATAAAAAAGTTAAATCGAAAAATTTTACTAAGCAGATAGCTTTCAATGCAATACCTCATATTGATAGTTTTTTAGAAAATGGAAGTACTAAAGAAGAACAAAAAAACCACGATGAAATTAAAAAAATTTTAGATGATAATATTAAAGTTACTTCTACTTGCGTTAGAATACCTGTATTAGTCTCTCATTGTATAAGTATAAATATTGAATTTCAAAAAAAATATAAATTAGATGAGGTAAAAAATATTCTATCATCTTCCCCAGGCTGTAAAGTTGTTGATGAGCAAAAAGATGGAGGATACATTACACCTGTTGAGGCGGAAAATAAATTTGAAACATTTATATCTAGGATACGCCATGACACATCTCAGGAAAATTCTATAAATATGTGGATAGTCTCTGATAATTTATTGAAAGGTGCTGCTTTAAACGCAGTTGAAATAGCTGAAACTTTAATTAATAATAATTTTTATGCAAGATAAAAATCCTTTATCTCCTCACATACAAATTTATAGCTGGCATATATCTTCTTTAGTTTCTATCGGCCATAGAATTACTGGAGTAATCAATATAATAATTCTATCAGCTGTCACATTTTGGATTGGAGCATTACTTATGGGAGAAAATTTCTACCAATCAATTTTTGATTTCTTTAATTCTTTTTTTGGGAAATTTTTTATTATTGGAACAATATGGTCTTTTACTTTCCATTCACTTAGTGAGTTAAGACACCTTATCTGGGACATGGGTTATGGATTTGAATTGAAAACTGCAAATTTGACTGGTGCGTTAGTTATAATTTTTTCGGTAATATTAACTGTGGTTGTCTACTTATTAGGAAGGATGTTTTTTAATGTTTAGTCCAACAAAAAAATGGCTTTTTATTAAAGCCTCATCTATCATTTTAATACCATTGATGTTTTGGTTTACAATTATAATTGCAGGAATTTACGATAAAAATACCGGTGAAATCATATCTTTTTTAACATCTCAACCTACTAAATTTTTATTGTCTATGCTATTTGTGATAGCATATTTCTTTTCAGCTCTGACAATTAGTGAAATTTTCGAGGATTATGTGCAAAATGAAAAAATTAAAAATGTCGCAAACAAATTATTATATTTATTTGCTATAATAACTCCTGTAATTACAATAGTAATAATTTATAAATTAAGCATATGAGTTCATATAAGATAATTGATCACGAATACGATGTAGTAGTTCTTGGAGCAGGTGGATCTGGGTTAAGAGCTGCAGTAGGTTTAAGTGAAGCTGGATTAAAAACAGCTTGTGTATCTAAAGTTTTTCCAACTCGTAGTCATACATCTGCGGCTCAAGGAGGAATTTCAGCAGCATTAGGAAATATGGGTGAGGATGATTGGAGATGGCATATGTATGATACCGTTAAAGGGGCTGATTGGTTAGGTGACCAAGATTGTATAGAATATCTGTGCAAAGAAGCTCCAAAGGCAGTATTAGAATTAGAACAGTATGGAGTACCTTTTAGCAGAACAGAAGAAGGTAAAATTTATCAAAGGCCTTTTGGTGGTATGACGAAAAATTACGGCAACGGAACTGTTCAAAGAACTTGTGCAGCAGCAGACCGTACTGGCCATGCAATATTACACACTTTGTATGGACAAGCTTTAAAACACAATACAGAATTTTTTATTGAGTATTTTGCGTTAGATTTATTGATGAAAGATGGAGAATGCAAAGGTTTAATTGCATGGAACTTAAATGATGGAACAATACATAGATTTAGATCACATATCACTATTATAGCAACTGGTGGATATGGAAAAGTTTATTATTCTGCTACATCAGCCCACACTTGCACTGGGGATGGAAATGCTATGGTCTTAAGAGCAGGATTACCTTTACAAGATATGGAATTTGTTCAATTCCATCCAACTGGAATTTATGGTCATGGTACTTTAATATCAGAGGGTGTCAGAGGTGAAGGTGGATACCTAGTAAACTCTAAGGGAGAAAGATTTATGGAACGATATGCACCTAAAGCTAAAGATCTAGCTTCTAGAGATGTCGTCAGCAGATCTATTGCAGTAGAAATAAACGAAGGTAGAGGAGTAGGAAATGAAAAAGACCATGTACATTTACATTTAGATCACTTAGATCCAAATGTTATTGAGGAAAGACTTCCTGGTATTTCTGAGTCGTCAAGACTATTTGCAAATGTTGACGTAACAAAAGAACCAATACCAGTTGTTCCAACAGTTCATTACAACATGGGTGGTATTCCAACTAATTATAAAGCAGAAGTTTTAACTTTAAATGGTTCAACAAAAACTGTGCCTGGACTTATGGCAATCGGAGAGGCTGCGTGTGTGTCTGTGCATGGAGCAAATAGACTTGGTTCAAATTCTTTAATTGATCTTGTTGTATTTGGAAGAGCTGCAGCTAAAAGAGCAGCGGAACTCGTCAAACCAGGCACACCTCATGAGGAAATTTCCCAGTCTGAAACTGACAAATGTTTAGATAGATTTGATAAACTTAGAAACGCGGATGGAACAAATAGCACTGCAGAATTGAGATTATCAATGCAAAAAACTATGCAATCAAAATGTGCAGTATTTAGAACAGAGAAAACTTTAAAAGAAGGTGTAAATGAAATAAGAAAACCATACGATGGTATGGATGACTTATCTGTTAAGGATAAATCATTAATATTTAATACTGATTTGGTTGAAACACTAGAATTTGATAATTTAATAAGACAAGCTATTACAACAATGGACTCTGCATACCATAGAAAAGAGAGCAGAGGAGCCCATGCAAGGGAAGATTTTCCAAAAAGAAATGACGAAAAGTATATGCAACATACGCTGTCTTGGTGTAATGGTACAAAAACTAAAATTGATTATAGACCTGTTCACCGAGCAACTTTAACAAATGATGTTCAATATTTTCCTCCACAAGAAAGAATTTATTAATGGTTCAAATAAGTTTGCCACAAAACTCCAGAGTTCAAAAAGGCAAATATTATAAAGATAAAACTGGCTCAAAAAACTTACGCAAAGTTAATATTTATAGATGGGATCCATCAAATGGTGAAAATCCCAGAATAGATACTTATGAAGTCGATATGGACAATTGTCCGTCAAAAGTATTAGATTTACTAAACAAAATTAAAAATGAAATAGACCCGTCGATAGCTTACAGAAGATCATGTGCACATGGCGTATGTGGATCTTGTGCTATGAACATGGATGGTAAAAACGGATTAGCTTGCACAAAACCTCATTCAGAAATAAAAGGTGACATAAATATCTATCCATTACCTCATCTAAAAGTACAAAAAGATTTAATAGGAGATTTGTCTACTTTATACAAACAATATGCATCAGTAGAACCTTGGTTGAAGAATTCAAATACAAAAAGGGAAAAAGAAAATTTCCAATCAAAAGAAGATAGAGCTAAGTTAGATGGGCTATATGAATGTATCATGTGTGCGTGCTGCTCAACCTCATGTCCAAGTTACTGGTGGAATGGTGAAAAGTATTTAGGTCCAGCTGTTTTGTTACAAGCATACAGATGGATAATAGACTCACGAGATGAAGAAAGAAAAGAAAGACTAAAGAAAGTTGCAGATGAATTGAAGCTATATAGGTGCCACACTATCATGAATTGCACAAATGCGTGTCCTAAAGGATTAAATCCTGCAAAAGCGATAGCATCTATAAAAAAAATGCTTGCAACAAGCTAATTACTTAATTAAATAAATTCTTCATGAATTTAATACAACACTTTGTAAATGGTAAGTCTTACAAAGGAAATTCAAACAAAAAAAGCAAAGTATTTAATCCCGCAACAGGAGACCAAGAGTCTGAAGTTATTCTTGGAACAAAAGAAGATTTAAATAAAACTGTAGAAATAGCAAGAAAAGCTTATGAAGGTTGGTCATTAAAACCACCACTGCATAGAGCAAGAGTTATGTTTAAGTTTAAAGATTTAATTGAAAAAAACTCTGACGAAATTGTAAAGTTAATAGTTTCTGAACACGGAAAAGTTTATGAGGATGCTAAGGGCTCCTTAACGAGAGGACTTGAGGTGGTAGAATTTGCATGTGGAATACCTCAAGTTTTAAAAGGAGAATTTACAGAAAATGTAGGATCTGAGGTTGATAGTTGGTCAATAAGACAACCTTTAGGAGTTTGTGCAGGCATAACCCCATTCAATTTTCCTGCGATGGTTCCAATGTGGATGTTTCCAATGGCAATTGCTTGCGGAAACTCATTCATACTGAAACCCTCTGAGAAGGATCCATCTTGTTCTTTTAAACTTGCTGAACTTTTAAATGAAGCAGGTCTGCCAGAAGGAGTTTTCAATGTTGTTAACGGAGACAAAGAAGTTGTAGATGCGATATTAACAAATAAAGATATTCAAGCTGTCAGCTTTGTTGGGTCAACTCCAGTTGCTAAATATATTTATGAGAATGCTGCAAAAAATGAAAAGCGAGTACAAGCATTAGGTGGAGCTAAAAATCATTGTGTCGTGATGCCAGATTGTGATTTAGATCAAGCAGTAAATGGTTTAATGGGAGCAGCTTATGGTTCCGCAGGCGAAAGGTGTATGGCTCAATCAGTTGCAGTCGCAGTTGGTGACGTTGGAGATAAATTGGTTGACAATCTTTCAAAAAAAGTTGAGGCATTAAAAGTTGGTCCTGGGATGGATAAAAATTCTGAAATGGGTCCTTTAATTACTAAAGAACATCTCGAAAAAGTTAAAGGATATGTAGATATAGGTGTAAAGGAGGGAGCAGATTTACTTGTTGATGGTAGAAATTTAAAACTTCAAGGTTATGAAAATGGTTTTTTTATGGGTGGTTGCTTGTTTGATAATGTTAAAAAAGATATGCGAATTTATAAAGAAGAAATTTTTGGTCCAGTGTTATCTGTTATAAGGGCAAAAGATTTCAAAGAAGCTTCTGATTTAGTAAATAATCACGAGTATGGTAATGGTGTCAGTATTTTCACAAGAGATGGAGATGTTGCTAGAGCTTTTTCAAGCAAGATCAAAGTCGGAATGGTTGGTATAAATATTCCAATACCCGTGCCAATGGCCTTTCATAGTTTTGGGGGATGGAAAAGATCTCTTTTTGGTGATCAATATATGCATGGTCCTGAGGGTGTAAGATTTTATACAAAACTTAAAACTGTAACCTCAAGATGGCCATCAGGAATAAGATCAAATCCTGAGTTCACGATGCCTACAATGAAATAAAATGGGAAAAAAAATATCATTAATTGGAGCTGGTCAAATTGGAGGAACCCTTGCACATTTAATTGGAATTAAAGAAGTTGTATCTGAAGTAATTTTATTTGATGTAGCAGAGGGTATTGCAAAAGGCAAAGCTTTAGATATAGCCCAATCATCTTCAGTTGATGGATTTAATGTAAAATTCTCAGGTACTGATAATTATAAAGATATTAAAAATTCAGACGTAATAATTATAACAGCGGGAGTTCCAAGAAAACCGGGCATGAGTAGAGACGATTTATTAGGAATAAACTTGAAAATAATGAAACAAGTTGCAGAAGGAATTAAATTAAACTGTCCAGACGCCTTTGTTATTTGTATTACAAATCCTTTAGATGTAATGGTTATGGCTTTACAAAAATATTCTAATTTACCAAAAAATAAAGTTGTGGGAATGGCTGGAATTTTAGATTCTTCTAGATATAAATTATTTTTATCAGAGGAATTAAATATTCCAGTTAAACAAATCGATGCATTAGTTATGGGAGGTCACGGTGATACAATGGTTCCTTTGCCTGGTTTTACTAAAATTAATGGAAAAAAACTTTTAGATTTAGTTGATGAAGGAAAAATTTCTAAAGAGAAAATTGAAAAAATTAATCAAAGAACAAGAGATGGTGGAGCTGAAATAGTAAAATATCTTGAAAAAGGCTCAGCCTATTATGCGCCTGCGGCCTCAGGGGTAGAAATGGCTATTAGCTATATTAATGATGAGAAAAAATTATTACCCTGCGCTGTTTATATTGATGGTGAGTATGGAGTTAAAAATATTTATGCAGGAGTTCCTGTAATTATTGGAAAAAATGGAGTTGAAAAAATTGAGGAAATAAACTTAAAAAATAATGAGAAAGATGAATTCCAAAAATCAGTCGACGCTGTTAGAAAACTTTGGGAAGCAGCTATAAAAATTGACCCTGATTTAAATAAGTAATGAATATACACGAGCATCAAGCAAAAAAGCTTTTAAAAGAATTCGGTGCACCAGTGCCAAATGGCATTTATGGTTTTAGTGTAAATGAAATTTTACAAAAATCAAAATCACTCAAGACCGAGAAATATGTACTAAAAGCTCAAATACATGCAGGAGGAAGAGGTAAAGCAGGAGGTATCACTATAGTAAATAGCATTGAGGAGCTAAAACAAGCAGCAAATCAGCTTTTTGGAAAGACCTTGATCACTCACCAGACTGGACCGAAAGGAAAAAAAGTTGAGAGGTTATATGTTGAGGAGGCCTCAAATATTAATAAAGAATTCTACCTTTCATGCTTGGTAGATAGGAAAACTTCAAAGATCGCATTTATATCAAGTGTTCAAGGAGGAATGGATATTGAAGAGACTGCAATAAAAACACCTGAAAAAATAATAACTACTAAAGTTAATTTTGAGAAAGATATATCAGAAATAGATTGTGAAAAAATTATCAAAGTTTTTAATTTAGAATATGATGCTAAAGATCAAGGAATAGCATTAATAAAGTGTATATATAATATGTTTAGAGAAATAGATGCGAGTCTAGTTGAAATAAATCCTTTAATATTAACTAAAGAAAATAATATTGTATGTCTTGATGCAAAAGTAATATTAGATGATAATGCAATATTTAGACATCCAGGCCATTTGGATTTAAGAGATTTAAAAGAGGAAGAGCCTACTGAAATAGAGGCAAGTAAGCACGGTCTTTCTTATATTAAATTAGATGGCAATATAGGATGTATGGTGAATGGTGCTGGTCTAGCTATGGCTACTATGGATATAATTAAATTATATGGACAAACGCCTGCAAATTTTTTAGATGTCGGTGGTGGAGCTTCTAAAGAAAAAGTATCTTCTGCATTAAAAATAATCTTGTCGGATAAAAATGTTAAAGGCATATTGATAAATATTTTTGGTGGCATAATGAGATGTGATATTCTAGCTGCCGGAGTTGTTGACGCGGCAAAGGAAATTAAAATAGATCTACCAATTGTGGTAAGATTAGCTGGTACTAATGTAGATGAGGGTAATAAAATATTAAAAGAATCAAAATTGAAATTAATTCCGGCTTCAGACCTATCAGATGCTGCAGAAAAAATTGTTAATGTAATAAAATAATGTCAATTTTAGTTGATAAAAATACAAAACTTATTTGCCAAGGGTTCACGGGGTCTCATGGAACCTTTCATTCAGAACAAGCTCTAAAATATGGAACAAATTTAGTTGGTGGAGTTACACCAAGAAAAGGTGGCCAAATACATCTTGGAAAGCCAGTTTTTAATTCAGTACAAGATGCTGTTAACGAGACTAATGCAAATGCATCAATGATTTACGTTCCAGCAAAGTTTGCTGCTGATGCAATAATAGAGGCTATAAATGCATCTATAAAAATTATAGTTTGTATCACAGAGGGAATACCAGTTTTAGATATGTTAAGAGTGAAGAAGCACCTATCAAACTCAAATTCTAGATTAGTAGGTCCAAATTGTCCTGGAATAATCACTCCAGAGGAGTGTAAAATTGGGATTATGCCTGGAAATATTCATAAAAAAGGGTCAGTGGGTATTGTTTCTCGATCTGGGACTTTAACTTATGAGGCTGTGGATCAAACTTCTAAGATAGGATTGGGGCAATCTACATGCATTGGTATTGGTGGCGATCCAGTTAATGGAACTAATTTTATAGATTGCTTAGAGCTGTTTTTAAAAGATCCTGACACTGAGTCTATTGTAATGATCGGTGAAATAGGTGGCTCTTCTGAAGAGGAAGCATCAGAATATATTAAAAAACATAAAATAAAAAAACCAATGGTAGGTTTTATTGCTGGTATAACAGCACCGCCTGGAAGAAGAATGGGACATGCGGGAGCAATTATTTCTGGAGGCAAAGGTGGTGCAGAAGAAAAGATTAAGACAATGGAATCTGCAGGTATTTCAATGGCTA
>CACLQJ010000023.1 GCA_902609065.1 uncultured Pelagibacteraceae bacterium
ATGACATAATCAAATTCTTCGTTTTGAAAAATATACTTTAATCCTGTTGCTATACATCTGGCATGTCCAATATTATTTTTAATATTTAATATTTTTAAAGAGTGTAAGTTTTCTGAATTTCCAAAACCATCTGGCTTATTTTCTGTTGAACCATCGTTAATTATAAATATCGAAAATTCGTGATTTATTTCTTTTACTAAATTATCAATTTTATTAATTACTTTATCAACAGATTGCCAGTCATTATAAATTGGAATTAATATTTTTATTCTCATGGAGACACTGAGCCTAATAGTCTAAAAAATGATGCAAAAATCCCAAAACCTGACAATTCAATTGCAATAATTATAAATGCTGCAAATAATATTTTTTTCCATTTATCACTAATATTCATATTAGTCCCTATTTTTAAACATTACAAAACAAGGGTTGCCCTCTATATTTAATTTTATAACTTTAAATACTGCAATAAATTCATTATCACAATTTATATCTGGATGATTTACAATAATTAAACCACCTTTTAATTTTCCAGGATTTTGTGAAAAACTATACCACTTTGGTCTTGATTTAATATGATATGAAAGATTTCCAGCAACCCACTCATCACCGATAACAGCTTGTAATTTAAATTCTCCTTTAGAATATTCTTTCCACTCTTTATCTATAATTTTTGCTATTTTTTTTCCCTGATAATCTGTTCTTTTATCAGTTTTGGAAATTGATACATATGAATAAGCAAATGGTGAAAAAATAAAAAATATTAAAAATGTAACTACAAAACTTTTTAATTTATTTTTATTTATAGATGCTTGAGAAACATAAACAACAAACAATCCTAAAAAAATATAAAAAGGTGTCATCCACATAGTTCTAATTTTTGAGCCCAATATAATTGAAGTCAAAAAAACTAAAACTAGCGGCACAAAGTTAATAATCAATAGAAATATAAATTTATTATCCTTTAAGTTCGTTTTTACTTTAAGTTTATTATTTAAAAAAAAGCTCATTATAAATAATGGTATTAATATGCCAATTTGCTTAATAAAAAATGTTATTGGCTGAACTAAATGATTAAGCGACGATTGTTCAATAGAGCCTGATCTTTTTAACCCATATGTAACTGTTATATAATCATTTTCTGTCAGCCAAATTAAATGCGGAGAGACTATTAAAAAAAACGGTACCAAGGAAATTAAACAATTCAAATTAATTTCTTTTTTTATTATTTTGTAAAGTAGGTAAAGGTCAATAACCAAACCAAGATAAATAAATAAATATTTAGATAAAAAACCCAAGCCTGAAAAAATTCCTAATAAAAACCAGTCTGATATACGGTTGTAAGTTATTCCACACCAAAAATAATATACGGTTAGCGACCAAAAGGGAATTAAGCATACATTAACATTAAACTCTGGTGTAGTAAAATTATAAAAATATATACCTTCTAATAATAAAACAGAGATAAGACAAAGTAACTTATTTTTTAAAAATTCTTCCGAGAGTTTGTAAACAACAAAAAAAGATAAAATTAAACAAATTTGACTTAATAAATAATAAGCCCAATCGTTAGATCCAAATATTAAATAAAATATTTCTACCATTGCAGCGCTCATTGGCGGATGTTTATTAAAACCCCAATCAAGGTTGCTACCCCATGCGAGGGCCTCTATTGTATCGAGAGGTAAATTATTATTTGTTACAGCCGGAATTACTGTCCACACAACTAAGTGTGTTAAAAGAAAAGCATAAAATAATTTTTTTATATTTGTATTATTTAAGGCCATTTAACTCAATTTATACAATTAATGGTTTCTTGACACCAATTAATTCATGAATATATTCACCAACTAAAATATTTGAGAATGGTAAAGATCTCTAAAACATATATTCCAAAAGAAACCGAAAAATACATGTGTGCAAAACATCTTGCATTTTTTAAGAAAAAATTACTTGATTGGAAGACTGATTTAAAAAGAAGCAGTAATGAGGCATTATTTAATAGTTCACTTGATGATAATAGCACTTCCGCTGATATTGTAGATCAAGCCTCATCCTATACTGAAAAAAATGTCGAAATGAGAGCAATTAATAGACAAATAAAATTAATATCAAAAATTGAGTCAGCATTAAAAAAAATTCAGGATGGCACATACGGATTTTGTGAAGATACAGGTGAACCAATTGGCTTAAAAAGATTAATGGCTAGACCAGTTGCCACATTGTGTATTGCTGCACAAGAAAAACACGAACGAGAGGAAAAAGTTTACGCCGACGATTAAGGTTTAGGAATTTCTCCACCCCCCATAAAGTTATATCCTTTTTTTACTGCCTCTCTTTTTGAAATTTCTTCATACCAATTACATAAATTTTGATATTTAATAAGTCCAATATCATGCCATTGATGTCTGGCAATCCAAGGCCAGGTTGCAATATCAGCTATAGTATATTTTTCTCCAGCAAGATACTTAGATTTTGATAATCTAATATTTAATCTTTCGTATAAATCTTTTGTTATTTTGTAATATCTCTCTTCACTATATTTACTTTTGCCTTTATTAAATCTATAAAATACGTGGTACTGACCAATCATTGGTCCTACTAGTCCCATCTGGGCCATTAGCCATTGATCAATATTGATTTTATTGTCTAACTCGTAAAATTTTTTACTTTTCTCAGCAAGATAAATTAGTATTGCCCCAGAACCAAACACACTCTCTTTTTCGTCCTTAATTACCGGTATTTTACTAAAGGGGCTAATTTCAACAAATTTTGGATCAAACTGATCTCCTTTAACTAAATCGATAGGTGTAACTTTGTAAGGAAATTCTACTTCCTCTAACATTATACTTATTTTTTTTCCATTTGGAGTATCTGACGCAAACAACTCAATCACTTTTTACACCAAGTCTTTCTTTAATTGTTTTTGATGATGTTGTAAATTCAAATCTATACTTTTCATTAGGTCTAGCTAGTTTAAAACAAGCTCGTGCAGCAAGCGCTCCTTCATGAAATCCAGACAATATTAACTTTAACTTTCCAGGATAATTACAAATATCTCCTATTGCATAAATTCCTTTTTGATTAGTCTCAAATTTTTCAGTATCAACATTAATTGTTTTTTTACTTAAATTAAGACCCCAGTTTGCAATGGGTCCAAGTTGCATTATTAGTCCAAAAAACCCTAACACATAGTCAGATTTAAGATTTTTTATTTCTTTATTTTCATGTTCAATATCAATACTTTCTAAACTGCCATTACCTTTTACAGTTTTTAATTGATATTTTGTAAACAATTCAATTTTACCAGACTTTTGAAGTTCATGTACTTTATCAAGTGTTGCAATAGCACCTCTAAATTCATCTCTTCTATGTATTAAATTTACCTTTGAATTTTTTGAAAGCTCAACTGCCCAATCAAGCGCACTATCCCCTCCACCAAATATTGATACTGTTTTTCCCTCGAATATCTCTTTATTTTTGATTGAGTAAAAAATCGACTTTTCTTCAAATTTTTCGCACTCTTTTTGTGAAAATTTTCTTGGTTCAAATGATCCAACACCACCAGCTATAATAACATTAGGCGTTAAAAAAATTTTTCCTTTATTTGTTACAACCTCCCAATTATTTTGATTTTTTTTTAATTCATTAACTCTGTCGCTTAAATGAAAACTAATATTAAACGGTTTTAATTGATCTAATAAATTTTTTGTCAATTCCTCTCCAGTGCACTCTGGTATAGCAGGAATATCGTAAATAGGTTTATCTGGATAAAGCTCAATACATTGACCGCCTGCTTTATCTAAGTTATCAACTATCTCACAATTTAAACCTATAATCTTAAGTTGGTGTGCAGTAAATAATCCTGTTGGTCCTGCTCCTATAATTAATGCATCAGTTTTTATCATTAAACTTGTTTTTCTGGCAAATTAACAATTAAACCATCTAATTGATCAGAGACAGTTATTTGGCAGCTAAGTCTACTATTTTTTTTTGGTTCATATGCTTGATCTAACATGTCTTCTTCACCGTCTAATTTTTTTTCTAATTTATTAAACCATTCTTCTTTGACATAAACATGGCAGGTAGCGCATGACATTCCGCCCCCGCAGTCTCCATCTATCCCAGGAATATTGTTTTGAACTGCGCCTTCCATTACAGATAATCCAGTGTCTACATCAACTGTATGAGTGTTACCGTTGTGCTCAACGTAAGTAATTTTAGCCATAGATTTTATATAGGTGCAAAAAAAAATAGGGCAAGTACGAAACTTGCCCTATTTATAAGTGTAGTTATCTTTTAATTAAGCTCTGCTTTTTCCAGAATTTGCAACTGCACATGACCAGATGATTAGACCAAATGCGATCTTGTTCACAAAGTCAGCTAAGTTGTAAATTACGTTCAAAGAGTTATCATCTATTCCACCTGTCAGATATCCAAATACATATCCTAGTGGGTAGATTGCCCAACCAACAGTAACGATCATTCTCAATGCACTAAATGCAGTAACAAGTGACTTGTTACCTGATTTAGCCATTGATTTGCCTGCCTCACCAGAGAATATTTCATAAAGAATGTAAATCCATCCAGCCATACCGATAATAAAACCAAGCATCGCGTTGATGAATCCAGCTTCTCCCGCATATCCACCTACAAGCATAACGATAGAACCAATCAATATTCTCCAGAATATTCCAGTTGGAACTTTTCTTACTGCTGCAAGAATTAAATAAAACTCAACTAGCTGTAAAGGTACAGTAATTAACCAATCAATATATCTATAAACAGTTGGTGTCTCACCTGTTTCAACCCAAACCGCTCTCATGTACATATAGTGAATGAATGCTATACCAGTTACTAGTCCAGCTACGTTTACTGATTTCCTCCACTGAGTGCTTACATTAGCTTGCTCCATGAAGAAAAACGCAGTGGCTGCTAACATACCCATTGAAATTAACCAAAACGAAATACCTACGAAATCGTCTGTAGCTAAGAATACCTCAGCAGCATTAGCACCTGTAGACACTCCAAATAGAGCAATCGCAGCAAATGCTAACGTTTTTAATGTTTTCATAAAAAACTCCCTCATTAGTTAGTTTTTATTAGTTTAAATTTAAACTATAAGTTTATTCCGCAATAAACTCATAATGATCGGTAAATACCAAATTAAATTAGTTTATTGAAGACTTTTTTAACCTTAATAAGTATTGATTTTATTGACTTTTTAAAATTAAATACAACCTGTAACATAAAATCAGTATATTTTGGTCGTTAGGAATCAATAGCTTATGGCAAAGAATTTTCAAAAAATTTATGACGAATCTATAGAAAATCCTGAAGAGTTTTGGAGAAATAATTCAGAAGACATTTTCTGGTTTAAAAAACCAACTAAAATATTAAACAAATCTAACCATCCTTTCTATAAGTGGTACGAAGATGGTACTACAAACACCTGTTACAACGCTTTAGATGTTCATATTGAAAAAGGTAAAGGTGATAAAACCGCTTTGATTTACGATAGTCCAATTACTGGTAACAAATCAAAACACACATATAAAGAATTAAAAGAAAAAGTATCAAAATTTGCTGGCGGTTTGATAAATCAAGAAGTTAAAAAAGGTGACAGAGTAATAATTTATATGCCAATGATACCTGAGGCGGTAATTGCGATGCTTGCTTGTGGTAGAATTGGAGCTATCCACTCCGTCGTATTTGGGGGATTTGCCTCAAATGAGCTAGCGAGTAGGATTGATGATAGTAAAGCAAAAATTTTAATAACTGCTTCATGCGGTTTCGAACCATCAAGAACAGTTGAATACAAACCGCTTGTTGATGAGGCAATAAAACTTGCAAAACATAAAGTTGAAAAAGTAATTTTTTTTCAAAGAAAAGGTAATGAAGTGAAATTAAATCCACCTATTGAAATAAGTTGGGACGAAGCTTTATCGAATGCTAAGGATACTGATTGTGTTGAAATAAATTCAAATGATTATGCTTATATACTCTACACCTCCGGTACGACTGGAATTCCTAAAGGAATAGTAAGAGACATAGGTGGTCACATAGTTGCACTTAAATGGACTATGAAAAATATTTATAATATTGATGAGGAAGATGTCTGGTGGTCTGCAAGTGATATTGGTTGGATAGTTGGTCATTCTTATATTGTATATGCACCGTTGTTTAAAGGTTGTACAACAGTTCTGTTTGAAGGTAAACCAGTAGGGACACCTGACGCTGGTGCATTTTGGAAAGTTATATCTGAATATAAAGTTAAATCTCTGTTCACAGCACCAACTGCTTTTAGAGCAATTAAAAAAGAGGACCCTGATGGCAAATTCTTTTCAAAATACGATTTGAGTTCTTTCGAGAGTTTATTTTTAGCTGGCGAAAGAGCAGATCCAGATACTATTAAATGGGCTGAGGGATTACTTAAAGTTCCTGTTATTGATCACTGGTGGCAAACAGAGACTAGCTGGGCCATAAGTTCTAATTGCACAGGTATTGAAATGATGAAAACAAAATATGGGTCTGCGTGTAGAGCAGTTCCTGGATATGATGTAAAAGTTATTAAACCAGACCAATCTTTTGCAAAACCAAATGAGATGGGTGATATAGTAGTTAAATTGCCTCTTCCTCCAGGAACTTTTCCAACTTTATGGAATGCAGATGAAAGATATAAGAATACTTATATGTTAAATTACGATGGATATTATCAAACATATGATGCCGGTCATATAGATGAAGATGGATATATATGGATTATGTCAAGAACTGATGACATTATTAATGTAGCTGGTCACAGATTATCAACAGGAGCAATTGAAGAAGTTTTGTCTGAACATCAGTCAGTTGCTGAATGTGCTGTAGTAGGAATTGCTGATAAACTTAAGGGTCAATTACCTATTGGGCTAATAGCATTAAAAGCAGGAGTTGATAAAGATAATGACACAATTTCTAAAGAATGTATTCAAATGGTTAGAGATAAAGTTGGTCCTGTAGCAGCATTTAAGACAGCTATAGTAGTAAAAAGATTACCTAAAACTAGATCAGGAAAAATTTTAAGAGGTACGGTTAGAAAAATTGCTGACAATGAAGAATACAAAATGCCAGCAACTATTGATGATCCAGCAATATTGGATGAGATAAAAAATGATTTAATATCAAATAAAATTATTAAATAATGATTAAAACTTATCTATTTTTAGCGGGTGCTATAATTTGCGAAGTTTGCGGTACAATGTTGCTTCCTGTCTGCCAAAACTTTACAAAACCAATACCAACTTTTTTTCTCGCTCTATTTTACTTATCAGCATTTTATCTTTTAACTTTTGTAGTAAACAAATTACCAATAGCAATCGTTTACGGTGTATGGAGTGGTCTGGGAATTTTCACCATTGCAATTTTAGGTTACATATTTTTTAAGCAAACATTGAGTTGGCAGGCGATTTTGGGATTATTTCTAATTATAGTTGGTGTTGTATTAGTTAACTCTTTTTCAACAAAGGTTATTTAAAACTTAGAGGCTTTCCTGTTGGTTCTCCAATAATCTTCCCGTCTTTCATCTTTATTTCTCCTCCAATAATTGTGTAGATTGGAGTACCTTTAAATTTATAACCATTAAATGGCGACCATCCGCATTTACTCTCGATATTTTCATTTTTAATTTCAATTTCTTTATTTAAATCTACAATTGTAAAATCTGCATCAAAATCTTTCATGATATAGCCCTTATGCTTAATACCAAAAATTTTAACCGGATTTTCACATAAAAGTTTAATTATTTGATTTAATTGTATTTTTCCATCATTCATATGATTAAACATAACCGGTAATATTGTTTGCACTCCTGGCATTCCCGAAGGAGAGTCTGGATAAGATTTTTCTTTATTAGTTCTTAGGTGTGGTGCATGGTCAGAACCTATAGTATCATTAAAGTCATTTCTTATTGCATACCATAATCTATCATAGTGGGGTTTGTCTCTTATTGGGGGATTCA
>CACLQJ010000024.1 GCA_902609065.1 uncultured Pelagibacteraceae bacterium
TCTTGCCAAAAAAAACCGTTAAAGAACTCATAAATGAAAAAGCTACCTGGAGTAGTTTTTCTGGGGCTTTATCTAAATTGGAAAATAATTTAGCAACAATTCCATCAGAAAGGGGTGAGAGATATTTTGGACCTTCTAAAATGAACTTTTTAAGTTTGGTTAAACATTCTTTGTCTATTATCGCTGTTTTTAAAGCAAGCGTAATATTAAGATCAATAGCATTCTATGCAATTTACTTAATATTAATTTCTAATAATCTCAGTGTTATTACATGCATCCCATTAGCTCTTATTGTTATATTTGGCATTTTGATTGTTAAAATTTCAGGCAGGGAAAATATTGAGGAATTTAATAGTTGTCTCAATAACATCGATCATATTGATAGCGTTAAATAGCTCTTATCGTTGGTATACAGTAAAAGTCCGCTGTATCGATCTTTGAGGAATGCTCTCTTTTCATAAACCATTTTTTTTGAATTCCTGCACTGGCTATACTTAATGTACGTCTTCCAAACTTAAAATTAGTTTTATCTATTGATCTCATTAACTTGTTAATTTTTTCGTCTTTTTCTGATGCAAATAAATTCTCTTTACTATTTTCATCCGACAATCCACTGAACATCACACCAGCCTTTTGATATCTATAACCATTTCTATAAATACTCTCTAAAATAGTAATTGCTGTTTTTACTGTTTCAATACTGTTGTTTGTTGCGATTGGAAAATCAACAGTCTTAGAATTTGAATAGTATCCAAAACTTCTTTGAAAAGGACTTGTTCTAACAAAAACGGTTAAAGCTTTTGCAACTAAATTTTCACTCCTGAGTTTTTCCGAGGCATTTAAACAATAGCTTGCTACTGCTTCCTTTAACTCTTGAAAATTTTCAACTCTTTTTCCAAAAGAACGTGAGACTACGCAGCTTTTTCTTTTTGAAGTCGTCTTTTCAAGTTCGATACAAGGTATTCCTCTTAACTCCATTGCAGTCCTTGAACTTAAAACATTTGAGCATTTTTTTATCCAAGTATTTGATTTATTTTTAAGTTGTTTAGCATTATATATTCCGTTTTTTTGATAAAACTTTGTAAGCTGTCTTCCTACACCCCAAACATCATTAATTTCGACTTTTTCTAAAATTGGATCAAGATTTTCAATTCCTATTAGACTAGTAACACCTACTTTGGTTTTTTTCGCAATGTGATTTGCAACTTTGCTTAAAGTTTTAGTTTTAGCTATTCCAATACTTGTTGGTATACCAGTCCACCTTAGAACAGTAGATCTAATTTCTTTTCCAACTTCCTCCACCTCTCTGTCTGAAAAATTTGATAGATCCATAAAAGCTTCATCAATAGAATAAATCTCAATATCGGAATTAAATCTTTTTAAAGTTCTCATAACTCTTCTTGATAGATCACCATACAAGGAATAGTTTGAGGAGAATACATTTACATTATTTTTAATAATAACATCTTTTGCCTTAAAATAAGGTTCTCCCATTTTTATACCTAAAGCTTTAGCTTCATTAGATCTTGAAATAATACATCCATCATTATTTGATAAAACCACAACGGGCTTTCTTCTTATTTTAGGATTAAATAATCTTTCACAAGATACGTAGAAAGAGTTACAATCTACCAAACCTATTTTTTTAGTATACTGAGTGGATGACATAGGTGACAACTCCCCAAATAAAAATATCTTCTTCTTCGTTAATTAAAATACGATCTTCAAATTTTTTAGAACCAGAGGTTAAAAACTTTTTATCCCTTTCTTGTACAAAAGTTTTTACTACAAGTTCATCATGAACATTTGCAATTACAGTTGAAAAATTTCTCGGATTTAAGCTCTTATCGACAACTAATATGTCCCCGTCATTGATACCTACATCAACCATCGATCTTCCCTGAACTCTAATTACAAAAGTTGCCGGTACATTTTTTATTAGATGAACGTTTAGATCTATGTCTTCTTCAATATAGTCAGTTGCCGGAGATGGGAAACCAGCACCAGCTTTATGTAAATAATAGGGTATAGTAAGCTTCATAAGTGTTCTTGTTTTGTTCTATTTGTAGCTTAATTATTTAATAGTGTCAATCAGGTTGTATTTTGAGTCTAGAATTGAATCAAAAGTGAATCAAAACGAGAACATAGAAACAAGATTTAGTGTGCTTGTGGATAACTTTAACCAGTAGTAGTTTATAAATCTTATAAAAATAAAAACTAATATAAGAAGTTTAGATGAAAAAAGTATCGTGTCATTGCGGAAAAGTTAAATTAGAAATCAAAGTAGATGATCTTGGAAAACTACAACGCTGTAACTGCTCAATTTGTAAAAAAAAAGGTTCAATAATGGCGGCAGTAGATTTAAATAATTTACAAATTTTAGAAGGAAAAGAAAATTTATCCATGTACCAATTTAACACTAAGGTTGCAAAGCACTACTTTTGTAAAATTTGCGGAATATATACTCATCATCAAAGAAGAAGTAATCCAAATGAATTTGCAGTAAATGTTGGATGTATAGATGAAATTGATCCATATGAGTATTTTAATTTAAAAGTAGAGAATAATGATGGAAATAATCATATACTAGATAGAGTAAAAAAATGAAAAAAAAATTAACTTGTCATTGCGGTGGTGTAGAAGCAGAGGTAAATATTCCAGAAACAGGAATTGAAAAATTAATGAGATGCAATTGTACTCTGTGTAAAAGAAAAGGCTATATCATTGGTGTACTAGGAGAAAATGATTTTACACTTACTAAAGGTAAAGATTTATTAAAACTTTACCAGTATTATACTAACACAGCAAAACATTTTTTTTGTTCTGTCTGTGGAATTCATACTCACAACAACCCAAGAATTAATCCAAAAATTTTTGGAGTTAATGTTGCATGTATTGATGGAATAGATCCATTTAAATTAGAAAATGTTGGTTTAAATGATGGTCAAAATCATCCCTTAGATAAAAAAAAATAAAATGAGAATTTACAATGACTGCTACAAAGTAGTAAGAAGAAAATGTTTTAAGTTCATTAAATCTCAAGAAATAAGTAAAGAAAAATTTAAAAACAAAGAGAGAATGATTAAAAAATTTTTAATTCCCGTATCTTTTTGGATCTCAAAAAAATGTAAATCAAGACCCTATTTGATTGGACTTGCAGGTGGTCAAGGAACTGGAAAAACCACAATATCGTCAATACTTAAAATTATATTAATTAATTATTTCAAACTAAATGTTTTTAAAATCTCAATAGATGATTTTTACAAAACGAGAAAAGATCGAATTAATCTATCTAAAAGAATACATCCCATGCTATTAATAAGAGGTGCACCAGGAACACATGATATAAAAATGATGTTAGATTTTTTTAAAAACTCAAAAAAAAATAAATTTAAAAAAATGAAACTACCTTTGTTTGATAAATCTTTAGATGATAGACTTCCAAAAAAAAAATGGTATGAAATAGAACAAAGACCAGATGTCATAATTCTTGAAGGTTGGTGTGTTGGGGCTAAAGCTCAAATAAATCAAGAAATAAAGAAACCAATCAATAGTATGGAAAAAACAATGGATAAACAATTAAAATGGAGAAAATTTGTTAACCATAATCTACAAACATCTTATAAAAAATTATTTAAACAATTAGATTCTTTACTTTATTTAAAGGCTAGCAGTTTTAATCAACTTAGAAAATGGAGATTAAAGCAGGAGAAAAAGTTGAAAATACAAACAAAAAATAAAAAGAACCTTAAAATTATGAATAAAAAAGATGTGATGAACTTTATGCAAACTTATCAGAGAATTACAGAAAATATGTTTAAAAACGTACCTAAATATGCTTCTATTATAATGAACTTAAATAGTAGTCATCAAATTAAATCAGTAATTTATAAAAAATGAAACTCTTAATACTTATTATTTTTATTTTTGTTTTTAATATTAACAATGTTTTCAGTGATAGTTTATATGATGCATTAAAAATTACATATAAAAACAATAAAGAACTAAATGCAGAAAGAGAAAATGTAAACATTGCTGAGGAAGATCTCAAAATCTCAAAGGGTAATTATCTTCCAACTGGAACAATTACAGGATCAAAAAGTCAACAGGATACAAATAAATTAACCAACCAAGGAGGTGGAGATGCTAATATTAATGATGTCAATCCCTTAAACACAACCATCAAACTTGAGCAAACTTTAATTGATTTTGGTAGAAATGCTGAACTTAAAAAAAGCCAACTAGGATTAAATCTTTCGAAAGAAAAATTAAAAAAAAAAGAACAAGAAATTTTTTATAAAGCGATTGAAGCCCATTCTAATTTAGTAGCTTCTATTGAAAAAATTGAAATAAATGACAAGAATTTGAACTTACTTATTCGCCAAGTTGAAAACGATAATACTAGATTAGAAATTGGACAAATAACACTTTCAGATTTGTCTCAATCCGAGTCATCTTTAGCTGGAGCACAAGCAAAAAATATAAAAGCTATAAACGACTTAACAACTAGTAAATTAAATTATGAAAATATTATAGGAAAAATTGATAATATGGATAATTTAATTAAATCATTAAATCCTATATCGCCATTACCTAAATCTTTAAATGAAGCAATAGAATTATCAAACAATAATAATCCAGATGTCATTATTGCAAAAATTGAATATTATCAATCAGAAAAAGATTTGAAAATATCTAAATCGGATCTTGCACCTACTGCTACTTTATCTATTGAAAGATCGAATACTGAAGATTTAAGTTCTACAATTGATGAAAAAGAACAAGATATAATTAAAGCTACTGTAACCTGGCCCTTTTTTTCTGGTGGAAAAAATCTAGCTAAAGTTAATAAAAACCAAAGTGAGAAAATAAGAAAAAAACTATTATTAGATAATCAAATTAAATCTAGTGAAACTAATATTGCTAGTGCTTGGTCAAACTATCAAACATCAGAAAGTATTTTAGCCTCAATAAGAGCACAAGTAAAAGCTGCCGAGATTGCAAATGAGGGAGTAACAGAGGAATACCAAAGAGGATCTAGGAGCACTCTAGACTTCATCCAATCTACAGCGATATTATTAGATGCAAGAATTTCCTTAGCAAATTCTGAACGAGACTTTATTCTTGCTCAATATAATCTTTTAAAATCAGTCGGACTTTTGCAAAGCTCATATTTAAACATCAAATAAATCAAAGTTTTAGAAGCCAGAGAATATCAATACAATTTAATTTAATTTTTTCTTTAAAAGCTCATAAACTTCATTGTTTATAAAATCCCAATTACAAAATATTTTTTGATTAAAAAGCCTTAATTTATTGTAAGGATTAAACTTATTGAACTCCCCCCATCTCCAGTCTGGATACAAACATAAAATTCCCCATGTTTCTATATTTAATGATGATGCCAGATGCAAAAGAGATGTATCACAAGTAATAACAAGATCTAACTTTGATATTAGAGAAGAAAGTTCATCTAACTTGTAATTACCACAATCAATAAGATTTGAAGATTTAAAATATTCTAAATCTCTTTCCCATACTTCGTTTTGTAAAGCGTAAAAATTAGCATTTAACGTAAGAATTTTTCTAAAATTATTAAGTGGTATCGATCGATAAGGTTCATTAGGTCCTAAAAATGAACCTGACCACACTAAACCAATATTTTTCTTTGAAAAATCAATTTTATTTTCTAGTTCAATTTTGTTTTTATGACTGAATTTTATAAGGCTTTCCTCAGAGTAAATTTTTTCTTTATAAAAGAATTTAATGAGAGAACCTAAAGGTATTTTAAAATCAAATATTTGATTTTTACACTCGTTGTATGTTTTAATATTAATATTTTTTAAATCGTTAAATAGATTTTTAATATTTTCTTGTACAACAAAAGTTATTTTATTTGAGATTTTTGATAATGGTAATAAATATTTTGAAAATTGGATTGAATCTCCTAAACCTTGCTCATTATAAACTACTATTGATTTATTTTTAATATTAGATCCATCCCATTCACTAATATCATTAAAAAAGTTAGATAATTTAGATTTTCTAAACTCATAATATTTCCATCCTTCGTCAAAATTTCCTTCGTATAAATATCTAACACCAAGATAGTTGTAAAAATCAGAATTATTTTTTAATATTTCTCTTGATTGATTTAATAATTCATTTCCTTTATTGCTTTGACCAGAATTGAAATAAAGTCTTATTAATGTTATTAGAAATTTTGTGTTTCCTTTATTACTTTCTAATATTTTCTCTGCTTCTTGAATTTCATTTTTAAGAATCAAAAATATTGCTTTATTATGTAAAAATTCGGTATAATTACCATCTATAGTTTCTGCTTTTTTAAAATATTCTTCAGCTTTATTTTCATCTCTAAGAGTTAAATAGCAAAGTAAAATATTATTAATCAAAATTTTATTATTACTATCAAGTTCTAAAGCTTTAGAAAAATATTTTACCGAAGTTTTTGGTTTACCTTTTCTTAGATATATATTTCCAATATTATTAAAGACTTTTTTTTTATCACTGCCGACTGTATTAATATATTTTTCGTAATATTTAATTGCTTCATCATAATTTTTATTCAATTCATTGGCATATCCAATTTGAAAAATATTTAATGGGTTTTTGTTATCTAAATAATATAATTTATCTGAATAATTCAGTAATTCTTTAAATTTTTTTGTAATAGTATAAATAAGACAAAGGTTTCTTATTGGATCTTGAAATTTATCGTCAATTTCAATCACTTTTAAAAAAAATTTCTCAGCTTCCATTAAATCTTTTTTCATAAAATGAATAACACCAATAAAATTATAAATTATTGACTTATCATTTGAATTTTTATTTGATTTGCAAAGCTCTAATGCTTTATCTAAATTTTTGTTTTTAATATTTTTAGCAATAAGCTCTAATTCATTCATATAAATAGAATTGAATATTATTTAACAATAACGTTTATTTATTTGAAAGCCAAATCGTTTCAAAAGGTTTTAAATTTATTGAATTTAAATTTTTAGTTTTGGCATTTGGATCTATTAAATTTTTAAATTTATTGAATTTTTTGTTTATTTTAGCATTTTGTAATTTTGAAGTAAGATTAGTTATACACAAAATAGTTTTTTTTTTATCTAAACATCAAATAAATCAAAGTTTTTGAGGCTTGTAGATTTATATTGCAAATGAGAACAAAAGTAGTACAAATAATATATGATTCGAATGTTAATAAATTACAAAAAAGAGGCATAAAATGACTAAAAATAACTTAAAAGTGGTGAAATCCGCAAAAGATAAAGATTTGGAAAATAAAGAAAAAAATAAAGCGCTAGACGCAGCGATAAGCCAAATAACTGATACCTTCGGTAAAGGTTCAGTAATGAAGCTTGGTCAACAAAAGGCTATGGATGTTGAGTCTATTTCTACAGGATCATTAAGCTTAGACCTTGCTCTTGGGATAGGCGGTCTTCCAAAAGGAAGAATTATTGAAATTTATGGACCAGAGTCTTCTGGAAAAACAACATTGGCTTTACAAGTTTTAGCCGAAGCACAGAAAGCTGGTGGGACATGCGCATTTATAGATGCTGAGCATGCTTTAGACCCAGTTTATGCAAAGAAATTAGGTGTTGATACAGACTCCTTATTAATTTCTCAGCCAGATACTGGTGAACAAGCTTTAGAGATTACTGATACGTTAATCAAATCTGGCTCATTATCAGTTTTAGTTGTGGATTCAGTTGCAGCATTAACGCCTAGAGCTGAAATTGAAGGCGATATGGGAGATCATCATGTGGGTCTTCAAGCAAGGTTAATGTCACAAGCATTAAGAAAATTAACAGGTTCTATTTCAAGAACTAATACAATGGTTATTTTCATTAACCAAATCAGGATGAAAATTGGTGTAATGTTTGGTAGTCCAGAAACTACATCAGGTGGTAATTCACTTAAATTTTA
>CACLQJ010000025.1 GCA_902609065.1 uncultured Pelagibacteraceae bacterium
TCTCTTATTCTCTGAAGAAAGAAAAGTGTAGGGTCGTTTTTTTCAAATTTAAAGTCTTTTCCATTATGAAAAAATGTTTCATTCCCACTGTTTCTATACTTGCCTTTTGCAATTGCTATTACTGGTATATCGTGAAGTCCAAGCTCGTTCATTGTGTCTCTGGCCGTTGAGTATTGCCCCTTACCACCATCTACAAGAACTAGATCTGGAAATGTCAGGTAATTGTCTTTCTCCTGAATTGCTCTTTTAAATCTTCTATTTAAAACTTCTTTCATCATGCCATAATCATCTTGCTCATTTCCTTTTACTTTAATATTAAATTTCCTATATCTTTTTTTTATAAAACCTTCTTCTCCGTATGCAACCAAAGCTCCCACACTGTTTGTTCCTTGGATATGGCTATTGTCATACACTTCAATTAATTTAATATTATTATCTAAATTAAATTTTTTAGAAACTTCCTCAAATAAGTTTTTATTATTTTGGCTTTCATATAATTTTCTGTTCAAACTATCTTTTGCATTCTTAATTGCTTGGTTTATAACTTTTAGTTTAGATCCTCTTTTTCCAATTGAAATATTTATTTCTTTATTTTCTTTTTGAGATAAAGTTTTTTCAATAAGTTCTTTCTCTTTAATTTCATCGCTAAGTATAATACTTTTTGGAACACTTTTATTTTCATAAAATTGAATGACAAAAGAATTTAGAATATTTGTCAATTTTTCATCTGGATCATGTTTAGGAAAGTATGATTGATTACCCCAATTTTGTTTTGATCTGTAAAAAAAAACTTGGACACAAGTCTTTCCAGATTCTTTATATGCAGCTATTACATCTGCTTCAACTAAATTTGCTTCATTAATTCTTTGTGAGGATTGAATTATGTTAAGTGATTTAATTCTATCTCTTAGGATTGCAGCTTTTTCAAAATCCAGTTCTTGGCTTGCTGTCTCCATTTGATCTGATAAGCTCTTTTGAATCTTTCTTGATTTACCAGAAACAAATTCAATCGAGTCATCAACACTTTTCTTGTAATCGTCTTCTTTTACAAAACCAACACAGGGTCCTGAACATCTTTTAATTTGATACAAAATACACGGTCTTTCTCTGTTTTTAAAGACAGTATCATCACAAACTCTTAATTGGAAAATTTTCTGAATCATTTTAATTGTCCAATTTGCAGATCCGGCGGAGGCAAACGGACCAAAGAAAAAACCATCTTTATTTTTTTTTCCTCTATGTTTTGTAATTTGAGGCCATTTAGATTTATTCGAAATATAAATAAATGGAAAAGATTTATCGTCTCTTAATAAAATATTAAATTTCGGCTTATGTTTTTTTATTAAATTTGCCTCTAAAAGAAGTGCTTCACTTTCGTTAGATGTTGTTGTAATTTCTATTTTTTTGGTTTGAGAAAGCATTCTCTCAGTTCGTATGATATGATTTTTTTCTGATACATAACTTTTTAGTCTATTAGGTAGATTCTTTGCTTTACCAACGTATAATATTTCATCATTTATACTTAACATTTTATAAACACCGGGCATTTTTGGGATTAAAGGAAGTTGTTTTTTTATTACTTCTTTCCCTATTTCAGAATTACGCATTACTTCTTTTTTTTGAAATTTGAATTCCTACAGATGAGCAATCTTTCATTATTTCTAATTTTTCAATTTTTAAAACTATTTTGTCTATTCTTCTGTCTTTAAAGATCTCGTCAAATATATCCTCTGCTAAAGTTTCTAAAAAATTATAATGTTTATTTTTAACTAATTTTTTTATAAGCCTGACTAGCTTGTCATAATTTACAATAGATTTTAAATCTCTATCATTTGTTGGTTTTTTATCTTTATAATTGGCCTCTAAACTAAATTTTACTTTTTGGGGGTTTTTTTTCTCAAAATCAAAATAACCCAATTTAATATTTAATATAAGTTCTTTAATTAAAACTTTTTTTTCATAATTAAATAGACTTTTGTTTTTATCAATTTTAACAATATTCAAATTATTCTTTTTCATATTTTAAAGTCTTGACGCAATGTATTCTTTGATTAGTGGATGATAATACATAAAACAATCAGCAAAATCTATTACATGGGCATCTTTCAATGGCTCTTCCCAATTTGAACCAGCTATTTTACACTTTTTTCCGTTAATTTTTTTCTTTTCAGAAACTACTACTCTCTTAAAGTTGGGAACATCATCCATCCAATCAGATGTTAATCCTTCATAAGGATCCATTGGATGCGTAAAAATTAAAATTGGTGCATTTCCCTCTTTAATTATGTCAATCTGATCTTGTCTCCATCCGGCCATACCAGGATATTTTTTATGAAATTTTTCCATAGCTTTTTCATAGCCAACTTTTTTTACTTTATATTTTTTTGATAAATTCCAAAAACATGCAGGCATTAATGATATACCTCCACCAACTTCGTTCATATATTTTGCAGTTAATCTTAAAGTTGCCCAGCCTCCGCAAGAATGACCTGACATAAAAATTTGATCCTTTGGTACTCCCAAGTTAACAAATTTTTTAATAATCTTTAAATTACCCTCGACCCTTCGATCCATTTTTGATGTTCCAGGATAAGGTCCTTCCCATTTTTTCATCCACATGCCCATTCTTCCTAATTTAGCACCCAAATCACCTTCTAATTGACCTTGGCAGTGTATGTAAACTAAGATTTCCTTATCATTTATTTTATCACCGGCTAGCTGGGCCCAATTTCTAAGCTCCGACCTCCAGAAGCAACCTTTTAATTTAACATCGTTTCCGTCAGAACCATGATTGTATATTATGATTATTTTATCTTTAGGGTTATTTACTTCAAAATTTTCGTCAATTTTAATTTTATCTTTCCATTTATTTGTGGGTAACACAAAACCGTCTTTTTTTATCATTTCTTTTGAGTTTGCATATACATTGTTACACAATATTAGACTAAGTAAAATAAGAGCTAAAAATTTTTTCATTCTTTTCCTTCCATTATATCCGGCGTTTGCCAGTTCAAGCTTTGACCACTATCAATCGAAATTACTTGACCAGTTATAGAACTGTTTTTTATAAAAAAGTCAACAGCGTTTGATATTTCATCAACATTTACTTGTTGTTTTAAAGGAGTTGCTAAATACTGTTTTTTAAAATGAATTTCAGACTGCCTTTTATTCTTAATAGTAGGTCCTGGTGCTATCCCATTTACTCTTATTTTTGGTGCTAAGCTCATAGCAGATGTTTTAGTTAAAGTATAAAGACCGGTTTTGCTTAATGTGTAAGAAAAAAAGAATGGAGTAAGTTTAAATACTCTTTGGTCGATGATATTAATAATATTGTTATTTTTACCTTTAATATTCTTTGCAAATTCTTTAGTTAACATTGCAGGAGCTTTAAGATTGATATTTAAATGTTTATTCCAACTATCAGAGGAGAAATTTTCCAATTTGTCATTTTCAAACATTGATGCATTATTAATTAGACAATCAAAATATTTTAAATGCTTTTTCGAACTTTTAATAATTTTTTTAATATCTTCTTCTTTATTCAAATTTCCTTTGACTAAGTAAACTTTTGTACCATTATTCTCTAACTTTTTTTTTAATGCCATTGCTTTTGTGTTAGATCTATTAAAATGGATTACCATCTCCACATTATGCCTAGAAAGTCTTTCAGCTATTGCAGCGCCTATTCTTGTAGCTCCACCTGTTATTATTATTTTGCGTGCTTCCATTTTTTATCTCTTTTTTTTGTAACTTTTGTTCCTGGCATTCCAAGAGTAGACCTGCCTTTTGGATAAACCTTATTATTTACATCATATTGTCTTATTTTAGGGTTTAAGGTTATTTCTAATTCGGTGCTTTGTAATTTTCTAATCTCGTCTCTTATTTTTGCAGCTTCTTCAAATTCTAGATTAGATGCTGACACTTTCATTTTTTTATCCAGCGCTTTTAAATGTTTTTTAAGATTTCCACCAATATTTGATCCTTCGCTTATTTTGACGTAATCTTTTTCATAAACACTCTCAAGAATATCTCCTATTTCTTTCTTAACAGATTTTGCATCAATTTTATTTTTCTTATTATATTTTACCTGTATTTCTCTTCTTCTATCAGTCTCTTGAATTGCTTTTTTAATACTTTTTGTTTCTTTATCTGCGTATAGAATAACTCGTCCGTCAACATTCCTCGCTGCTCTACCTATTGTTTGAATTAAAGATGTCTCTGATCTTAAAAATCCTTCCTTATCAGCATCAAGTATTCCTACAAGTGCACATTCTGGAATATCTAAACCTTCTCTAAGCAGGTTAATACCAACCAAAACATCAAAAACCCCCATTCTGAGGTCTCTCATAATTTCAATCCGTTCAAGGGTATCAATATCTGAATGAAGATATCTTACTTTAACACCGTTTTCATGTAAGTACTCTGTCAAATCTTCTGCCATTTTTTTTGTTAAAGTCGTTACTAGAACTCTATAATTTTTGTTAATAACTTCCTTACATTCGTGCATTAGATCATCAACTTGATTTTTTGCTGGGCGCACTTCAACCGGAGGATCAATTAATCCTGTTGGTCTAATAACTTGATCAATAAACTTACCTTTAGTTTGATCTAATTCCCAAGGCCCTGGTGTTGCTGAAACAAAAATAGTTTGTGTTCTCATTAAATCCCACTCTTCAAATTTTAAAGGTCTGTTATCCATACAAGATGGAAGTCTAAAACCATATTCTGCAAGAGTACTTTTTCTTGATCTATCACCTTTAAACATTCCGTTTAATTGAGGTACAGTAACATGAGACTCATCCACAAATATAAGTGCATTGTCCGGGAAATACTCAAATAGAGTAGGTGGCGGCTCTCCAGGTTTTCTGCCCGACAAAAACCTAGAATAGTTTTCAATACCAGCACACGATCCTGTAGCTTCAATCATCTCTAAGTCAAATTTTGTTCTCTCTTCTAATCTTTGAGCCTCTAATAATTTATTTTCCGATTTGTGTTTCTTAAGTGTAATCTCTAATTCTTTTCTTATCTTAATTACTGCTTGCTCAACAGTTGGTTTTGGAGTTATGTAATGACTATTCGCATAAACTTTTATTAAATTTAATTCCCTCACTTGATCTCCAGTCAATGGATCAAATTCCTCAATTTTCTCTAATTTGTCTCCAAATAAACTCAATCTCCAAGCACGATCTTCTAAATGAGAAGGAAATATTTCTAAATATTCTCCTCTTGCTCTAAAAGTTCCTCGAAAAAAATTCTGATCGTTCCTTTTGTATTGTAAAGCGACTAGAGATTTTATTATTTGTTCACGATTATAGTCATAGTTTTTTTGCAATGTTAATGTCATTTTGCTGTAGGCTTCAACGGAACCCAGACCATAAATACAAGATACACTTGCTACAATTAAAACATCATCTCTTTCAAGAAGTGATCTGGTTGCCGAGTGTCTCATCCTATCGATCTGTTCATTAATTGATGCTTCTTTCTCTATATAAGTATCTGATCTTGGCACATAAGCTTCAGGCGTGTAGTAATCATAATAAGATACAAAATATTCAACTGCATTATCAGGAAAAAAAGCTTTCATTTCACCGTAGAGCTGAGCAGCTAAAGTTTTGTTAGGCGCAAGTATTAAAGCTGGTCTATTAGTCTCTTCAATAATCTTAGCCATAGTAAATGTTTTTCCAGATCCAGTTACTCCTAAAAGAACCTGATTAAATTCATTCTTTTTTGCACCTGCTACTAATTTTTTGATTGCATCAGGCTGATCACCTGCAGGTTTAAAATCTGACTTAATTTTAAACTTTTTCCCACCTTCTAGTTTTTCACTAATTTGTGGCGATTTGCTTTGAATATCTGTAATTAAATCTTGATATGTATTTTGCATATATTAAACAAAGTAATAAAATATAAATATATTTCAATGAGCATTATATCTAACAGTTTAAAGAGAATTAAACCTTCGCCAACTATTGCTGTTACTCAAAAAGCTAGAGAACTAAGAGCTGCTGGAAAAGACGTAATTGGTTTAGGAGCTGGAGAGCCTGATTTTGATACACCAGAGAACATAAAGAAAGCTGCAATAAAAGCGATAAAGTCCGGGGATACAAAATATACCGCTGTTGATGGAACTCTAGCACTCAAAAAAGCAATTATAAAAAAATTTAAAAAAGAAAATAATCTTTCCTATAATACAAATCAAATAACTGTTGGAACTGGTGGAAAACAAGTTTTATACAATGCATTCATGTCAACTCTCAATAAGGGAGATGAAGTAATTATTCCAGCTCCATACTGGGTTTCATATCCAGACATGGTTCTCCTTGCAGGCGGTAAACCTAAATTTGTAAAATGTGATGAGAAAGACGGATTTAAGATTACACCACAAAAATTAAAAAAAGCTATTTCGAAAAAGACTAAATGGCTAATTCTTAATTCACCTTCAAACCCAACTGGTTCTGGGTATACTAAAAAAGAAATATTAAAATTATCAAAAATTCTTTTAAGATATAAAAAAATTTTCATTTTAAGCGATGATATATACGAGCATGTAAGATATGATAATTTCAAATTTTTTACAATTGCTCAAATTCCTAAAATTAAAAATAGAGTTTTAACAATGAATGGTGTTAGCAAATCATATGCCATGACGGGCTGGAGAATTGGATATGCAGCGGGCCCAGTAGAAATAATAAATGCTATTAGAAAAATTCAATCGCAATCAACTTCAAATCCATCCTCGATAAGCCAGGCTGCATCTGTTGAAGCATTAAATGGAACTCAAAAATTTATTAAAACTAGGGCTAAATCTTTTAAAGAACGAAGAGATTTTGTAGTAAAATCTTTAAATTCTATAAAAGGTATACATTGTTTAAAACCAAATGGTGCATTTTATGTTTTCCCAAATTGTAAAAAACTATTAGGAAAAAAAAATAATTTAAAAAAAGATAGTGATTTTGTTAAAAAATTATTGGAAAAGGCAAACGTCGCTGTTGTTCAAGGATCAGCGTTTGGTTTAGACGGATATTTTAGGATTTCATATGCCACATCAATGAAAAATTTAAAAGTTGCTTTAAAAAGAATTAAAGATTTTTGTAAAAAATTAAATTAGAAAAATGAAAACAGCCTTAGTTTTTGGGTCCTCCGGACTAGTTGGTAGCCATGTATTAGACCAACTCATCAAAAATAATAGTTACAATAAAATAAAGATATTCGTAAGATCTACTCCCTCAAACATAAATGAAAAAGTTGAGGTGATTGAGTCTAATTTCATAAATCTAGACCCAATTAAATCTTATATTGATGGGGATGATTGTTTTTTTTCTATAGGAACTACAAAAAAAAACACACCTAACAAAACGGAATACAGAAGAATAGAGTATAATATTCCAATTGAAATTGCACAAATTGCCAAAAAAAATTTGGTTAAAAATTTCTCATATGTATCATCTGGGTATGCTGACTCTAGCCATTCAAGCGCATATCTTAAAAATAAGGGAGAGGTTGAATTATTTTTACAAAGTTTAAATTTCTCAAAATTAGCAATAATGAGACCATCTTTCTTATTAGGAAATAGAAAAGAATTCAGAATTGGTGAAACAATTGGTTCAATAACTTTAAAAGCTTTATCACCTATACTATTAGGAAAAATTAAAAAAGTTAGACCTATTAAAGCCGAGACAGTTGCAAAGGCAATGATTAAAGCCTTAAATTTAGAAAATAATCAAAAAATTTTTGAATCTGATCAAATAGAAGAATTAGTATTAAACTAAGCCAAGTCTAACAACTGACTTTGCAGCCTCTGACATTGCACTTTCTGC
>CACLQJ010000026.1 GCA_902609065.1 uncultured Pelagibacteraceae bacterium
ATCTAAACTTATGCTTTTCATTCCATTCCACCATGTCAAATATCCAATAAAAATTATCCACGAAATACTAACGGTTAAGTAAATTTTTTGCTTTTTTGAGTAATCAGCATTTTTAATATCTTCAAAAATCTTTAAAATCTTATCCATGTTTTAAACTTAACAACCACCACTTCGGCTTATTGATGAATTGGAATTTGCTTCAATTATACATCCCTCAACAGTTGAACCTACAACTCCATAATTGTCAGCACTGTCTCTCCATGCGCAAACTTCAAGATATTTAATATCAGTAACTAATGTGGATCCATCTAACAAATCAGCGTCTATACCAGCACTAGAAGAACTAGATGGTGTACACGATGTACTTGTAGTTGAAGGATAATATTCACCATTTTCAGAATAATACTCTTGTTGAGCTAAAGAAATTTGAAGAACAACACTTTCAGAAGTTTTTTTTTTTGATCCAGTGACATAACCATTATAAGAAACAATACCTACACCTGCTAAAATTCCTATTATAGCCACAACAACTAAAAGCTCGATAAGTGTAAACCCCGAGCTTTTAGTTTTCATAAATTAATTTAATATCAATATATTTATTCTACAGTAACTAAATCTGTATCTGATCCACCTTTATAACTTGTAACTACAGTAACTGTATTTTCAGAAGGTGTCATAGACACGCATCCTGATCCAGAACATGCAAGGCTTTGTTCAGAATTTTTGTATGGATTTTTATCTGTAACTACTGTTTCGTCAAGAACTCCAGTAACAGCAGAAGCACCGGTAGCGGCAGTACCAGCTGGCGGAGCAGCAGCACTGATGAAAGCACTACACGAAAGGCCACCAGAACCATCTTTCTTTTTGAATATCATTAATGTGTCGTCCATTGAACATTTTTTTGTCTCTGAAGCGATAATTTTCACAACATTTGCATGAATAGTTTTTGTTGCATTTTTCTTAGCTGAGTCCGTGTAACCGTTATATGCTACAACTCCAACTGCAGCTAAAATTCCTATAATCGCAACAACGACTAGTAATTCAATTAATGTAAAACCTTTATTATTTTTCATTTAAACCTCGTTTTTTAATTATTAGCTAATAATTGTGTAAATATTAGGATTATTAATTCAAAAGTCAATTGTAAATTGTTGTTACTTGGTACAAAATGTGTTGATTTTAACTAAAATTTAATAAATATATTAATTATGGCATACAACGTCAAAGAGGATGGAAATATAGCAACAGTTTATTTAGATGGCGAAATAGACATGGATGTCACAGAAAAGGCTAAAGAACTAATCATGCCTCTGATAGAGGCAAAAAAGGAAGTCCATTTAAACTTGAAAGATGTGCAGTACATGGACTCGTCCGGAATATCAGTATTAATTGAAAGTCATCAAAAAGCTATGGAGCTTGGCACTAAAGTTATCTTAAAAGAAATAAGCAAATCAGTTCTTAAAGTGATCATGATGGCAAAGCTAGAGCAAATATTAAATTTAGAGTAATGAATTTGTCAGAATCAAAAGATTTTATTGTTAATTCTGGAAGTTTAAAAGACGTTAGATTGTTTTCCCGTGATGTTTTTGAAAAATTAAATTTAGATAAAAATTTAAAAGAAGAATTAGTTTTAGCAATAGCCGAAGCTGCACAAAACATTGTAAAGCATGCTTACAAAGGTATTGAAGATACTGATGATAAAATGCAAATAAAGATTTCACTAAATGATAATAAATTAGAAATTGGCTTTTATGATAAAGGTAAACCGGTTGTAGAAGAAAATATTCAACACAGGCAATTAGATGATATTAAGCCTGGTGGTTTGGGTACATTCTTTATTAATCAAATTATGGATGATGTTGTGTTTAAAAAGGACCAAAAGAAATGGGTAAATCACCTAGTCTTAACAAAAAATTTATCCAATAATTGATCCAACGTTAAATATTGGAGAATACATCGCTATCATTAAACCGCCAATCATAAGCCCCATAAAAACAATCATTATTGGCTCAATTAAACTCGACATATTATCTACTGAACTATCAAACTCTTCCTCATAATAATTTGAAACTGATGTAAACATTTCATCTAAATTTCCTGTTTGTTCCCCTACAGAAATTAGTTGACTAAAAGTTGGTGGAAAAGTTGGTTCTTTAAGAAATAATTTAGTAAGTGTATCTCCTGAAAATACACCCTTTTTTACATTTTCTAAAGCTTGAGTAACAACATCATTATTACTAACCTGTTTAGCTATTTCTATACTCTCTAATAAATTAACTCCTGCTGCACTTAAGTTACCCATTATCAAGGATATTCTGGCAATTAATGATTTTAAAATCATATCGCCAAACACTGGCATTTTTAGAACCATTGAGTGCCATTTATATCTTATTGCTGGCACTTTTGCTGTGAGATATTTAAACAAACCAAATATTATTAATGAAATCAAAAGCAACATTTTCCCACCTGCGCCTCTTAAAAAATCACTCATACTCATAATAACAGCTGTTGGGGTTGGAAGTTTAACTCCCATACCTTCATACATTTCTGCAAATATAGGGACTACCTTTACTAACATGAATGAAGAAACGGTGATTGCTACAAAAAACATTATACTAGGATACATCAAAGCACCTTTAATTTTTTTCTTAACTTTTTCTCTTTTCTCTAACGACTCGACTAATTTAAGTAAAAATATATCCAATTTACCACTAGCCTCACCAGCTTTAATTAGGTTTACATATATATTGTCAAATACCTTAGGGTATTTTTCGAAGCATTTTGATAAAGTAACACCACCTTCTAGGCTTTTTCTAATATCTTCAACAATTATTTTAAGCTCTGGATGCTCTAATTGATCTCTTAACATTGATAAAACATTTAGTATCGGTAACCCTGCTTTAACCATGGTTGCAAATTGTTTTGAAAATATTACAACATCAGCTGGCTTTATTTTTTTCTTAAAAAGACTGATACCCTGTCCTTTACCTTTTTTTTTCTCAGCTGCTTTTTTTTTCGTTCTAGTTAAATTGGTTATTATAATTTTTTGTTCTTTTAATTTAAAAGATGCTTCCTCTCTATTTAAAGCATCTATAGATCCTTCAACATATTTACCTGCAGAAATACCTTTATATGAATACGTTTCAGAAGACATTAGTGATTACTCCATTGACAACACACGGTCGAACTCTCTAAAGTTTAAATCTCCAGATAAAATCATTTCTCGACCCATATCACCCATAGTTCTAAAGCCCTCTTTTTGAGCTATTGCCTTCAGTTCTGGAGTAGTTGCTTTAGCTAAAATTGCCTCTTTAATAGGTTTAGTTACATTAAGAACTTCATAAATTCCCATTCTTCCTTTATAACCGGTATCTTTACATTTAGGGCAACCTTTGCCTCTTAAAACTTTTGCTCTTGAAGCTTGTTCAGGGGTGAAACCAAAATCTGCTAAAACTTTTGGAGTTACATCTGGGTCCGGTTCTCTACAATCTGGACAAGTTTTTCTTGCTAATCTTTGTGCTAAAACTAAAGAACATGCTGCAGAAATTAAATAATCAGGGGTACCCATATTTTGTAATCTTGTAATAGAACTTGGGGCATCATTTGTGTGCAACGTACTAAACACTAGGTGACCTGTTAGGGCAGCTTTTAATCCTATGTCTACTGTTTCTTTGTCTCTCATCTCTCCAACTAAAATTATCTCTGGGTCTTGTCTTAAGAAAGAACGAAGAGCAGCACCAAACGATAAACCAATATCATCTTTAATTTGAACTTGCGCTACGCCATCTAGTTCATACTCAACAGGATCTTCAGCTGTTAAAATATTTAAGTGTGGTTGAGAAACTTCTTTTAAAATACTGTATAGGGTGGTTGTTTTACCCGAGCCCGTTGGTCCTGTAACTAATATTAATCCTTGCGTTCCATGTATTGCTTTTCTTAAATTTGTAAGATCATTTGGATCAAAATTTAATTGTTCTAAACTGATATCCCCAGCATCTTTGTTTAAGACCCTCATTACTATTCTTTCATTGTTTGCTGTTGGCAAAATCGAAAGTCGTAGATCGACTACTTTACCATCTATTTTAAATGGGATCGCACCATCCTGAGGTAATCTTCTCTCAGCAATATCTAATTTCCCCATAATCTTAAATCTTGTAACTACAGCTCCATAATTAGAGTGTAAAAATTTTGCAAAATGCTCTTGCTCTTGAAGCATACCATCCAAACGATATCTTACTCTTGATGAAAATCTATAAGGTTCAATATGAATATCTGATACTCCTGATTTAATCGCTTCTGCAACTACAGCTGTACTAAATTTTATAACTTCAGACTCATTTTCTAATGCTTCTATATCTTCCTCTGGTTTTTCATCTAATACCTCTGCATTTTCATCAACATCATAATCAAAAGTTTGAATTTTTTCTTTTTGTTTATTCTTTTCCTGGATTGATTGAATAGTTGTTTCACCTTCTTTCAAAATTTTCTGAATAAAATCTGATATTTGAGATACCTTAGCAGCATGTAATTCAATATCTTTTTTGGTAATTGTTTTTAAGTTTCTCATTAAACTTAATTTTGAACTATCAGAAATTGCTATATGTAAAGTTTTACCTTCAACTTTGAAAGGTGCAATAAAGTTCATTTTAACATAGTTAGAAGGTAATACTGATTTAATTTCATCTGTAATTTCATGGGAACTTAAATCAATTGTCTGAAGAGATTGTTCCTTTACTAAAAGATCTAAAATTTTTTCCTCATCTGTCAACTTTAACTCAAATACTGCATCTAATTGCGATTTTTGTTGTTCTGAAGAAATCTTTTTTATATTTGCTAGGTCTTTTCCTGAAATAATGTCTTGATCTATTAAAATATTAATTAAATTAATTTCAGACTCTCTACTAATATCAATCATTATAATATCCTAGGCGCGATAAATACCAAAAGTTCATCCAACTCATCGTTTTGACTAGTCCCTTTGAATAAATTTCCTATCACAGGAACATTTCCAAGACCTGGTGTTTGATCTTTTCGCTTAGCCCTTACATTCTTTTTTATTCCACCTATTACAACGATATCTCCATCAGCTACTAATAATTTAGTCGATATTTCCATTTTATTTATAGGTGGTTCGTCAGCACCTGTTCCTCTATTTGGTGTATCATTATTTACTTGGATACTTAATAACACATTTCCATCTCCAATAATACTTGGAGTAACTTCTAATTTTAGAGCTGCTTCTTTAAATTCAGTTACAGCTGTTCCATCTGTCATAGTCTCATATGGAATTTCTTCACCTTGAGTGACTGTTGCAGACTGATTATCAAGTGTGAACACTTTTGGATTAGATATTGTTTTACCTAAGCCCTGTTTTTCAAGCGCAGTGATTTCTGCTTTTAAAATACCGCTTCCGGTCTGTTTAAGAACGCCTATTCCGCTTGTTGCAGCCCCAGTAGTTGGAAAACCAGTAATACTCGTTAAAGGTTGTCCTAGGCTGGATATACCAGGAGCCGCTCCTGTAACTGGTCCTCCTTGGATTCCACCCACAACCTCTCCTTGTCTAGAATAGTAACCTCCTAATCTGGTACCTAGCTGTCTCTCAAAGTCAGAATTTGCTTCAACTATAAATGCTTCAATTAAGACTTGTTTAGTTCGAACATCTATTTCTCTAATTAATTTATCTACAATATCTAAATCTTTTTCCTTACCTCTTACAATAATTGATCTTGTTGTTGTTTCCTCAGTAATTTGAATAGATGCAAAAGACGCATCTCCTGCTCTTTGGGTAAACAATTCTTCAAGTGTAGATTTAGCTCGAGCTGGAGTAATATAATAAAGTCTAAAAATTTCTGAAATTATAGGTTCAACACTGTCTTCTAGTTCTACTTTTCTTTTAACAGCTTGTGCTCTGTCAGACTTATAAGTTTCCTGCGCTGTCAATGTTTGAGGAGAATGAACTCTAATAAGATTTGAGCTTACATCAATATCTGATGCATAATTTTTCATATCTAAAAGCGCTTGAAATGCCTTGTCCCACGGAACATCAACTAGTTCTGCTGAAATTGCACCTGCAACCTCGTCCCCAACTAAAACATTAACCTCACCAACCTTGCCCATTAGAAGCATAGTTTCTTTAAAATCTAAATTTTTAAATTTTAATGTTATTCTCTGTTTAAGTAATGGAAAGC
>CACLQJ010000027.1 GCA_902609065.1 uncultured Pelagibacteraceae bacterium
GTATTATTTAATGTAGCAATATATATTGCATCAATACTTTTATTTTTTATAATATCTTCATAATTATTAATTATAAGATTATTTGTATCATTCGATTTACTCCCAATAGATATTAATTTTGAATTTGATGTTTGATTAATTGACTGTTCAAATGTTGATCCCATACGTCCATAACCTAATATACCCCAATTTATCATTTGCTTAAATTTTTTAAAAATTTATCCCTTACCTCTCCAAGGAATTGTTTTATCTATAATTTTTCTTAATGTGACATCAAATAGTAAACCAAGCATGCCCATAATAAATATTGTTATCCATATTACCTCGTATTGAAAATATTTTTTTGCAACATTTTCAACAAACCCTATACCAGTTGTTCCAGCCAAAAATTCAGCTGCCACTAACGTACCCCAGCACATACCTACTGCAACTCTTATTCCAGTTAAGATTTCAGGAAGCGAGTTAGGAAAAATTACATATCTTAGTATTTGTTTTTTGGATGCTCCTAAAGAGTGGGCAGCATGTATTTTTGATAATTGGGTTCCTGATGCCCCAGCTCTAGCCGAAATAATCATTATAGATAAGGAAACCATAAATAATAAAAATACTTTTCCAGTATTATCTATTCCTAATACAGAAATTATAAGTGGTGCCCAGGCTAATGGTGGGACTGGTCTATAAAGTTCAATTAATGGATCAAAAAAACCTTTTGCAAACCTATTTAGACCCATAAACAATCCTAGTGGAACTCCAATGAGTATTCCAAAAACTAAACCTAAAAAAACTCTCATAAACGAGTCCCAAATATGCCCGTAAGGAACAGGAATTTTAAATAATTTAAAATCTCCTGTAACAATTTTCAACACATGACCTTTAAAGTTTTGTTTTACAATTCCATCTTTATTGTGAATAGGGTATTCACCAGGCAAAATATCAGCTATCCAATCTGGAAGAATAAAACCTATTATTTTACTGACATCCATCATGTCAACCCAAAGAAGTGGAATATTTTTATAACCGACACTAGGTTTAGACATTAAAATAAATTTATTAAATGTATCAGATGGTTTTGGTAGCCATCTACCTGATCCTTGCTCTGAACAACTTGGTCCACTAGCAACAATTGTACCTGCGGGAAATAAAAGTATATCTATTAATCTTAAACCACCTTGTTCATCTTTCTGAAGATTATCAAATTCAATTATTGCATTTTGCATTTCATTAAGAGCATTTGGCGGATATATGCTTGCAAATTCTATTCTTCTAGCTATTTTCACAATATTTTTTGCATAGGTAGATGCTACTTCTTCAGTTTCGTTTAAGCTATTTCTATATAATTTAACATCTTCTTTTAATTCTTTAATACTATTCTTAAACTGTGGATTGTGATTTTTTAATTTAAAAAATTTATCACTAATTATTTTAAGTTCTTGTGCAGCAGCATCAAATTTTAAACCTCTGTTTGTTGCAGGAATTAGTGGAACTTCCATAGTATTTTCTATTGATCCTGTTCCAGATTTTACAGTCGTGATACCCCATCCACCTTCCTCTAATATTGCGTTTTGTCTCTCACTTTTCTCTACTGCTGTTTCAAATGGATAATCTTTTTTCTTAAAGTTTGAACTTAAAAATTTTAAATCATCAGTCATTTCCTTTAATTTAATTTTAGTACTTATTTCCATTAATTCATCGTTTGTAAGTAAAGGAATTAGTCTTGATGTTTTATTTATAAAATTAAGCAGATTTGATTTTTGTTGGGTATTTAAATTTTTAGAATTTTCAATTTCTAAGGTTATTTTTCTTAAATTATTATTTTCGATTTTAATTACCGAGGTACTTTTAAATTCTCTTTCTTCAATAGGAAATTGGTATTTTAGCCCTAATAAAGACTCATTTATTTTAGCAACTTGGCATAATTCATTAGCAGATTTTGGATAAAAACCCTTTGCAATATCCCAAGAATAATAAAGCCAAATCAAAAGAATTGCACTACTACCAACTATTATCCAATGTGTACCACCTTTGGCCCTCTCTGGATTACCAAAAACTGCATCTATTTTTTCTCTCTTGATTAATCTTCGTCCATAAAGAATACATCCAACAATTGAAACAAAAATTAATATAGTAATAATTTGAGTAAACATTTAATTATCTTTACCCATAATCTCTTCTTCCATATTCCAAATCATGGATAAAATCTCTTCTCTTTTTGAAGAAAATTCTTTATTTTTTTTTATTTCTCTCAAATCATCTTTTAATCCCATTTCTGCAAATGGAAGATTGTATTCTTTATGTATTCTACCTGGCCTTGGAGCCATTACATACAATCTTTCACCTAATAATAATGCCTCCTCAACTGAGTGGGTAATTAGAATTATAGTTTTACCTGTCTCTTTCCATATTTTTAGAACCAGTGACTGCATTTTTTCCCTGGTTAATGCATCAAGCGCTCCCAAAGGCTCGTCCATAAGAATTAATTCTGGATCATTTATCAAACATCTTGCAAGCGCAACTCTTTGCTGCATTCCTCCAGATAATTGATAAGTTGGAGTATTTCCAAATCCCTTAAGTCCTACTATGTCTAGCCATTCATCAACTTTTTTTTGAGTGGAAGTTGTATCTTGTTTTTTCATCCTTAACCCAAAATTTACGTTTTCCGCAACTGTCAACCATTCGAATAAGGCACCTTGCTGAAAGACCATACCTCTATCTACTCCTGGTCCATTTATTTCATTGTTGCCTAAAGTAATATTTCCGGAAGTTGGTCTAATAAAACCAGCAGCAATATTTAATAGAGTAGTTTTTCCACATCCAGATGGACCTAAAACTGTTAAAAGTTCCCCTTTTTTTATTGTAAAATTTAAATCCTTCAAGGCATGGATCGTTTCTCCTTTTGGGGATTTAAAAACCATATTTAGATTTTGAGAAACTAAATCACTCATAGAACAATAATATATTAGAAATTCTATTAAAAAAATAGGCACCAATTATATAAATTGGCGCCTATTTTAAATGTAATTACCTTTATCTTATAAAGGCAAGAAGCTTGTGTCTACATTTCCTGATGGTGTTCCCATTCCTTTTAAGAACGCATCTAGGTTTCCACTTTCCATAGATTTTTTTGTTTCTCCAGGAGTTAGGAATTTAAAGCCATCTAGCGTTTCTTTCATGTCGGCAACTTTCATTTCTGAAGCTTTTGACATCGAATTCATATCACTTTTGCCAGCTCTATATCTGTCATTAGCCTCGTGTGTAACTTCAATAAAAGTTCTCAGCATTCCAGGATTTTCCTTCATAAACTTATCAGTTACAGAAGTAATATCTATACCAAGAATACCAGCTGCTCTGGCCTCATCAACTGAAAGAAGTCTTGATCCAATTGCAGTTGCTGCTTTAATTGAATTACCACCAAACAAACATGACATTACAACATCACCGCTAACTAAAGCTGCAGCACCTTCTTCAGGGTCCATTTGAATTATATCCATTTTTCCTCTATCAGCTCCAACAACTTTCATACTTTCATCAAATACATACTCTGCCATTGTTCCTAATGGAACAGCAACTTTTTTACCCTCTAACTCAGTAGCATTTGCTTTCGTAATACCAGACGCATTAGAAGTAACACAAGTTGTTCCTCCCATCCCATACTCCATAGCAATATCAACTAATTTAATAGGTGCTTTTGATTTAACTGCATTAATAAAAGGTACTAATCCTTGAGAGTAAGAAATATCAATATCTCCAGCTAACATAGCATCTGTCATAGCTCCACCATTTGTGAAGTTAGTCCATTTGACAGGCACTCCAAGAGCTTTAGCAAATGCTTTTTTTTGCATATCCTCTAAATTTGGACTTGGCCATTCTAAAAAGTATGCAACTCTTACTTCTTTAGCAGCCGCATTAGCGACTGATATAGACATAGTAAAAGCAACGATACTTGCTAAAATGAAACTAATTATTTTTTTCATTTTGTCTCCATTAATTAAATTTAATAGGTGTATTTAAGTTCATTAATTGATCCATGTAAATGATGAATTAAGCACAGCAGAGATGCCTATTAAAGATTACACGTTAAAGTTGTGTTACTATTACACACTCATAAAATTAAAATTGTGTAGTTTTAATAATCATTTTAGTCTAAAAAATAAATTATACTTATTTATTAAAATATGAGCTCAGAAAAAAATCCAATTCCAAATTCTTTAAATGAGCATTGGATGCCATTTACATCTAATAAAGATTTTAAGAAAAGACCAAGACTTATTACTAGCGCTAACGGGGTATATTTAAAAAATCATGAGGGGCAAACTCAAATAGATGCAAGTTCAGGATTATTTTGTAATCCACTAGGGCATGGTAGAAAAGAAATCATAGATGCAATTACTAACCAGCTTAAAACCCTAGATTACGCTCAACCCTTTCAACAAGGTTTTGGTGGATCGTTTGAATTAGCTACTAGAATTTCAAAACATACACCGGGAAATTTAAATAAAATTTTTTATACAATATGTGGTTCTACAGCTGTTGAAACTGCAATAAAAATTTGTGTTGCTTACCACAAGGCAAGAGGTGAGGGACAAAGATTTAGATTTGTAGGAAGAGAAAGAGCGTATCATGGAATGAACATCGGGGCTACTTCAGTTGGTGGTATGATTAATAATGTTAAAGCTTATGCGAGTGTATTAATGCCAGGAGTTGTTCATATGAGGCATACCCATTTAGATGAACATAAATTTGTTTCTGGCCAACCACATACTGGTATGGAATTAGCAAACGATTTAGAGAGAATTTGTACAAACTTTGGAGCTGAAAATATTGCTGCATGCATAGTGGAACCAATTTCTGGTTCAACAGGAACTTTAGTGCCACCAAAAGGATATTTACAAAGATTAAGAGAGCTATGTGATAAGTATAATATTTTATTAATTTTTGATGAAGTTATAACTGGATGGGGACGAACAGGTTCAGCTTTTGGTGCCCAAGAATTTAGTGTAACACCTGATATAATGACGATGGCAAAAGCAACAACTAATGGAATTGTTCCTTTTGGTGTTGTTGCATGTAAAGATGAAATTTATGATGCAATTGTAGATTCTGCACCAGAGGGTGCTGTGGAATTATTTCATGGATATACATATTCTGGAATACCTATATCAGTAGCGGCAGCACTAGCAGTTCAAGATATTTTTGAAAAAGAAGACATATTTAATAGAGCGAAAGAATTATCTCCTTATTTCCAAGAGGGACTATTTTCACTGAAAGATATTGATGTGGTTGAAAATATTAGAGGTTATGGAATGATGGGAGGCATAGATATTAAAATGGATAAAAAGCCTGGTAGAGCAGGTTTAGCAACGTTTAAACATTGTTACGACGCTGGAGTAAATTTTAAAGCGACAGGAGATGCCCTGATTATTGCTCCTATGTTCATATGTGAGAAAAAACACATTGACGAGATTATAGATAAACTAAGAACAGGTATTACAAACTATAGTAAAAGCAAAAAAAATTAATTTTCATTTATGAAAATTGGTATCCCTAAAGAGATTAAACCTCAAGAGACTAGAATTGGTTTAACACCCGATAGTGTAAAAAACTTAATATCTAATGGTCATGAAGTCTTAGTTGAAAATAATGGTGGTCACGAGGCTGGGTTTGAGAATTCGCATTACTTATCTGCTGGCGCAAAAATAGTTGATAAAGCAGAGGATATATTTAATGATTCTGAAATCATAGTCAAAGTAAAGGAACCTCTTTTGAATGAGGTAAAAATGATAAAAGAAAATCAA
>CACLQJ010000028.1 GCA_902609065.1 uncultured Pelagibacteraceae bacterium
ACGTATACTCTAACTGAGTAGTCCTCCAGTAATTAGAGAAAGCCTCCCATTTATCACCAATTTTATTTTTACATCTTTCAGCAGCTGAATTTACGTCAAATAGAGTTCCATAAGCGTCAAAAATTATTGCTTTAATAATATTCATAATTAAACTTAATAAATGCCTTATATTAGATTATTTTACAAAGAAAAATTGTTTGTTAATTTAAATTCAAACCTGGATAAGTCACAATCTCACTATATTTCAAAAGTAATGAGAACAAAAGAGGGCGAAATTTTTTATTTATTTAATAATGGAGGAGAATGGGAAGCACGAATTAATGAAATTAAAAAAGGTATAGTAAATTTTATAATTATGAAAAAATTAAAAAGTTCAGAAAATAACAGTGAGATATGGTTAGCATTTACACCTATCAAATTAAACTATTTAAATTTTATGATACAAAAAGCTACAGAGCTAGGTGTTACTAAATTCATTCCAATATTAACAGACAGAACTATTGTAAGGGAGATTAACAAAGAAAGAATAAGTAAAATTATTATTGAAGCTTCAGAACAGTCTAATCGTATTAAATTACCCAAGTTAGAAAAATTAATAAAATTTAAGGAGTTTTTACAACTATATAAAGATATAAATATAATTTTTGGAGATCTTAACTCTGCAAATGATCGGATAAAAATAGTTAATAAAGATCCGCTGTGTGTACTGATTGGTCCTGAAGGAGATTTTTCAGAGAAAGAAAGAGAAAGTCTATTAAATTTAAAAAATGTAAAACCAATAAAAATAAATAAGAATATTTTAAGAACTGAGACAGCTGCAATTTCATTAGTCTCTTTAATTAGTTTTAAAATATTATCTCAATAGTTTATCTATCTTCTTAAACATATCTTTATATGCTGCATGATGACTTATACGATCTAGATACTTACCATCTCTCAAAAGCAAAACTGAAGAACTATGGTTGATCAAATAATTTCCATCTTCTGTAAAAATTTTTTCGGATAAAACTCCCCATGATTGTGATAATAAAAAAACTTTTTTTGGATCTCCTGTTATCCCAAATATTTCATTTTCAAAATCATCTAAGTAATTTTTAATAGTTTTAGTAGTATCCCTAGTTGGGTCTATACTTACAAAAAAAACTTTAAATTTTTCTTTTTTTTTTTCCTCAAGTTCATTAATTACTAAATCTAAGTTATATAATGTCATTGGACATATATCAGGACAATTGGTGAAACCAAAAAAAATTGCAGTTAATGGTCCATCAAACGACTTTTCAGTAATATTATTATTATTGACGTCCTTGAGAGAAAACTCTGACCCTTTAAAAGATGCGACCATATCATCTTTTTTTTCCTTAATATTTAAAAATACTGGAAGCATTAAAAATATAAACAAAAATAGGCACCCAGATATTATTGCAATAGAGGTCTTTAATTTCATAGTTGATAATGTTTTATAAATGACTATATAAAATTAATGTCTAGTTTATTAAAGAGAATTTTTGGCACAATTATAGAAAAACCTTGGGAGCCTGAAAGAGCACAAGTTGATGATGCTCACAGTGGGCAAACTTTTGATTTATCAGTTCAAAAATCTGCTGTTATAATTATATTTGGCATTGCAACAGTTTTATTTAGCCTTATTTTTACAGGTTATATTTATAGCGTCCCTCCTGAGCAGGATACAAAGTATCTATTAAAACCAAATTTACTATGGATTAATACTTTTGTTCTTTTTTGTATTTCATTTTATTTTAGTAAAGTTAATAAAGGGTTGAAAAGGTCGGAAGTTATTTATGTAAAAAAAAATTTATTAATGATAGGGGGGTTAAGTTACCTATTTCTTTTTGGACAAGTGGCTTTTTGGATTCAATTAATGAAAAGCGGGAACTTTGTTCAGACTAATAATTATTTTTCATCTTTTTATATTTTTACAGCTCTCCATGGAATACATTTACTTGGTGGTCTTTTTTTCTGGGGTAAAGTTGCATCAAGAGTCTTAAAAATTAAAAATGAAAAAATATTAGAAGAAGAAAAAAATATTTCAGCTTTATCGATGTACTGGACTTTCCTTTTAGTAGTTTGGTTAGCTTTCTTTCTTATGATTTATGTATTTAACGATGCATTTATAGAATGGTGCAAAACGCTTGTAGCTTAAAGAAACAATACTAATACTGACCCAACTAAAGCAACTACAATAAGTAAAATATTAACTGATTTAAGATACCTTTTTGTTTCGGTTTTGACCCCATCCTTTTTAAAAGCTCCAGCGCCAAACGAGATAACGACATAGAATAGAAAAACAAGAGCTAAAATAGCAATAAGTATCCCAAATTTTCCTAACATTTTAGGACATATATAAGATAATTTTGATCATTTGGAAGACATTTTGTCATAGGTTTTTATCAAATTTCTCTTATATATAAATCCACATGCATGCAGGGATAATATTTTTATTAGTGATAATTGGATCTGTTCTATTCCATATTTTTACACCATGGTACTGGACGGACATCGCATCAAATTGGCAAGGTATGGACGATACAATTACTTTGACATTTTGGGTAGGCGGAGGTGTGTTTGTTGCAGTTTGTTTGTTCATGGTTTATTGCGTTTTTAGATATTCTTATAAAGAGGGACGAAAAGCAGAATATAAACCTGAAGACAAAAAATTAGAAAAAATTTTAACTTGGGCAACAACATTAGGCGTTGCTGCTTTGCTTGCTCCAGGTTTAATAATATGGAATCAGTATGTTAACGTTCCAAAAAATGCTTTAGAAATTGATGTGATGGCTTGGCAGTGGGGATGGCAATACAGATTGCCAGGCGAGGATGGAAAACTTGGAACTACAAAAGTTACAAACATTAATGATGAAAATCCATTTGGTATTAACATAGACGATCCTTTTGGAAGAGATGATGTCCTTGTTCAGAGTGATTACATTAATTTAGAAAATAACAAACCAGTTAAAATTTTATTAAGATCTGTTGATGTGCTTCACAATTGGTATGTTCCACAATTCAGATCTAAAATGGATGCAGTTCCTGGTATTGTAACTTTTTATTGGTTTGAACCTAATAAAGTTGGAGAATATGAAGTTTTATGTGCAGAATACTGTGGAGTAGGTCATTATGCTATGAGAGGTGGAGTAGAAGTTCAAAACGCAGGGGATTATAATAAGTGGTTATCAGAGCAAGAGACATTTGACGAACTTATAGCTAAAAATGAACTAGAATTCGAAAATAAAAAATTAGCTAAAAATAATAATTTAAATTTAAATAAAGATATATATAAAGAGGAATAATTTATGTCAGACGAATACGAAAATAAGTCAGGTTACCAAGCACAATCATCTGAAACAATCTCTGGAGATTCTCCAGGAATTTCTCCTGACATGGATTACGTAAGACCAGCAGAAAATGCTGAACAAGATTTATATCACCCACACAGTTTTATTGAAAAATGGGTTTTTTGTCAGGATGCAAAAGTAATCGGAGTTCAATACTTTTTAACAGCAGTATTTACAGGTGTCGTAGGTTTAATTTTGTCTTGGTTAATGAGGTTACAATTAGGTTTTCCAGGGTTAGCAGGATTTATAACTGCTGAACATTATTATCAATTCGTGACTATGCATGGAATGATAATGGTAGTTTACTTTTTGACCGCCTTGTTTCTTGGTGGTTTTGGAAATTACTTAATTCCACTAATGGTGGGTGCAAGAGACATGGTATTTCCATATGTAAATATGTTGAGCTTTTGGATGTTTTTTGTTGCTGTAGCCGTTTTAATGGCAAGTTTTTTTGTTCCAGGTGGTCCAACAGGTGCAGGTTGGACGTTATATCCTCCACAGACTATTTTAGAAGGAACCCCAGGTCACGGTTATGGAATTCTTTTAATGTTAATTTCTTTAGCTTTATTCGTTATTGGTTTTACCATGGGAGGCTTAAATTATATGATTACTATTCTTCAAGCTAGAACTAGAGGTATGACGCTTATGAGAATGCCACTAACAGTTTGGGGAATATTTACTGCAACAGTCTTAGCAATGTTAGCGTTTCCAGCACTTTTAGTTAGCTCCATAATGATGACATTAGATAAGCTTCTAGGAACAAGTTTCTTTATGCCAACGATACTAAAAGCTGGCGAAGTTTTGGAGTATGGTGGCGGTAGCCCTATATTATTTCAGCACTTGTTTTGGTTTTTTGGGCATCCTGAAGTTTATATTGTGGCATTACCCGCTTTTGGTATTGTTTCTGACTTAATTTCAGTCCACGCTAGAAAAAATATTTTTGGATACAGAATGATGGTTTGGGCAATAGTAGGTATTGGAGCTTTAAGCTTTTTTGTTTGGGCACACCACATGTATGTTAGCGGTATGAATCCTTGGTTTGGTTTCTTTTTTGCTTCAACAACTTTAATTATCGCTGTCCCAACAGCCATGAAAGTTTATAACTGGATACTAACTTTATGGAGAGGAAATATAAGAATTAATACTGTTATGCTTTGGTGTTTAGGCTTTATAGTAACTTTCGTAAATGGTGGTATAACAGGAATATTTTTAGGAAATGTATCAGTTGATGTTCCTTTATCGGACACCTATTTCGTGGTAGCTCATTTTCACATGGTAATGGGTATCGCTCCTTTAATGGTAATAATGGGCGCAATTTACCACTGGTTTCCATTAGTTGCAGGAAAAATGTTAAATGAAAAATTAGGTAAATGGCATTTTTGGACAACATTTCTTGGAGCATATTCAATTTACTTTCCGATGCATTATTTAGGTTTCATTGGCGTTCCAAGAAGATATTATGAGATGTATGACAGTCCGTATATGACTTCAGGCGTGGGATTAAATGAGTTTATTAGTACTGCAGCATTTATAGTAGGAGCTGCTCAACTAATTCTTGTATTTAATATTATAAAAACTTTAAAAACAGGAAAAAAAGCCGAGCAAAATCCTTGGAAAGCTAATTCTTTAGAATGGTTTACTTCTACAGTTCCACCGGAACATGGAAATTTTGGCGATAGACTACCTGTCGTTCACAGATGGCCATATGATTTTAATGTACCTGGAGCAGATGAGGACTATTTACCTCAAACTGCAGCGCCGAGTGAAGTAGCACATACAGAGGTAGAGAAAACTTAAAATATACAAATGTCTGACCCAAAAATTGAAGGCTTTGAACTAGAAAAAGGGTTTAAGGGCATGGCCAACGATACCAGCTCTGATCAAACCATGTTCAAGGGGGTTCATTGGGGTAAGGCAATGATGTGGATATTTTTGTTAAGTGACACATTCGTTTTTAGTTGTTTCTTAATAGCTTATATGAAAGGGAGATCATCTACCCCTGCAGAGTGGCCAAATCCTAGTGAGGTTTTTGCGTTAGATGCATTTGGTGTTCCTGTACCATTATTACTAATAGCTCTTATGACTTTTGTTCTTATCACAAGCAGTGGAACAATGGCTTTAGCTGTGAAATATGGCTATGAGAGAAATAGAAAGATGTGTGGCTATTTAATATTGGCTACTGCATTAGGTGGACTTACTTTTGTTGGAATGCAAGCTTATGAATGGTCTAAACTTATTCATGAGGG
>CACLQJ010000029.1:2500-5372 GCA_902609065.1 uncultured Pelagibacteraceae bacterium
ATTAGGTTTGGTAAGAATCTCTTCCCCCTAGCCCATTTAGTGCTCTACCTCTAAATATATATTTATTCATCGCACTACCTAAATAGTTTTCGCGGAAAACCAGCTATCTACGAATTTGGTTGGCCTTTCACCCCTTACCACAAGTCATCCAAAGACTTTTCAACGTCAACTGGTTCGGTCCTCCAGCAAGTGTTACCTTGCATTCAACCTGCTCATGGTAAGCTCATTCGTTTTCGGGTCTAATTCATAAAACTAATCGCCCTATTAAGACTTGCTTTCGCTACGCCTACACCTAGATGGCTTAAGCTTGCTTTATAAATTAAGTCACTGACCCATTATACAAAAGGTACGCCGTCACTCTAAAAAGAGCTTCGACTGATTGTAGGCATGCAGTTTCAGGTTCTATTTCACTCCCCTAATAGGGGTTCTTTTCACCTTTCCCTCACGGTACTAGTTCACTATCGGTCACTGAAGAGTATTTAGGCTTAGAGGGTGGTCCCCCTATATTCGAGCAAGATTTCACGTGTCCCGCTTTACTCAAGAATATAATTAAGCTTTACCTTTACAGGACTATCACCCTCTTTGGTTAGCTTTTCCAAACTATTCGAGTTTTCTTAATCATATTACTGGCCTGTTCCGCTTTCGCTCGCCACTACTTACGGAATCTCAATTGATTTCTTTTCCTCTGGTTACTTAGATGTTTCAGTTCTCCAGGTTATCTCTTTAAATCTATGTATTCAATTTAAAGTTACACATAAAGTGTAGGGTTTCCCCATTCGGATATTTTCGGATCAAAACTTGCATACAGCTCCCCGAAACTTATCGCAGTATACCACGTCCTTCTTCGTCTTTCAGTGCCAAGGCATCCGCCACACGCCCTTAAACGCTTGATTTATGCACAGAAAAAAATTCTGTGTTGAATCAAATTTTGTTGGAATGTTCATCTATTCGAACATTCATGATTGTTCATCTATTCGAACAATCGGATATAGATATTGATAATAATTAAAAATATTTACTAAAATAATAACTAAGTTACTTTTGGTGGAGGATAGCGGGATCGAACCGCTGACCTCCTGAATGCAAATCAGGCGCTCTCCCAGCTGAGCTAATCCCCCCAAGAAAATTTATTGGTGGGCCGAGAAAGACTCGAACTTTCGACCCCACCCTTATCAAGGGTGTGCTCTAACCAACTGAGCTACCGGCCCGTATTTAGAGACCAAGAGTAACATTATTGAAAAGAGAAATGAGGACGGTCAACATTAACCTGTTTATTATTTAGATTAAAAAATATTTTTTAATCATCCTTAGAAAGGAGGTAATCCAGCCGCAGGTTCCCCTACGGCTACCTTGTTACGACTTCACCCCAGTCGCTGACTATACCGTGGTCAAAGTTTTTAACCTTTGCCTTAAGGTAGAACCAACTCCCATGGTGTGACGGGCGGTGTGTACAAGACCCGGGAACGTATTCACCGCGGCGCGCTGATCCGCGATTACTAGTAATTCCAGCTTCATGTACTCGAGTTGCAGAGTACAATCCGAACTGAGGCATTTTTTTAGGATTTGCTTAACGTCGCCGTTTTGCTTCCTATTGTAAATGCCATTGTAGCACGTGTGTAGCCCAACACGTAAGGGCCATGAGGACTTGACGTCATCCCCACCTTCCTCCAGCTTATCACTGGCAGTTCTTTCAGAGTGCCCAACTAAATGATGGCAACTAAAAGTGAGGGTTGCGCTCGTTGCGGGACTTAACCCAACATCTCACGACACGAGCTGACGACAGCCATGCAGCACCTGTGTTTCGTCCGGCCGAACCGAAAACTTTAATCTCTTAAAGTCGCGACGAACATGTCAAGTGTTGGTAAGGTTCTGCGCGTATCTTCGAATTAAACCACATGCTCCACTACTTGTGCGGGTCCCCGTCAATTCATTTGAGTTTTAACCTTGCGGTCGTACTCCCCAGGCGGTGTGTTTATTGCTTTCGCTGCGACACTGAAAATAAATTTCCAACGTCTAACACACATCGTTTACGGCATGGACTACGAGGGTATCTAATCCTCTTCGCTACCCATGCTTTCGTTCCTCAGTGTCAGTAATGATCCAGAAAGCTGCCTTCGCAATTGGTATTCTTTCTAATATCTACGAATTTCACCTCTACACTAGAAATTCTGCTTTCCTCTATCATACTCTAGCTAAAAAGTTTTGATGGCAGTTCCAGAGTTAAGCTCTGGGATTTCACCACCAACTTTTTTAACAACCTACGAACTCTTTAAGCCCAGTAATTCCGAACTACGCTAGGTCCCTTCGTATTACCGCGGCTGCTGGCACGAAGTTAGCCGGACCTTCTTATTCGGGTACAGTCATTTTCTTCCCCGACGAAAGAGCTTTACAACCCAAAGGCCTTCTTCACTCACGCGGCATCGCTGCATCAGGGTTTCCCCCATTGTGCAAGATTCCCTACTGCTGCCTCCCGTAGGAGTTTGGGCCGTGTCTCAGTCCCAATGTGGCTGATCATCCTCTCAAATCAGCTATTGATCAAAGTCTTGGTAAGCCATTACCCTACCAACAAACTAATCAAGTGCGGGCTCATCCATTGGCGCATAAAGCTTTCTCCGTAAAGACTTATGAGGTATTAGCACAAGTTTCCTCGTGTTATTCCTCACCAAAGGGAAGATACCCACATGTTACTCACCCGTCTGCCACTAAGTATTGCTACTTCGTTCGACTTGCATGTATTAGGCGTGCCGCCAGCGTACGTTCTGAGCCATGATCAAACTCTCAAGTTTAAAAACGGCGCACACTAGCTTCAACATAAGTACTAAGAATAATACTTATGTGATTTGAAGTATGTACGACAAATTTTGGTAACCTT
>CACLQJ010000030.1 GCA_902609065.1 uncultured Pelagibacteraceae bacterium
AAATGAACTTTCATCAATGGTTTGTTGGCTTTCATCAGAAGAAAATTCTTTTTCTACGGCAGCAGTTTTTGACATTAGCGGTGGAAGATCTACATATTAATATAATAAAATATTGAAAATTTATTAAACTACCTTATACGCATTAAAATGATCATTAAATTTTTTAATATACTATTTTTATTATTTCTGTTTTTTAGTACATCTAAAGCCGATGATATAAAAGTATTCGATTTTACTGAAGAAGAATTAAATAATCTAGAGGTCAGAAAAGTTAGAGGTGCTAAAGGAAAAACAGTTTACTCTGTTGGAAAAAATGATGAAGGAAATTTTTTAAAAGCAGAAGCAGATAATGCAGCATCAGGACTGGGTAAAGAAATAATAATTGATCTTAATCTAACACCAATTATTAATATAACTTGGAAAGTAGAAGAAGATTTATCAGGAATAAACGAACAAAGTAAAAAAGGACATGATTACGCTGCTAGAGTTTTTGTTATAAAAAAAACAGGAGCAACACCTCTATCAAATAGAGCAATAAATTACGTATTCTCCAGTAATTTGAATATTAATCATAATAATCCAAGTCCATATACAAAAAAATCTATTGACTATGTTTTATCTACCACCGTCGAAAATTTGAATGAGTGGATTACTGTAAAAGCTAATGTAAAAGAACATTTTATTAAACTTCATAATTTAAATGTAAATGAATTAAATGGTATTGCAATAATGAGTGATACTGACAATTCAAAAAGAAAATCTGTGGCTTATTACCAAAATATATATTTTTCTTCAAAATAATTATAATTTTAAATATTTTTTTAATCCCACACTCATAAATGACAAAGCAATTGCTGCAATAACATCTAGTATTGGAGGTGCGGTTGGATAACCAAAATTCCAGAGCACTACGCCAATTAGCCAAATAATATAAACTTTCATATTATATGTTGTATTAAAAAAAATTGAAATTTGATATGATTAAATAATGTCTAATTCATTTAAATATAATTTAAAAATTTATTACGAAGATACCGATGCTGGTGGCGTAGTTTATTATGCCAATTATTTAAAATTTTTAGAAAGAGCTCGATCTGAGGCTATTTATGAAATAGGTTTTTCGAACACAGAACTTAAAAAATTTTTTGGAATTATTATTATAGTAAAGTCTTGCAACATTGAATACAAAAAACCTGTAATACTTGAGGATAAACTTACAATCTTAAGTACAATAAATGAAATAACAAAAACATCATTTATTATGAATCAAAATATCAAAAGAAATGAAGAAATGGTAGCTACTGCCAATATACATTTAGTATCAGTAAATTCAGATGGAAAACCAACAAAAATTCCAGAAAAATTAAAAAATAAATTAAACGAATATGTTAATTAATTTTCCTCTTTATATTTTTGAATAAACTAGTCATTTTTTTTTCATTGATACGTCCTGTATTAACGTTTCTTGGACTAGGATGATAGCAGCCTACTAATAAAATATTATTTGGAAGTTTATAACTTTTGCCGTGAACAAATTTAAATTTATCATTTAATGTATGATTATATTTGTAGAAATCTACACATGCATCAAACGCTATTTTTCCTAACGCCACAATAACTTTTAATTTTTTTAATAAATTAATTTCCTGTTCAAAAAAGCTAAAACAATTTTTTAGCTCATCTTTATTTGGTTTATCTTCAGGTGGAACACATTTCAATGCTGTGGTAATAAATGCGTTATTAAGTTTTAAACCATCGTTAACATGCTCTGAGGTTGATATATTTGAAATATTTGCTTTAAACATACATTTGTATAAAAATTCAGAAGATTTATCGCCTGTAAATACTCTCCCTGTCCTTGTAGCTCCATGTGCGGCTGGCGCAAGACCAACAAATAAAATTTTAGCATTTATATCTCCAAATCCTGTAATTGGTTTTCCCCAATACTTTTGGTTAACGAATTGTTTTCTTTTATTTTCGACTATCTTTTTCCTAAATTTGATAAGTCTTTGACACTTATTACAATTTACAATTTTTTTATTTAGATCAATAAACTCTGCACTCATCTAAAGGTTTATTCCTCTTTATCTCGATCAACAAAAAATATTCCAACTAAAAATAAAGCTGTCCAACCTAGGGCTATAAATCCTTTTTTCATACTTGTCTCGGCACCCCATATATCCAAAAAAAACGCTCCTAAAATAACTCCGATTACATAAATAATTACTACCAAAGTAGTTTTACTGATTTTCATAATTTTTAATTAAAATAACATTTTTTTTAAGTAATAATAAGAATTATTAATATAATTTATTAATTATTCTCATTGGACAAATTAATACTTTAATATATAAAACTTTAAAATTGGGCGAGTGGCGGAATTGGTAGACGCGTTGGTCTTAGGAACCAATATGGCAACATGTGAAGGTTCGAGTCCTTTCTCGCCTACCATTTATTATGAAAGTAACTGTTGAAAATAAAAAAGGTTTAAAAAAAAACATCAAAATTTTAATTGATAAAAAAACTATTACTGAAGAACTTGAAAGTAAGTACGAGGAAATAAAAAAAGATGTTGTTTTGAAAGGATTTAGACCTGGTAAAGTACCTACTGCAATTCTAAAAAAACAATTTGGTAAAGCAGTTTATGGAGAGGTGATAGATAAAGTTTTAAAAGAAACTTCGACAAAGGTTTTAAAAGATAATAAAATAAAACCAGCTGGGCAGCCAAAGATAGATTTAAAATCATTTGGTGAAGGCAAAGATCTCGAGTATGTTATCACAGTTATTGAACTACCAAAAATTGATGTCAAACCCTTTGAAAATTTAAATTTTGAAGAATACGTTGTAAAGATTGACAAAAAAGAGACAGACAAAAGAATTGATCAAATAGCTAAAACGCAAAAAAATTTTAAAGATGTAGGCAATGAATATAAAGCAAAAAAGGGAGATTTGGTAAATTTTGATTATGAAGCAACTGTAGAAGGAAAAGATTTTAAAGGTAGTTCCGGCAAAAATACTCAATTAGTTTTGGGTAAAGATTTATTTATCAAAGGATTTGATGAACAATTAGTTGGATCAAAAAAAAATGATAACAAAGAAATAAAGGTTAAATTGCCTGATAACTTTAATGTCAAAGAATTAATTAAAAAAGAAGCTTTGTTTAGATGTAAAATATTAAACGTTAAAGAGCCAGGTGAGACGAAAATAGACGATGATTTTGCTAAAAATCTTGGTGCAAAAGATTTAAATAATCTTAAAGAATTAATAACAAAACAAATCAATGATGAATTTAAAAATTCGTTAAATATTATAACAAAGAAAAAAATTTTAGCTCAGATTGAGAAAATTAAAATAGATGAAATACCTGGTAATTTAATAGACGAAGAAGTAAAATTATTATCTCAAGGAATGGCTAAGGAAGCAGTAGAAAAAAATAGTAAATCTTTAAAATCCGAAGCTGAGAAAAGAATTAAAACTGGATTATTGCTTAATGCATTCGGAGAAGAAAAAAAAGTACAAGTTAGTAATGACGAAATTAATAATGAGCTTAGAAAACAAATGGGTATGATGCCAGGTCAAGAAAAGATTGTTCAAGACTACTATCAAAAAAATCCAGCTGCACTTAACAACCTTAGAGGGTCAATTTATGAAGAAAAGATTATTGAGGAGATAAAGAAAAATGGAAAACCTATAAATAAAGAAATCACCAAAGAGGAAGCTGAGAAAATTTTAAAAGAAGAAAATGAAAAAAGTTTGAAAGAACAGGCAAAATATTCTCCCCATTCTCAAGACGAAAAAGTTCAGGAAAATAAAAAAGAGAATGATAAAGATGAAAACAAAAATACTCTTAGTTTAGCAAAATCTAAAGTTTCTAAGAAAAAATCAAGTGGATTAATTAAGAAAAAAAAATCATTAAAAAAAGTTAGCAAAAAGTAAAAGCAAGTTGTATAAAGTAAAACGAATCAATATATGACTAATTTAATAGATGATAAGATGTCTAACCTTGTACCAATGGTTGTTGAACAATCAAGTAGAGGTGAAAGAGCGTATGATATTTTTTCAAGATTACTAAAGGAGAGAATTATTTTTGTAGTAGGCCCTATAAACGATAGCCTAGCTTCTTTAGTTACAGCTCAGATGTTGTTTTTAGAGTCTGAAGATCCTAAGAAGGATATTTTTATGTATATCAATAGTCCCGGAGGATTGGTTACCGCTGGACTTGGTATTTACGATACGATGCAATACATTAAACCTCAAATCTCAACCTTGTGTATAGGTCAAGCAGCAAGCATGGGATCTTTTCTTTTAGCTGCTGGAGAAAAAGGAAAAAGATTTTCATTACCTAATTCTAGAATAATGGTTCATCAACCATCAGCAGGTTTTCAAGGACAAGCTACTGATATAGAAATACACGCTAATGAAGTTCTATCTTTAAAAAAAAGGTTAAATGAGATTTATTCTAAGCATACTGGAAAAAATATAGAAGAAATTAAATCAGCTCTTGAAAGAGATAACTTTATGACTCCCGAAGTAGCTAAGGATTTTGGACTAATAGATAAAGTTGTGGATAAAAGAGAATAGCTAACAATATATAGAGATTTTTAAATCATAAACTTGATTATTTCATATCTTTTGTACTATTATAAAAATGACTGATTCGATTATAAATTTATGAGTACAAATAATAAAAATATTCTTTACTGTTCATTTTGTGGCAAAAGCCAACATGAGGTTAGAAAACTAATTGCTGGACCTACAGTTTTTATTTGTGATGAGTGCGTAGAATTATGCATGGATATCATCAAAGAGGAAAGTAAAGATACATTTGTAAAACATCAAGATGGATTACCATCTCCAAAAGATATTTGTAAAATTCTAGATGATTATGTTATTGGTCAGGAGCATGCAAAAAAAGTATTGTCAGTAGCAGTCCACAATCATTATAAAAGATTAAATTATGAGAACAAAACAAGCAAGACTGTCGAATTAGCAAAATCTAACATTCTTCTTGTTGGTCCAACAGGATGTGGTAAAACTTTACTCGCACAAACTTTAGCAAGAATTCTTGACGTACCATTTACTATGGCTGATGCTACAACTTTAACAGAAGCAGGATATGTAGGTGAAGACGTAGAAAATATAATTTTAAAACTACTTCAATCCGCAGACTACAATGTGGAAAAAGCGCAAAGAGGCATTGTATATATTGATGAGGTAGATAAAATAAGTAGAAAATCTGAAAACCCATCTATTACGAGAGATGTTTCTGGTGAAGGTGTGCAACAGGCACTATTAAAGATAATGGAAGGT
>CACLQJ010000031.1 GCA_902609065.1 uncultured Pelagibacteraceae bacterium
ATAGTTCTCTCCATTAATTTTAATATTTGCCGGGTATGTTAAAATTTTACCACTTGGGATTTCTCCAAAATTTTTTTTTCTTAAATACCTTTGTGCTTCAAGGCCTAAGATAGTTTTTTGGTTTAGCTCCAAAAATACATTTTCTAAATTTGTTGTAGTAAAATTATTTAAAAAATTAATTAATATTATATTTAAATAGTCCTTACTTTTGTTTAAATCTAAACCTAAATAGTTATTAAGAATTTTTGCATTAAATTTTTCAAAAAATAATGATTTTGTATATGAATGCTTAATACCACTTGTATTATAATAAATAAAAAAAACTATTAAAATTAATGACGCAAATATACCAACCAAATATATAATTTTGTTAAGTATTTTAAAAAAACTATTCAAGAAGTTTTTTTTTTTAATTTTTTTGCTAATAATCAATATTTTTCCTTATAATTGTCTATTCATAAATTCCAGATCTAGAATAAAGTTGAATTGATATATTTTCAGATTCTGCTGTAATTTTCTCAATTTTTTTGATTAAGCTTCCAAGTTTTTTTTTTTCTATATCGAACCAAAAATTGTACTGAGTGGTACCGCCTTCTGAAGACATAGATTTAAGTTTTAAATACTTCACTAATTTTTTTATCTCATCTATTATATCTTGGCTTCCTTTAAAATTTTTATTAAATTGCATTTGGATAATATTTGTTGAGCTATCTGTAATATTGGATTTTTTTTTTTTATCTGAACTAATTTTTCTTACGTAAAGTATAGATATAGTTATTATTGTAGCTATTATTGCTATAAAATACTGATTAGCTCCGTTTGCTAACCCAATTCCTATTATAAAAAATAAATATACTAATTCTTCAGGTTCTTTTATTGCTGCTCTAAATCTAACAATCGATAGAGCACCAACTAAGCCTAATGATAATGCTAATGAAAATTTTATTACAGTAATAACTAGAGTTGTTACTACCGCTAAAGGAATAAATATATCTGCGAAATGCTCTTTATCATTTAAGCTGTTGGAGCATTTTATATAAGTTTGTTTAATTACAAATCCTAGTATTGTTGACAATATTATCGCTAATACAAAGTTAGAATAATTTATTTCGACACTGTAATTAAATAAGTATTGCTCTAAACTATTTAAATTATTTAAAAAATCAGTTTTATTCATAATTATAATATTATTATATTTGTTACTAGTAAATCAAATTTATAATTAACACAACATCAGATTTTAAATTAAAAATCCTGTTACTTATTTTTGTATTTATTTAATATTTTTAAATTAATAAATAATTTGATTATTTCGATTAGAATTAAAAAACCATCTTTTAATGCACTTACCTTTTTTTTTCCAGCCATACGTTTTTTTTCAAAAGATGGTATTGAATTATATTTAAAATTCCAAATTTTGATTTTTATAGGAAGCTCAACACAGAGTCTAAAGTCATTAGACTCTAGATTCAATTTTTTAAACTGACTAGTTTTTCCCATAACGAATGTATAAAGTATGTCATTTATCTTAAGTGAAAAAAGTAATTTTCCCAAAAAAGAAAAAATCTTGTTTCCAATAAAGGTAATTATAGTGTCATCATCGCTTCCGCCATTTTGAAGATATCTTGAGGCAAAAATAAAATCATTATTAGAGCATAGCTCGTACATTTTTTTTAAATCATTTTTTTCGAATGATCCATCAGCATTAAAAATACAAAAATATTCAGTTTGACATTTGTTAATACCCTCAATTAATGAATTGCCGTAACCAGTCCCTGTTTGTTTATGAATTACCACACTAAAATTTTTTATTGATTCTATCGTATCAATATCATCACTCGGCAATGAGACCAAAATTTTACATTCTAAACTTTTCAATTGTTCGATTACTCTAGGTAAAGTTTCACTTTCTTTTTTCGCTGGTATTACTAATGTTAACTTATTCATATATTCATTTATAATTTAAAATATCTTGATTATATTTTATTAGTACATATTAAAAACTTAATACAAGATAATATTTAAAAAAAATATTACATACTGTATAAAAAGATACATATAAATTCTTTAAAATAAATGAAAAAAAATCGTGTCTCAATTCTAATAACAAATTATAACAAACAAAAATTTCTTAAAAAAAGCCTTACATCCTGCATTAATCAAACTTATAAAAATAAAGAAATTTTATTATATGACGATTGTTCAACAGATAACTCTATAGACATAATAAAGAAATTTAAAAAAATTAAATTGATAATTAACAATAAAAAAAAATATAGTTCTGCACCTTTAAACCAAATAAATGGTATTAAAGAACTAACAAATTTTGCTTCTGGTGATATAGTTTTTTTATTAGATAGCGATGATGAATTTAAAAAAAATAAATTAAAGCAAATTTGTAAATTTTTAAAAGTTAATAAGGATATAAACTTTTTACAAGATTTACCTTTTGACAAAAAAATAAAAACTGTATCAAGGTTAAAAAAAAGGAGTTTTAATACTGGTATTTGGCCAAGATTTTATCCCACAAGCACTATTACAATCAGAAAAAATTTCTTAAAAAGATTTATGAAAATGGATTTACCTAATAAATTTCCAAATTTAGAAATAGATGCCAGAATTTGTATATTTGCATACCTTAGTAATGAATTCAGAATAATAGATAAAAGTTATACAATTTACAACTTTGATCATCTTGGCATAACTTCAAAATATAAAAAATTTAGAAAGAACTGGTGGGTTAAAAGATTAGAGGCTTTTCGATATATGGATTATACATCAAAGAAATTAGATATAAATTTTAATAAAGGTCCTGACTATTTAATAACTAGATTAATAAATTTTTTTATTTGATTTAATGTTGGCTATCATAATCGCATAAATAGTCCAGAATATAGTTGCTCCATAAGTTGTGAAAAAACTTCCAGATGGAAGAACTGGATTAATATAAATTAAACAATAAATCGATGAAGCCATTAAAAAAATATTTTTTTTCCTTATCAATTCTCTAAAAGCTTTTGTAAAAGATAAAATAAAAAAAATTAAAAAACACACATAACCAAATATTCCTGTTTCTGATAAAATTTCAAAGTTGATTTGGTGGGGATGGGTTGTTAAAATTCTTACATTGTTATATTTTTGATCATTTTCATAACTTTCTTTAACAATATTTTTTACCTCTATTCTAAAATTTTTTATACCGGATCCAAAAACAGGAAATTTTTGAAATACAAAAATTGCAGTTTTATAATGTTGAATATAAATATTTTCATTTATATTTTTAATATTCCATTGAGCTAGGTATCTATATTTTAAATTTTCATTGGTATAAATTGTATATCCAAATATTATTAAACATAAAATTATTAAACCAATAACTTGCTTAAAATATTTCTTAAAAAATAATGTTAATATAACTGTTAAACAAATTAATATTTTTAAAAAATTCGATCTTTCTCCAATAAAAAAACTAATTATTAAGAGCAAAATAACTAATATAAATGCAATTTTATAATCTTTAGTAAAATATGTGTAAATTGTAGCAAAGGACAAAATTGCAAAACCAAAATAAAAAGCTCCAATTTTATATTCATATCCAAGAAAACTACCCAATCTACCAGGTAAATCAGACTTAAAACCAATAATATTTTGCCCCGTAAAGTATTCAATCAAAATATCAAAACTAACAATTATAAAAATTAATAACCAAAATTGTAAAATTAACTTTTTATAATATATTTCCTTAAACAAAAATATATATTTAATAGCTTGTATAAAAAAAACGAATTTTATAAATCCAATCGATCTAGGTAAACCTAAGAAAGCATTTTGACTAAATAATAAATTAATTAAAAATGATATCCATAGAAAAATAAGCAAAAAGAAACTCCAATCATATAAAAAATCAATTTTTTTTTTGATTAAAATTTCAAAAATAAAAAAAAATGCTATTAAAAAAGTTAATATATTGATTATCAGTGATCCAAGTAACAAACTGGCTGGAAGTAAAGCTATTAATATAAATATTATATTTGATATCAGGTACTTTGATGAGGTTACTTTAACCATGAATTGATTTATATAAATATTAAATTTAAAATTAAAACAATAATATTAAAATACCTACAAATTGTGTTTAAATAGCGCCTTTACAATTATTTTTTTTTATATATAAATTATTTGCCTGGTGATTATTGCGAAAGGGCAATACCCGATCCCATTCCGAACTCGGAAGTCAAGCCTTTCTGCGCCGATGGTACTTTGTCTTAAGACACGGAAGAGTAGGACGTTGCCAGGCTTATCCAAATGATTAAAATATTAGTTGTTACCGGAGGCGCGGGATTTGTTGGGTCAAACCTATTAGAATTTCTGTTAAAAAATACTAATTATAAATTAATAAGCATAGATAACTATTCTAGTGGTTCAAAAAAAAATCACTTAAAAGATAAGAGAATTAAATATGTTAAAGGCGATACTAAAAATATTAATTTTTTATTAAATAAATATAAAAAAAATATAAAATCTATTTTTCATTTTGGTGAGTTTGCAAGAATTTATCAAAGTTTTAAAAACTTTGATGGATGCTATTCATCTAATTCTATTGGATCAAAAGAGGTTTTTAAATTTTGTTTGGATAATAAAATAAAGTTAATTTATTCTGCAACATCTGCAAGTCTAGGTAATTTTGGTAAAGATAAAGATTTATCTCCTTATGCCTTTACCAAGTCAAAAAATTTAGAACTTCTAGAGAATTTAAAAAAGTGGTTTAAATTTAAATATGAAGTGATTTATTTTTATAATGTTTATGGGCCTAGGCAAATTAAAATTGGCAATATGGCTACTGTTATAGGTATTTTTGAGGATTGCTTTATAAATAAAAAGCCTTTACCTGTTGTAAAACCAGGCAATCAAACAAGAAGATTCACACACATCGATGATACAATTAGAACTTGTTATGAAGCATGGAAGAAAAATAAATGCTTACATTATAGTATCTCCAATAGGAAAATATACTCAATTTTAGATGTAGCAAAGATGTTTAAAGTAAAAATAAGATATTTACCCAAAAGACAAGGAGAAAGATATGCGTCAGCCTTGACCAATTTGTCTTACAATAACAAAGTACACA
>CACLQJ010000032.1 GCA_902609065.1 uncultured Pelagibacteraceae bacterium
ATAGAGATTCATTTTTAGAAAATGTGCCAGGCTTTAAAAATTTTAATTTAATTAAAGGTGAAGCCAAAGAAGATCATACACTTTATGCTTCTCACAGTATTTGGGACTCTAAAGAACATTTTGTAAATTGGACAAAATCTGAGTCCTTTAGGCTCGCTCACAAAAATGCAGGTCAACATAGAGATTTGTATATTGGGGCTCCAAACTTTGAGGGATTTGAGAAAGTTTTATAAATTAATCTAATTGAGACTCGACAAATTCCCAATTGATTAGTTTTTCAAAAAATTTTTCCAGATACTCTGGTCGTCTATTTCTATAATCAACGTAATATGAATGTTCCCAAACATCGCATCCTAATATAGGTTTCATATTATGTATCAAAGGATTTTCTGCATTTGGAGTTTTGCTTACAACTAATTTTCCATTATCAATTGATAACCAGCACCAACCAGATCCAAATTGTGTGATCCCAGCTTGAATGAATTGTTTTTTGAATTCCTCAATGCTACCTAGGTCTGATTTTATTCTATCTTCCAATTTTTTAGGCATAGCCCCTCCTCCATTTGGTTTCATACATTTCCAAAATAACTCATGATTCCAATGTTGGCTTGCATTATTAAATATTCCTGCTTTTGATTTATCTTTAGAGGAATTGTGAACAATTTCTTCTAATGACATTCCAGCCATATCAGTATCTTTAATAAAATTATTTAAATTAGTAATATAAGTTTGGTGGTGCTTTCCATGATGTAAATCTAGAGTCTCCTCTGACATTATGGGTGCTAAAGCATTTTTAGCATAATCTAATTTTGGTAATTCAAATGACATAAATGTAAAAATATTATATTATTAATATTATTAGATGAAAAGAATTTTTATTACTTTTGGTCATCATAACACAACTAACTCCTTTAATGCCGCAATAAGAGATAATTTTATCGATGAAGTTAAAAAGAACGGTCATGAAGTCGATTTAATTAATCTTTTTGAGGAAAATGAGCAATTACCTTTTTATAATCAGAATATAAATCCTCCCCCTAAATTAGTTTTAGACTATAGAAAAAGGCTTGAAGCATGCTCCGTAATGATGCTAATAGGAAGCTGTCATAATCTCAGACTTAATGCGATTTTAGAAAACTGGGTTGATTGGGTTTTACATCCCAAGTGGTTTTTTTCTTATAGATCCCTAATACCAGGAAATAAATATTTTAAAAATTACGGTTATCCTGTAGCAGGTGCTATGAAAGGAAAGCTAGGCATAATCTCAATTACTTATGGTGGTCCCATGTTAAGTTACCAGAATTTTTCAATATTCGACAACATACCATTTAGAAGAATTAAAAAAGCTGTTTTTAAACTGGGAGGGTTAAAAACAAAATATATTAGATTTTATTCTGTATTACCTGATATGGATAAAAAAATATTTGATAAACATATGATAAGGGTAAGAAATGTTGCAAGAAGTATTTAATTTTCGTCTATAGAATTTTCTTCTCTCATTAATATTGGTCTACCATCATGAGCAGTATTTAGAGGTATAATTTTACCATCATACTTGGCACATAGCGTAGGTGCGCTCCTTACCTCTTTTCCCAAATTTACTTCAAGATCAACAATTACAAGTTTTGCGTCTAATTCTTTTAATATTTTCATGTTTGCCCCATTTCTATTTAATATTTAAATAATATAAATTATTAAATATCTAAATGAGACAAATGATATCTTTATAATTTAAATAATTTATGGATTAGTACGATATGGGATATTTAGAAAAAGTTAGTAAAACATTACCTGAGTTCCAAGGATCAAATTGGCTTTTAAGAGTCCCTTTTGCAATAATTTTTATACAACAGGGTTTAAGTAAATTACCATTAAATGTTGAAGATGCTGAAGCCTTTAACCTTCCAATGACTGTATGGTTTTTTGTTGCTTATGGAGAAATATTTTCTGGTATAGGTCTAATAGCTGGAGGTTTATTAAGAATAAAGTTTTTATGGCCATGGATAGGAGACTTAATAACAAGGTTTTCAGGAGTTGTGATAGCTGGAATAATGACTGGTGTAATTTTGATACTGGAACCACCAAGTATTCAGTACGTTTTACTCCATGATAGTTTTCACGTTATTTTATATGTAGGGGGATTATTTTTTGCTTTAAGGGGTAACAGAGTAAAGTAATAATAGTAAGAATTTTATTTTTATTTCAATATTTTTTTATATAAGTCTCTTGCGCTAAGCCAACCATTTTCAAGTCTTGGTCCACCAAACCAATCGGCACAAATACCTAACCCAATTTTATTATCCCAATAACTATATTTTTTTAGTGGCAATGAGTTTGAGGAATATTTCCAACCATGTATATGAGTAAAAAATACTTTATTTATTTTAATATTATTAAGATTTTTAAATTTATTAATTAAATACTCAATATAATATTTTTTATTTTTTTTATATTTATTAATATGTAATTTACCGTAGTTAAACGTACTTTGTAATACCCAGAGATCTTTGTTATATTTGAATCTTTTATATGAGCTTCTACCACCTAAACCGTTGGCTTTATCGAAAACTTTTACAGAATAGTTTTTTTTGTTTAAGTAATTTGCAATAGTAGATCCAGATATTCCGGAACCAATTACACAATAGTCTAGCACAAGTGATATTTATAATTTTTTTATTTTAGCTACCATTCCAGATTGATAGTGACCTGGGACATTGCATGCAGCTTCTGATGCAAGAAATACGACGGTCGATGCAATCTCTGACATTTTTGCAAATCTTCCTAAAGGGATATTATTTAAAGTTTCTTTTTTAAATTTTTTATTCTTTAAAAATTTTGATGTCATAGGAGTAACTACAAAAGTAGGGCACACGGTATTAACTCTAATATTATATTTCGCTAAATCTATCGCCATTCCTTTAGTCAATCCCTCTAATCCATGTTTATTCATATTATAAACGCTTCTTATAGGCCCACCGACATGTCCCATTTGAGATGACATGTTTACAATTGACCCTCCAATTTTCTTTCTATTCTTTGTTTGTAACATTTTTAAAGTACTTAATTGTGCAAGATTAAATGCAGCTACATTATTAATTTTGACCATATACTCCATATTAGATCTTTTAACTTTTGTAAAATGCTCTGGAAAATTAGTTCCGGCATTATTTATTAAAACATCAATTCTTGGAATTTTATTAAAAATTGATTTGATTTGATCGTAATCTGTTACATCACAAACAAAACTTTCGCATTTTACTTTTAATTTTTTAACAATTTTGGAAACTTGATTTAAATCTTTTTGTGTTCTACTTATAATTACTAAATTTGCACCAGCTTCAGCTAGTGCAATTGCGCAAGCTTTACCAAGACCTTTTCCAGCTCCAGTAACAACCGCAACTTTGTTTTTTAAATTATATTTTTTAAGATACATCTTATATGAATAACTTTATATCAGTATAAATCAATTCAATTGCAACAAATAGGATTGCGAATAGCCCAAGCCAAGCTATCCATTTATATTTTTTTATCCATTTAGATATTAAATTTGCAGCTAATGCCATCAAAGCAATAGATAAAACTAAGCCAAAAATAAGCAAATAGTAATGATCTTTTGCCGCTCCAGCAACCGCTAATACATTGTCTAAACTCATTGTTACGTCAGCTATAATGATAGTCGTTATAGCTTTAAAAAAACTAGTATTTTCTAAAGACTGACTTTTTTCATTTGTATTATTTCCCTTTACTACGTCTACATAAAGTTTGTAGCAAACATATAGCAGAAGTAATCCACCTATTAATCTTAAACCAGTTATTTGAAGAAGATAAGCGGTAATTAAAGTGAATATAATCCTTAAAACTATTGCAGCTCCAATTCCCCAAAAAATTATCTTTTTTCTTTGTTCGTTAGGAAATTGTGATGCAACCATTCCAATAATTATTGCATTGTCTCCAGCTAATACTAAATCTAACAAAATTATTTGAATTAAAATAAGAATCTGCTCTGTCAACATTAACTGTTGAGTATCATATCAGCACCCTTTTCGGCAATCATAATTGTAGGAGCATTAGTATTGCCCGAAGTAATATTTGGCATAATAGATGCATCAATTACTCTTAAATTATTAATACCATGAACTTTCAATTCATCAGATACAACAGCGTTATTATCATTTCCCATTTTACATGTTCCCACAGGATGAAATATTGTTTGTGCGTAATGACTACAAGCTTTTACGATCTCTTCGCCATCTTGAATGTGTGCACCGGGTCTAAATTCCTCGGGTTCATACTTTTTAAATTCATCTGTCTCCATAACAATTTTTCTAATTAATTTTATACCATCTGCTGCTACTTTTCTGTCTTCCTCAGTAGATAAATAATTCATTTTAATTTTTGGATTTTCTCTAGAATCGGAACTAACTATATTAACCTCTCCTCTACTAGTTGGCCTAATATTTGCAACTGTTGGTGTGAAAGCATCAAAATCATGAAGATTTGCCCCGCCAAGTTTATCGGTACTAATTGGCTGAATATGAAATTGTAAGTTAGGCGTTTCTCTACTTTCATCACTTTTTGCAAATCCACAAAGTTGGCTCGCACCCATAGTCATGGGCCCACGTCTTGCAAAAACGTATTCTAACCCGATTAATAATTTTCCAAAGATACTATTAATTTTCTTATTTAATGTTTTTATGTTTTTAAC
>CACLQJ010000033.1 GCA_902609065.1 uncultured Pelagibacteraceae bacterium
TTACGAAAATAATAATGTTGATATAGGGTTAAGATGTGGTTTTAGTGGTGTCGCCCAAATTGGCAAAGGCATGTTTGCTGAGCCCGACAATATGAGCAAAATGATGACCGAAAAAATAAATCATTTGCATGCTGGAGCAAATTGTGCTTGGGTGCCATCGCCTACTGCAGCAGCTCTACATTCTCTTCACTATCATGAAATAGATATTTTCAAAAAACAAAACGAAATAAAAAAAAGAAAAAAAACCCGACAAAAAGATCTTCTAAAGATACCGTGCGTTGAGGAAAAAAAGTTGAAGATGAAAGATGTAAGAAACGAAATTGCTAATTGTGCACAAAGTATACTGGGATATGTGGTTAGGTGGATAGATCAAGGAATAGGCTGTTCTAAAGTTCCTGACATTAATGGAGTTTTTTTGATGGAAGATAGAGCTACATTAAGAATATCTTCGCAGTTAATTGCTAATTGGTTACACCATGGAATATGTAGTAGAAAACAAGTATTAGAGATAATGAAAAAAATGGCAAAAGTAGTCGACAAACAAAACAATAATGAAAAGAATTATCATAATATGCACCCAGATTTCCATAAATCCATCGCCTTTAAAACTGCCTGTGAACTAATCTTTCAAGGAAAAAATCAACCCTCTGGATATACGGAACCTCTTTTACATTTAAATAGATTGATCAAGAAAAATTAAATATTCAAATTTTTCCTATTTTTAAAAGCAGATACCAGAGTGCCGTCATCCAAATTTTCTAGCTCGCCACCTATTGGAATACCTTGTGCTAGTTTTGATATTTTTATATCTAAACTTTTTAGACTATCTTGTAAATAATATGCCGTAGTCTGACCTTCTATGGTTACACTAGTAGCGATAATGACTTCATCAATATTAAGAAATTTAATTCTATCTATTAAACTTTCAACTAAAAATTCCTTTTTGTTAAGTTTGCTAGATGATAAGTTTCCTCCCAATATATGAAAATATCCACTAAATACATTTGAATTTTCTATTGACCATTGGTCTGCAATTGTTTCGACAATACAAATCTTATTTATTTTATTTATTTTTTTTTCACAATTTACACAATCAGAATTAATGGATTTCAAAGATCCACATTTACTGCATCTAATTATATTTTTAAAAACATTTGCCATTGAGTTTACCATTGGTTTATGCAATTCATCTTTGTTATTAATAAGCTTAAGTATTATTCGTCTAGCAGATTTAGGACCTAGCCCTGGTAGCTTTGAAATTAATTTTATAAGTTCGTCTATCTCTGGTATATTTTCCATTTTTTACATCGGCCATTTAAAACCAGGAATACCTAAACCACCTGTAAGTTTGGCAATCTCCTCCTCAGTTTTATTTTTTAATGAAGCTTTTGCGTTATTATGGGCGGCTTTAATTAAGTCTTCTAAAATATTAATATTTTCCTGATAAATTTCCTTTGAAATTTTTATATTAACAATTTCATTTTCGCCATTTAACACAATTTTTACTTTATCTCCACCGGATACACCTTCGGCAGTAATTTTTTTTATTTTTTCACGACTGTCTTTCATGTTTGACTCTAATTCTTTTGCTTTATTTAATATTTTAGTAAAGTCATTCATGATTTTTACTTTCAACTTTCACAAGTTTCGAATCTCTGAAGGCATCTTGTATTTTTTTAAATATTTTAGTTTTTTTGAATTCGTCAATCTCGATATTATCTTCAATTTTTTTGATTTTCTTTTACAGATTTTTCTCCTCTACGTTTCGTTAAAGAAATTATCCATCTAAGGTTGGTCCATTCATATAGCTTAGATGTTAGAGTTTTTATAAAATCTTTTTTTAAGTTTTCGTTAAAGGAAATTTCGATTCTATTTTTTTCAAAGCTTACAAGATTCACATTTGTCTCTAAATCGAACTTTAAACTCATCTCTTTTTTTTCGTTACATACTTCAATAAGATCATTGAATGATGTAATATCTCTAAAGTCTTTATTTTTAACTTCAATTTTTGGCTCCTCTTTTTGAGATATATTTTTTATTTGGTTTATAAGATCGTTTGTTTTCTTGGTATTGCTTAATTCATTTAAGTTAGAATTTTTGTTTTTCTCATTATATTTACTTGAGTCAATGCTTATTCTATTGTCACCATTCAATTCTTTCAAATAAATCAATCTAATTATAAACATTTCGATAGTTATATTTTGATTTGCGACTAAATTTATTTCTTCTAGAGCCTTTATCGTAAACTGCCAGAATAATATTATTGTTTTGCTATCAATTTTTTGGTTTAAATTTTTTAGCTCTTTATGTTCTTTGTCATTTAAGCCAAAACTGTTACTCTCTAGATTAAATGTGTTAATGTTTTTTAGGTAATATAAAATTTCAAGAAAATCATTTAAAAAAACATTTGCCTCAATACCTGCCTCATAAATTAATTTATAAATTTCTAATGCATTCTTTTCATCACCCTCTAATATCTTTTTTAACAAATCTATAATTAAAATTTTATCAAAATGACCAAAAATATTCTGTGCTAAGTTCAAATCCATTTTGTTTAGTGAGGAACCTAATATAGCTCTATCTAGTAATGACAATGCGTCTCTTACGCTTCCCTCAGAACATCTACATATTAATTGAAGAACCTCGTCAGGTATTTTTCCATTTTCTTTTTCTGAAATTTTTTTTAAATGACTAAAAAGTATATCTGACTTAATTCTTTTAAGGTCAAATCTGGAGCACCTAGATAACAAAGTTACTAAAATTTTTTTAATTTCTGTTGTACAAAATACGAATTTTACATATTGTGGTGGTTCTTCTAAAACTTTTAACAACGATTGAGCTCCTGCTTTAGACATTGCTTGTATTTCATCTAAAATTAAAACTTTATATTTGCCTTGAGTAGGCGGATATCTACAAAATTCTATTAAATCTCTTACAGAGTCTATTCCTGTTGCAGTTGCACAATCTTGTTCAATTACATCTAAATGATTAGAATTTGAAATTGCCTCACAGTTATTACAAAAATTTTTTTCACATAAGTTCTCAATACCTTTTTCGCAATTAAGACTTTTTGCTATTATTCTAGCTATTGATGTTTTTCCAGTTCCCCTTATGCCGTGAAATAAATAGGCATTAGGAACTTTATTATTTCTAATCGAATTAAATATTGTTTTGGCTATTATTTCTTGACCTATTAGATCCTTTAAGCTTTTTGGTCTATATTTCAATGCTAGAACTTTTGAATTAATCATAAATTAATAGGGCCAATCAACCTGAATAATACTGGTTACTGTTGCTTTCTTTCGAACCTGGCAGGATTGACCGTATATCCACCTGATTGACCCAATTCTATTATATCAGTTTATTTTTTTATTAAAAAATATTTTATAATATTTCATCTATTTCGAAAAGATGATTGTTTAAACACACCTAACAATTGAAACTCAGAGCAATGAAGTTCTAAATCACTTAACGCGCCAGAAATTTTTTCCTCAGAAATGTGCCCCTGAACTTCACAAAAAAAGAAATAAGAGGAAAAGGTTCCTTTCTCAGGGAAAGATTGTAATTTTGTCATATCAACTTGACGTAAACTCATGCCTGTTAAAGATTGAAAAAGAGCAGATGGCTTATTTTTCAATTTAAACAAAAATGATGTGATGTACTTATCTTTTTTATTAAAATTTGGTTGAGCAACATCCTTTTGAAAAACCAAGAATCTAGTATAATTTTCCTCTTCATCTTGAATATTTGAATTCAAAACTTCTAAACCATATATATCAGCACTTCTTAAAGATGCAATTGCGGCTTTAGATTTATCCTGTTGTTTAGAAACGTACGCTGCGCTGCCGGCAGTATCGGCCATTACATTTTCCTTAAATTTATACTTTCTTATAAACAAATTAGCTTGACTTAAAGCTGCTGTATGAGAATAGACATTTTTAATATCATTTACTTTTGTACCTGGGATTACCAAAAGACCATGATTTATTTTAAAGAAATGTTCCGCTAAGATATTTAACCTATACTTTATTATCAATGTTTCAATATTTATTGATCCAATTAATTGATTTTGTTCTGGGACCAAAGCTTTAATATTGTTATCGTTATTTGCAAGCTCGAAAGCATCTTGAAAAGTTCTGCAAGATATTGTTTTTTCACATTCAGGATAGTTTTCTTTAATACAGCTTTC
>CACLQJ010000034.1 GCA_902609065.1 uncultured Pelagibacteraceae bacterium
TGATGCAAACGCAAAAAGTATAAAAGTAATTCTAAGTTTTACCTTTTTACCAAACATTTATTTTAAAATTAAATTTTAGATATATTCGTAAAAACTAATATTTCTCTATATGTTTTTTGTTTTTTGACGTTTTCAGTTTTTTCTTCAGTTAAATCAAAGTATTTAGCTTTAAATTTTTCTTGCTCCTTTTTTAATTGAGTTTTAATCACATTATAAAGAACGAAAAAACTTAAAAAAGTAAAAATAAAAGAAGACCATACGTACAAGCCGTAACCATTCATCGAGATTATTTCTAAAATCATATTCTATCTAAACCTTTATTTTTTATTTTTATCAGTTCTGTATTATATTTCATTAAAAATATTAGAACCGAAAAAAGTACAAATGCCGCAGTCATTACAAATAATGGCAATAACATTGAAGAATGAATCGAGGATTCAGTTAAAGTAATTGAAGCAGGCTGATGCAGTGTAGTCCACCATTCTACTGAAAATTTAATAATCGGTAAATTAATCAAACCTAAAATTGATATTACTGAAGTTATTTTATTTACACTTGCCTTATTCTCAAAAACTCGCCAGCTTAAGATATACAGAATATAAAAAATACATAGGACTAACATAGAAGTTATTCTTGCATCCCAAGCCCACCAAGTACCCCAAGTAGGTCTACCCCATATGGCTCCAGTTACTAATGCAATAATATTAAATATTAAACCTGATGGAGCTAAACTTTTTGCAATTGTTAAAAAATATTTATTTTTAAAAATAATGTTACCTAAGGATAAAATTGCAATTACAGAAAATATTCCAACCGCTGTCCATGCAGATGGAACATGGACATACATAATTCTTACGCTATCACTTTGTTTATAATCTGCCGGGGATAATACTAATGCCTCAACAAGACCGACTGAAAAAACAACGATGAAAAGAAAAAAAATGTACTTCTGAGATTTAAAACTTAGGTTATTAATTTTATTAAATATATTCATTTAAAAGATACATAGTCATTATGAAAATATTTTCTATAGATAAATCTGACCAAGAACACAGAGGGAGATAAATAAGGAAGAAAGTTTGTATCCTTGGCCAGAATGATTAAAATTTACATGTAACATATGTCTAAGTTTTGAGATAAATGTGTTTAAAAATTGGCTTAATTGCTTAATTTGATGGCTTGAAGTAACTTGATCCTCTTTTTCCAGAAAATATCTCATTTATTAAAGGATGTTTAATTGGATCTCCTGAATCATCCACTAACAAATTCTGCTCAGAAACATATGCCTCATATGTAATTTCATCGTTCTCTGCCAACAAATGATAAAATGGCTGATCTTTTCTTGGTCTTACGTTTTTAGGTATTGATTGATACCATTCCTCAGAGTTATTAAATTCAAAATCAACATCATATATTACCCCTCTAAAATCGAAATGTCTGTGTTTTACCACATCTCCAATTGAGAATTTTGCCTTTTGAATAGTCACAATATTAATATGGGTATTTGTAAAAAAAAATCAATAAAAAAAATATGATAGTTTTTTAAATCTGTTAATATGTGGTGTGAATAAATCCTTTATCAAATTTGTCACAGACTTTGGACCCTTATTAGTTTTTTTTAGTATCTATTATAATAGCGGCAAAGATCTAAAGGTTGCAATTCCACCATTTATAGTTGCAACATTAGTAGCTGTTGTAATTGTTTGGTTTCTTGAAAAAAAAATTCCAATGATCCCTCTTATCGGGGGAATATTAATAACTTTTTTTGGCTCTTTGACGATCTACTTTGATAATCCAATATTTATTTACATAAAACCTACTGTAGTAAATATTTTATTTGCGATTGTTTTAATTTTTGGAAAATATTTTTCTTCTGAGCCCCTTTTAAAAAAATTTCTCGGCAAATCCTTGCCGCTTAAAGATGAAGGGTGGAAAATTTTAACAAATAGATGGATTTACTTTTTTTTTGGTTTGGCTTTCTTAAATGAAGCCGTGTGGCGCACACAATCGGAGGAATTCTGGGTCAATTTCAAAGTTTGGGGTTTATTACCAATAACTTTCATATTCACTGCTTTTCAGATTGCTATAATAAATAAATACAAGATTGATGAAAACTAATTTAAAACTAGTAGTTAATAACAATATTGATTTAAATAATAAGAAATTTTTTTTTGAAAAAAAGGAATTAAAGATAATATTAAACCTATACGCTAAAATGGTTTCAGAAGGTTCTTGGAAAGACTATGGTTTGACTATTTCAGCAAAGCAAGTTGGATTTAATGTTTTCAAAAATACCGCAGAAAATGCTATGTATAAAATATGCAAAAACTTTAAACCGAATAATAAGTATTTTAAGTATGTTATTACAGATTCAAAAGGTGTGATTTATAAAAATTCAGATGATCTTCAGGGTTTATTAAGCAACACTAACTGGAAGAAACTTCAAAAATAATTACCTTCTTTGTCCAAATAATCTTAGTAACATTATAAACAGATTTATAAAATCTAGGTAAAGTGTTAGCGCACCCATAATAGCTTTTTTACCCATTAACTCCCCGCTATCAGAAGCTGCATACATATTTTTTATTTTTTGTGTATCGTAAGCTGTCAAGCCAACAAAAATTAAAACACCTAAAATTGAGATAACGAAATACATCATTGAGGATTTTAAGAAAATATTCACTAATGATGCAATTATAATTCCTATTAAGCCCATCATTAAGAAAGATCCAAATTTAGTTAAATCTCTTTTAGTTGTGTAACCATAAATACTCATTACTCCAAAAGTTGCGGAAGTTATAAAGAATACTCTAGTGACACTTAATCCTGTGTAAACAAGTAATATCGAAGAAAGAGACAGACCCATCAAGCCGGCAAACACCCAGAAAGTTGTTTGAGCTTTTGATGCACTCATTTTATTCATCCCAAAGCTCATATAAAGTACAATACCTAATGGCGCCAACATTATAATCCATTTAAGACCCGATAGATATATAGCGTTTCCAATTTCTGTAAGACCAACTATTGAACCATCAGTGCTAGTCACTACTGACATTTTAAATGTTAATAGCGCAACTATTCCTGTTAACAAAACTCCTGTTGACATATAATTATAGACCTTAAGCATGTAGGCTCTTAAGCCCTCATCCATAACAACAGCTTTTTTTGCAGTTGTTGTCTTATTTAAAATATTATTTCTGTTAAATTCCATAAAATATATATAGTAATATTTTAATATATTTTCAAGCAGTCAAACACTAACAAATGCTAATTAAAAAATTATGAATTATAAAAAATTAGGAAATACTGACCTAAATGTTAGCACAATTTGTCTCGGTACAATGACCTGGGGAGAGCAAAATAGCCAAGAAGATGCTTTTGAACAAATGAATTATGCATTTGGAAATGGAGTAAATTTTTGGGATACAGCTGAACTTTATTCTGTTCCTCCAAAAAAAAACACATATGGGTTAACCGAGGAAATTATAGGAAATTGGTTCAAAAAAACAAAAAAAAGAAATGAGATAGTGCTTGCTTCGAAAGTTGCAGGACCTTCTAGAGATTATCTTAGAAATGGCGAGAATAGCTTTGTTGGAAAAAATTTGGAAAGTGCGCTTAATAACAGCCTTAAAAGATTAAAAACAGATTATATTGATTTGTATCAGCTACACTGGCCTGAGAGAAACGTAAATAACTTTGGAAGACTTGGGTATACTCACAAAGAAAGTGAGTGGAATAAATTTGAAGATGTACTAAATCATTTACAAAGATATATTGACCAAGGAAAAATACGATATATTGGTCTTTCAAATGAAACACCCTGGGGTGTTATGAACTACGTGCAATTATCAAAAATTAAGAATTTACCAAGAATGATGTCAATTCAAAATCCTTACAGCTTACTTAATAGATCCTACGAAGTGG
>CACLQJ010000035.1 GCA_902609065.1 uncultured Pelagibacteraceae bacterium
TGTGTAGTGAATGGTCCAGGAGAAGCTTCTTTAACAGATATAGGTTTAACTGGAGGAGGAAAAGATAGTAATATGTTGTATATTAATGGTGTCCAAAACAAAAAAATATCAAATGACAAAATAATCTCGAAAATCGTAAGTTTAGTTGAGAAAAAAGCATCAGAATTAGAAAAATAATTAATGATACCTCAAAAAAAAATTAGAGAAATTATCTCTAAACATAAAACAATAGAACAAAATTTGTCTTCAGGTTCAACTGATAAAAAAGATTATGCAAAAATGTCAAAAGAGTACTCTGATATTAACGATGTTATAGGAAGTGCAATACAATACGAAAAATTTGAGATTAGTAAAAAAGAATTAGAGGCTATGATAAATGATAACAAAAATGATTTAGATATAAAAAACTTGGCTAAAATTGAATTATCAAACTTGATTAAGCAAAACATAATAAATGAAAAAAAACTAAAATTATTTTTATTACCTAAAGATGAAGCAGATGCTAAAAATGCAATTCTAGAAATTAGAGCAGGGACCGGAGGATTAGAAGCAAGTTTGTTTGCTGGAGATCTATTTAAGATGTACGAAAAAGTATGTAATAAAAAAAAATGGATACTTGAAATAATAAGTATTTCTAAAAGTGAAGCTGGTGGCTTGAAAGAGGTTGTTGCTTTAATAAAGGGTAAAAATATTTATTCATCATTAAAGTATGAAAGCGGAGTTCATAGAGTGCAAAGAGTGCCGGATACAGAAACCCAAGGGAGAGTTCATACTTCTGCGGCAACTGTTGCAGTATTGCCAGAAGCAGAAGATTTTGACGTAAAACTTGAGGATAAAGATTTAAGAATAGATGTATTTAGAAGCAGTGGGCCTGGTGGACAAAGTGTAAACACAACTGATAGTGCGGTGAGAATTACTCATATTCCTACGGGAATAGTGGTTAGCCAACAAGATGAAAAATCTCAAATTAGAAATAAAGAGAAAGGAATTAAAATTCTAAGATCAAGGATATATGAATTTGAAAGACAAAAAAGAGACAGCGAAAGATCTAAGGACAGAAAAAATAAAATTGGTTCGGGAGATAGATCGGAGAGAATAAGAACATATAACTTTCCACAAGGAAGAGTCACAGACCATAGGATTAATTTAACATTGCATAAATTGGAGGAGTTTATGCAAGGTGAAATATTTGAAGAGATAAATGAAAATCTTCTTTTGAGTGCTCAAGAAAATGAACTCAAAGAACTTTCGAAATGAATTCAATTCAATTAATTAAAAAAGGCGAAAAGATATTAAAAAAAACTTCAAAAAAAAATAATGTAATTGAAAGTGAATTAATACTGTCTTATATACTAAACATAACAAGGGAAAATTTAATAATCAACCCTGAAAATAAACTAAATAAAACCGTGGAATATAAGTTCAATACTTATGTTAATCTAAGAAAATTAAAAAAACCTGTTGCATACATACTTGGTTATAAAGAATTTTGGAAAAAAAAATTCGTAGTAGACAGAAATGTGCTCATACCAAGACCTGATACAGAGCTGATTGTTGAAAAAGTTCTGGATTATTCAAAAAAAAAAGAAATTAAAAGCATTCTTGATATAGGAACTGGATCTGGATGTATTTTAATAAGTTTACTTATTGAAAGAAAAGATTGTAGGGGTATCGGTATCGACATAAGTAAAAATGCAATAAATATTGCAAAAAATAATGCAAAAATGCAACAGTTAGGAAATAGAATTAAATTTATTCATACTGATGTTGACAATTTTTTTCTTGGAAAATATGATGTAGTTGTTTCTAATCCTCCTTATATTAAAAAAAGTAAAATAAGCAGTTTAATTGAGGATGTTAGAGGCTATGAACCTTTATTGGCAATAGACGGTGGTCTAGATGGACTCTTAACAATACGGAAAGTAATTAAACGGAGTTCAAAATTGTTAAAAAAAAATGGAAAATTATTTTTAGAGATTGACAGTTCACAAGTGATACAAACTAATAAAATGCTTCTAGAATCGAATTTTTTTACAAATGAGGTATGTAAAGACTTGAGCAACCATAACAGATGCATTATTGCAACAAAATATTAATAAATGAAAAATTATAGAAACTTTAAAAGAAACAAACATAGAAACAACAATATTAGAAATTTTAAAAATAATAGTACAACGAAATTTAATGGAGATTTTAATATATCTGGAGATTTTAAAAGATCAAAAATATCTAAAAACATTAACGCTTCAAGGTTAATCGAAAAGTATACAGAACTTGCAAAAGAAGCTTTATCAAATGGAGACAAAATACTCTCTGAAAACTACTACCAACATGCTGACCATTTCACTCGAATATCAGAAAAACAAAGTCAAATAAATTCTGAAAAAAAGGTTGAAAATACCTCAAGCCAGAATCTCTCGGAAGAAAAATTAGTGTAATTTAAAATAAAGAAATAGTTTGTTAACTTCTTATTAGCTTGATTGATTTATAAGTTCAGATTTTAAAACATTAGTTTTTATCTTTATAACCTCGAATTCTTTTCTTTCATTTCCTTTTAAAGTCTTACCAGAGGGTAGTTTCAATTTTTGAGAATTTACTTTTCTACCATTTTCAATTACCTCATAATGTAGATGGGGACCCGTTGACATCCCTGTTGAACCAACATAGCCAATTGTTTGTCCTTGTTTAACTTTTGTCCCTTTTTTTATACCTCGACCAAATTTGGATAAATGTGCGTAGATAGTTGAGTAAACTGAATTGTGTCTAATTTTAATACAATTTCCCCCTCCGCCACACCAAGAAGCTTTGGTTACAACCCCGTCTCCTGAGGCCATAATTGGAGTACCCATGGGAGCTGCAAAGTCAGTTCCAGTATGCATTTTTGTAAAACCTAATATTGGATGTTTTCTTTTGCCAAAACTTGATGATAACCTAGCACCATTAATTGGAGTTTTCATTAAAGTCTTTTTAATACTTTGACCTGTTTCGTCAAAATAGTCACTATTTTTACTATCTTTAAAATAATATAATGGAAATTCTTCGCCTTGTAATATTAAATTTGCATAAATTATATTTCCGGTTTCTACAGTTTCGTTATTTTCGTTCAAATAATTTTCATATATTAATTGGAATATATCATTTTTCCAAATATCTCTTTGAAAATCAATTTGAAAGCCATAAATTCTTGCAAATTCAACTATTAAAGAAGCTGGTATATTTTCACTTATAGCACTTGAATATAAGCTGTTTTTTATTATTGACTCTTTATAAGTAAATTCTTTTTTTAAGTTTTTCTCAATCTTTTTTTAATCTTTGAGATGTCTGATAAACTATAAGGATTATCAACTTGATTATATAACCTTACGTTATCGTCTATATACACGCAAGAAGTGTCTAGATCATACTTTATATAATGACTGGGTGTGTTGGAACTTGACTCCTGTGGAAGAATTATTAATTTTGATTTCTTATTTAAATTTAAAATCTCAAACTCGTTTAGATCAATGATGTAATTTTCTTTAAACCCACAATCGATTAGATGGTTCTTCAGTCTATTGTCTTTAAATTTCTTAATAACTAATTTGAATTTTTTTTTTTGATTTTTTTTTAAATCTATTAAAAACTTTTTATCAAAATGGTCCGTGTGTAAATGAGATATGTAAATAAAATCAATTTCTTTACTTTTTAAACTCTTAAAAATAAATCTATTTCCTTCTCTGGAGCCTGCCCATGAACCCTCATTAGCTGTATTAAGCCA
>CACLQJ010000036.1 GCA_902609065.1 uncultured Pelagibacteraceae bacterium
ATCATTAGTTGCTTCTTTAAGTATAAAGTCGTTATAGTTATTCCAAGTTTTCATGAACTTTTGTTCAGCCTCTGGTGTTTTGCCTCTTTTGGCACAAACTGTTTCAGCACCAGTTAATTCTGAAGTTTCTCCAAAGCATAAATGAACACCAAACGGTTCCAATTTTTCCATCAAATTTCCAACAGTTGGATTGGATGCTAAACCCGATGTTGTATCAGACTCACCACATTTTACTGAGATCCATAAATCACTCATTGGACAATCTTCCCTTTGTTTTTCTGAAGCCCACATTGAAAATTCTTGTGCTTTTTTAGATACTTTTGCAATTGTATCAATATCACCCACACCCTCAATACTAAAACCTTCAACAGGCTTTCCTGTTTTTGCAATTTCATCTACTATTCTTTTCGTCCATTTAGGCTCAATACCAATCACAATAACAGCTGCTACGTTTGGATTTTTTCCAGTTCCTATCATTGTTCTAAAATGTAATTCTAAATCAGCACCAAACTGTAATCTTCCATATGAGTGTGGTAATGCAATAGTGCCTTTGATATTGTTTGCAACAGCTTCTGCGCATGCATTTGAAATATCATCTACTGGTAAAATAATTACATGATTCCTTGTACCAGCTCTTCCATTTTCTCTTTTGTATCCTAAAAAACTTTTTGGTATTTCCATATTACCACTTCTTCGTTTTTACGTTGTGAACATGAACATGCTCACCTTTTTTTATTGCTTTAACAACTTTTCCAATGTCATGACCATATTTAATTATAGCATCACCTTCGCTCAAATCTAACAAAGCTATTTTATGACCTAGAGGTATCTCATTCTTTGATTGAATCTTTGTTGAATCGTCATTTTCCATAATCCAGCAATTACATTCTTGATTTAATGTTATCTTCTCTATTACTACTACCCCTACATTGTCTTTTTTGTCGTGAATTATAATATCTGTGCCTCTCATTGTGACGATTTCTTTATTTGAAATTTTTGTAATCTTATATATTAATCCCGTTATAATAAAATAATTTTTAGAAAAGATATTAGATAATGACTAAAATGACAACAGAAGAAGCCTTCATAAAGGTTCTTCAAATGCACGGAATTGAGCATGCATTTGGAATCATAGGCTCTGCATTTATGCCAATTTCAGATCTATTTCCAAAAGCAGGTATAACTTTTTGGGATGTTGCACATGAAACTAATGGTGGGTTGATTGCAGATGGTTATACAAGATCCACTGGAAAAATTTCAATGGTCATTGCACAAAATGGTCCAGGTATCACTGGACTTGTAACCCCAATTAAAACAGCTTATTGGAATCATACACCCCTACTATTAGTAACACCTCAAGCAGCAAATAAAACAATGGGACAAGGGGGATTTCAAGAAGTTGAGCAAATGAATTTATTTAAAGATATGGTCTGTTATCAAGAAGAGGTGAGAGACCCTTCGCGAATGGCAGAAGTTTTAAATAGAGTTATTGAGAAAGCAATTAGAGGATCTGCGCCTGCGCAAATAAATGTTCCGAGAGACTATTGGACACAAGTTATTGATATTGAGCTTCCACCGATTGTACGATTTGAAAGACAAGGTGGTGGAAAAGATGCAATCGAAAGAGCAGCCAAAATGCTATCTGATGCAAAGTTTCCTGTAATTTTATCAGGGGCAGGTGTTGTTATCGGTGATGCAATAAATGAGTGCAAAAACCTTGCAGAAAAGCTAGATGCACCAGTATGCAATGGTTATCAACATAATGATAGTTTTCCAGGAAGTCATCCATTAGCTGTTGGACCTTTAGGATACAATGGTTCTAAAGCTGCAATGCAATTAATTTCTAAAGCAGATGTTGTTCTAGCATTAGGCACTAGACTAAATCCTTTTTCAACTTTACCAGGTTATGGAATTGATTACTGGCCAAAGAATGCAAGTATCATCCAAGTTGATATGAACCCTGACAGAATAGGACTTACAAAGAAAGTAACTGTTGGAATAGAAGGGGACGCTAAACAAGTTGCAAAACAAATTTTAGATAAATTATCCTCAAACGCTGGTGATATTGGACGAGAGGATAGAAAAAATTTGATACACCAAACTAAATCTGCTTGGCTACAAACATTAACAAGCCTTGATCATGAAGATGATGACCCAGGAACAGTGTGGAATAAAGAAGCAAGAGAGAGAGACAAAGATAGAATGTCTCCAAGACAAGCGTGGAGAGCAATCCAAGCAGCAATGCCTGATGATGCAATTATTTCAAGCGATATTGGAAATAATTGTGCAATAGGAAATGCATACCCAACATTTGAAAAACCTAGAAAATATCTAGCACCAGGATTATTTGGCCCATGTGGTTATGGTTTTCCATCGATTTTAGGTGCAAAAATTGGTTGTCCAGATACTCCAGTTATTGGTTTTGCAGGTGATGGAGCTTTTGGAATTAGTATGAACGAAATGAGTTCATGTGCTCGAGAGGAGTGGCCAGCAATCACAATGGTAATATTTAGAAATTATCAATGGGGTGCAGAAAAAAGAAATTCAATATTGTGGTTTGATGATAACTTTATAGGCACAGAACTTGATCCTGAATTAAGTTATGCAAAGGTTGCAAACGCATGTGGTTTAAAAGGAGTAACAGTGAAGACTATGGAAGAAACTACTAGAGCCATAAAACAATCTTGTGAAGATCAAAGGAAAGGAATTACAACATTTATAGAGGTAATTCTAAATCAAGAATTAGGCGAACCATTTAGAAGAGATGCTATGAAAAAACCTGTGCAAATTGCGGGGATAAAAAAAGAGGATATGAAACCTCAAAAATCTTTGGTCTAAATATTCTTTAATTCTTCCATAACAGATTTGGCATGGTCTTTTACCCTTACATTAGACCATATTTTATGAACCTTACCTTTAGAATTAATTAAAAATGTAGATCTGATTACTCCTTTAAATTTTTTACCTAAAAATGACTTCATACCCCAAACTCCGTATTTTTTTAATCACAGATAATTTTTCATCTGATAATAAATCAAATTTTAACTTGTATTTCTTTTTAAACTTTAAGTGACTTTCCATACTGTCTTTAGAAATACCAAATACAACAGTATTTTTTTTATTTATCATTAAATTTAATTTATTAAAGTCTTTACTCTCTAAAGTACAACCTGGAGTATCATCTTTAGGATAAAAATATAAAATTATATTTTTTTTCTTAACATTTTTTAATTCAAACGTTGACCCATCAGTGCTATCCAATTTAAAATTAGGAGCTATTTGTTTGGGTTTTAATTTCATTAATAAAATTAACTACTAATAAGATCCAAAGCCTCGTTTAATAACTTCTCAGATTTCGAATGATCGCCATCCGAGTGTGCTTTTTCACCTTCATCTCTTAATTCTTGTACCTTTAATTTAAGATTTTCGTCAGATATATCATTAATTTTAACATCAACTTTGCCCCATAACATTGGGCAAGAGCCTGCAAATG
>CACLQJ010000037.1 GCA_902609065.1 uncultured Pelagibacteraceae bacterium
GAAAAAGTATTGGTTTATTCCCAATTTTTAACATCGGTTTAGGAACTTTAATGGTTTCTTCTGAAAGTCGTGTTCCCATTCCTCCAGCTAGAAAAACAGTGTGCATTATATTTAATTAATTGATTTTAGAGGAATTTACTATCAAAAAAACTTAAATTATCTTTATACCACTTTATTGTTTTAACTAATGACTCATTAAATTTACACCTAGGATACCAATTTAAGTCATTCTTAATTTTTTGATAATTAAGTTTCTGTCTATAGATTTCAATTTTCGAATTATCTTTAATAATTGGTAATATCTCCTGACCATTTATCTTTTTAGTTAATAATTTCACAAATTCTATAACTGTAAAGTTTTCTTTAGAACCAACATTATATATTCTTAACTTTTCTTTTGTTTTAGTCATTTTTTTCATTAACATAAAATAAGCATTAGTAACATCGTCAACATATATATAGTCTCTTATCAACTTACCATTTGATCTTAATATTGATTTTCTATTTCTTAATGTGGATATAACTACATGAGGAACTAATCTATCCATATTTAAGTCTCCTGGTCCATAAATGTTTCCAGATCTAATTATACCAGCTTTAAGTCCGTATGTTTTTACATAACTCTGAACAATCAAATCTGAGGCTGATTTGGATACATCGTAAGGGAAATTCCCTTTTAATTGGTGATTTTCTTTGTAAGCATTTCCCAATAAGCTTCCGTAAGCCTTATCAGATGAACTAAATATTACATTTATATTTTTTTTTAAATTCCTAATAGATTCTAGAATATTTATAGTTCCGATAATATTTGAATTGAAAGTTTCCACAGGGCTTTTATAAGCATCAATAACCTGAGTAATAGCACCTAAATGAAATATTGTGCCTATTTTTTTGTTTTTAACAATCTTAAATACAGCTTTATAATTTATAAAGTTGCCTTTTATAATTTTAACTTTTTTTAAGTTATTTAATCCTAAAATTTTTATCTTTTTTAAATTTTTAGATCTGTCTATGATAAAAACATTAAAATTATTTTTATTAAGTTTTTTCACTAATGCAGCACCTAAAATCCCTAAACCACCGGTAATGAGTATATTCTTTTTCATTTTAGAAAATAAGTTTTTAATATTGTTTTTAATATTTGGGATCCGTCTTTAAATGCTCTTAGTTTTTTTCCTTGTTCAAATGATCTAGGATAATAATCTATAGGAAATTCTGTAACTAAATAGCCTTGTTTTGCAAATTTACAAAGAACCTCAAATTCAAAATCAAATCCGCTACTACTAATATTTAAATTACTATAAATAGATCTTTTAAATATCTTTGTCGCTCCTGCTGCGTCTGAAATGTTAGTATTGTAAAGAAAATTTATCAACATTGTCATCATTCTTACACCATAATAATTTTTTTTATAAATAAATTTTTTTTGATGGCTAAGTCTGGTTCCAACCAAAAAATCAATTTGATTATTATTACTTAAGATATCGTCTGCTTTAACTAAGTCTTTAGGCAAGTATTCATCTAGATCGAAAATAACAATATATTTGCTTGAGGATAAACCTATAGCTTTTTTTATAGAACCTCCCTTGCCTAAATTTTTATCGTTAAAAATGATCTTTAGTTTATTAAAATTTACGTTTTTTATCTCTCTAAGATATTCCTTTGTTCCATCATTTGAATTATTATCGCACAAAATTATCTCATAAGAGAATGGAAAATTACTAATTTCCTCAACAAATGAGAGAAACTTATTTTTTAATAAACTGATTTCGTTGTAATAACAACATATAATTGAATACTTAATTTCTGGCACTTTTATAATTAATAAAATTCGTTATCTTATTATGAATATGTTTTAAATCTTTAATACTTAAACCTTGATGACATCCAATTAAAATTCCATTTTTCATTATATAATCTGCATTTTTAAATTCATTTAATTTATTCTTTTTTGAAATTAATTTTGAAAATGCTGGATGTCTTAGAATGTTCCCACTAAAAATAGGCCTGGTCTGAATTTTATTTTTTTCAAGGAATATTTGTAGATCTTTACGTTTAAAAAGCTTATTTGGCGCTATTATTATCGGGTAAGCTAGAAAATTTGTGTAAACACCTTTATTTATTATTGGTGTTAAAAAATAATCTTTCAATTTCTTAAAAAAATTGAAATGAAATTTAAAATTTTTATTTCTTATTGAGCTGAAAGACTTAAATTTTTTCAATTGCACTAGTCCAAATGATGCACTTATCTCCGATGGCTCAAAGTTATAACCTACTTCTGAAAAAACAAATTTTCTATCATATTCAATTCCTTTAAGTTTTATTCCAAGTCTTTTATTTATATTTTCTGAGTCCTTCATCAATGAAGAAAGCCTACCCCAGCTTCTAAGTACTTTCGATTTAATATAAATTTTTTTATTATTGGTCAAAAGCATTCCTCCATTTCCAGCACAGCTAATTACGTGAGATCCATAAAAGCTTGTAATTGATATATCGCTGTAGGTCCCTGTAGAAATATTGTTGATTTTTGCACCCAAAGTATCTGCTGAGTCTTCTATTAAGTGCAACTTTTTCTTTGCAGCAATATTTTTAAGTTTTTTCCAATCAGCAATATTGCCAATAAGATTTGGTACAAGAATAGCTTTGGTTCTTTTTGTAATTTTTTTTATAATTAAATCTGGATTAATTTGCAATGTTCTAATATTCACATCAATAAATACAGGAACTAGGTCATTTAATATAATTGAAGAAACAGCAGTACCAAAGTTCAAACAAGGTGTAATTACTTCACTTCCTTTTTTTAAATTTAAACATTTCAAAGCCAATATTAATGCAGATGATCCAGAATTGACCATTACTCCATATTTTTTACCAAAAATTTTTGCAATTTTATTTTCAAAGGTTGCAACAGACACACCCATTTGAGTAGTTTTTTTTAAAGTATTGTTTACAGCAAATATTTCATCTTTATTGTAAACATTTTTTCCATAAGAGATAAATTTTTTCATAAGCGCTAATATACATTTAACTTAAAATAGAAATCAATTTTTTTAGGTTATCGACTTCAAATTTAGGCACATAATCAAGATTATCGAATGTATTTTTTGTCCTATTTACCCAAATAGAATTATAGCCGTAATTTCCTGCTCCAGACACATCCCATGTATTGGAACTTAAAAAAGCAACTTCATTTTTTTTAATATTATATTTTTGAATTGGAAGGTCATAAACTTTGTGAAATGGTTTATAAACGCCTACACTCTCAACAGAAAATATGTCATCAAAAATATTTTCTAAATTGTTACTTGTCACCAATCCATTTAAAAGTTCAGGTGTACCATTAGAAAGTATCGCCAATTTAAAATTCTTTTTTTTTAGAGATTTTAAAGTTTCTGAAACT
>CACLQJ010000038.1 GCA_902609065.1 uncultured Pelagibacteraceae bacterium
TACGCCCTCAAAAGCCTTTTTGTGAGAATATTTTTCATATCCATCATCATAAGAGAATTTTATTTCCTCATCGTCCGAACCAAACAAGATGATTTCTTTAATTTTTTTTGGAAGTTTGTTCCATTTTTCATCGAGTGAAAAATTATAATGTTTTGCAATTGATGCTAAGGTCTGAGCGTAATATAATGTTGTTGTTTTTGCCCAAGGTTCAATCGCACCGTCTGCTATAGATTTTTTTTCATTAGGTATAACAAGTTTAGGATCTACATTAAGTTTTATTCCTATGCCATCACATTCTTCACACGCTCCATAAGGACTATTAAATGAAAAAAGACGTGGTTCAATTTCTTCTATTGTAAAACCACTCTCAGGGCACGCAAACTTTGTAGAAAATATTAATTTTTCAGTTTTTCTAAACTTTTTTGGCAAAGTTTCATTTTCATATTCAACAAACAAAAGACCATTTGCTAAATTTACTGAAGTCTCAATACTTTCAGCGAGTCTGTTGCCTAATGATGAGTTTAAAACTATTCTATCTACCAATATAGAAATATCATGTTTTAATTTTTTATTTAATTCTGGAATTTTATCAATATCGTATAATACATCATCTATTTTAATTTTTCTAAAACCTCTTTTTTTATACCCGAGAATGTCTTTTTTATACTCGCCTTTTCTACCTCTAACTACCGGGGCATATAAAAAAATAGTCGATTTTTTCGGGAGTTTTTTAACCTTATCAACAATTTGAGAGATTGTTTGTGATTGTATTGGCTTACCTGTAAAAGGTGAATAAGGTATACCTGCCCTCGCATACAAAACTCTCATATAGTCGTATATCTCTGTTACAGTAGCAACAGTTGATCTTGGATTTTTTGGAGCGTTTTTTTGTTCAATTGATATAGCTGGACTTAATCCTTCAATCATATCAACATTTGGTTTTTTCATCTTATCTAAAAATTGTCTAGCATATGCTGACAGGCTTTCGACATATCTCCTTTGCCCCTCTGCATAAATAGTATCGAAGGCGAGAGATGATTTTCCTGATCCAGAGATACCTGTAATTACAACAAATTTGTCTTTTGGGACCTCTACAGAAACATTTTTAAGATTGTGTTCTTTTGCCCCCTTAATAACTATCTTTTTTTGCATAATTTATTGTTGCTTTAAAATAATAAAATTAATATTCAAGTAATATTGTGTTATATAAAACCATATTTATATCAATTTATATTTTAAAATATTATGGCTGGAAGTCTAAATAAAGTTTTGTTAATTGGTCGATTAGGCGCAGATCCAGAGATAAAGCAGATGGTCAACGGTAAAAGTGTTGCCAGATTAAGTCTAGCTACCAGTCAATCATGGAAAGATAAAAACTCTGGTGAAAAAAAAGAAAAAACAGAATGGCACCGAATAGTTGTATTCAATGAGGGTTTAGTTAATGTTGTACAGCAATATTTAAAAAAAGGCGCACAAGTATACGTTGAGGGACAAATTTCAACCAGGAAGTGGAAAGATGAGCAAAGCGGACAAGACAAATATTCAACAGAAGTTATTATACAAGGTTATAATTCGTCTTTAACAATGCTTGGAGGATCTAACAACATGCAATCGCAGCCAGATCAAAACCCAACACCAATAGAGGATACATCTCAAGCACCATCGGATCTAGATGACGACATACCTTTTTAATAATGCAAGACTCAGAAATCACAAAAAATAAAAATATCAAACAAATCACCATGTATGATGAGATGAGTTCATCATACTTATCTTATGCAATGAGCGTCATTGTAAGCAGAGCTCTCCCAGATGTAAGAGATGGGCTAAAACCAGTTCATAGAAGAATTCTTTACGCGATGTATAAAGGAGGATTTGATTGGTCAAAACAATTTAGAAAATCTGCAAGAGTAGTTGGTGATGTAATTGGTAAATACCATCCACATGGCGATCAAGCTGTTTATGATGCATTGGTGAGAATGGTTCAAGATTTTTCAATGAGCCTTCCATTAATAGATGGTCAGGGTAATTTTGGATCTGTAGATGGTGACCCAGCGGCGGCCATGAGATATACTGAAACTAAATTAGCTAAAGTGTCTCAACATTTAATTGATGATATTGAAAAACAAGTAGTTCATTTTAAAAGTAATTACGATGAAACTGAAAAAGAACCAGAAGTTCTACCATCTCAATTTCCAAATATATTAGTTAATGGTGCTGGAGGTATTGCTGTTGGAATGGCAACGAGTATACCGCCTCACAATCTTAAGGAAGTAATTAATGGCACATTAGCTTTTATTGAAAATAGAAAACAAGATAAAAAAACTACATTAAAACAACTAATGCAGCATATTAAAGGACCAGATTTTCCAACAAAGGGCATCATCATTGGACAACAATCCATTAAAGAAGGCTATGACAAAGGTAAAGCATCCTCTTCATTTAAAATAAGAGGAAATATTGATATTGAGCAAGTTAAAGGTGGAAGAGAAAGACTAGTAATATCTTCAATACCCTACCAAGTAAATAAATCAATTTTGACAGAAAAAATTGCACAATTAGTCAGAGAAAAAAAAATAGAAGGAATAAAGGATATTAGAGATGAGTCAAATAGTGAAGGAATTAGATTAGTTATTGATTTAAGAAATAATGTAGAACCAGAAACAATAAAAAGACTTTTATATAAAAATACTTCTATTGAAAGTTCTTTTGGATTCAATATGTTGGCAATAGTTGATGGTAAACCTGAACAATGTGGTTTAATAAAATTTATAGATCATTTTCTAAATTTTAGAGAAGATGTAGTTTTAAAAAAAACAAAATTTGAACTAGAAAAAGCTCAAAATAGATCTCATATTTTGATAGGACTTTCTGTTTCAGTTGAGAATATTGATAGAATAATTAAGATTATAAGATCTTCAAAAAATCCAGATGAAGCAAAAAAATCTTTATTGAAAATAAAATTTAACATCAATAAATCTAAAAATTTAATAAAATTGGTCGAGATTAAATCTATTAAATCAAATTATATATTTTCTGAAAAACAGGTTGATGCCATTTTAGAATTAAAACTACAAAAATTAACTGCACTTGGAATCAACG
>CACLQJ010000039.1 GCA_902609065.1 uncultured Pelagibacteraceae bacterium
TAATTTTAAATTTAAGCCAATCAGCAATTAGTAGACAAATTCAATCACTTGAGGAAGACTTAAAAGTAAAACTTTTTGAAAGACACGCAAGAGGATTAACTCTTACGGAAAACGGTGAATATGTTTACAAAACAGCCCATGAAGTTATTAGCAAACTTAAAGAGGTAGAGACTACTTTAAGTGACAAAAAAGATAAACCTAGTGGTAAAATAGTAGTTACAACTGTAATGAGCTTTGGAACGACATGGTTAACTCCAAGAATTCAAGAATTCATGGATTTAAACCCTGAAATTGAAGTCGAACTCGTCTTTGACAATAAAGAATTAGATTTGAGTACTAGGCAAGCAGATATTGGTATTTTTATGCGAAGACCAAAGCAACTAAACTATATCCAAAAAAAATTAATTGATTTAAATTATCACATATATGGTGCACCAAAATATCTCGAAAAATATGGATATCCTAAAACTATTAACGATCTAAATAAGCATAAGTTTGTGTCATTTGGAAAAGGAGCACCTTCGCCAGTCTACAATCCTGATTGGGCATTAAAATTAGGAATGAAAGATAATAAAAAAAGAAAAACCTGCATGAGAGTTAATAGTGTATATGGATTATTGTTAGCTGTTCAAAGTGGAGTAGGATTAGCAGCATTGCCTGACTACATAGCCTTAAAACAACCAAATATTGTAAAAATACTACCTAACGTTGAAGGACCAATAACTGAGGCACACTTTGTATATCCAGCGTCACTTAAAAACGTTGCAAGGATTACAGCTTTTAGAAATTTCCTATTTAGTAAAATCCAAGAGTGGGAATTTTAGTTATATAAAAATTCAATAAATTAAGCATTTTTGGTGCTACAATATGATAATAATTATCATTTGCATTGAGAATAATAATCAATTACAAGCTGGCAATTAACGATTCATTTAATTAAAGGAGAGAAAATGAAAATAATAAATACAATAGCAATAATTTTTTCATTATTGTTGGGATCGGCATTTGCAAATGAAGTTAATGTTTATAGCGCAAGACACTACGATAGCGATATTCAACTTTACGATAAATTTACAGCAAAGACTGGTATCAAAGTAAATGTTGTTTCTGGTAAATCTGGAGCGATAGAAAAAAGAATAATCGAAGAAGGTGGAGGAACTGCAGATCTTTATATAACTGCTGATGCAGGAAGGTGTGGAGCTTTCAAAGCTAAAGGAATGTTGCAAGGTGGTTTAGCTTCTGATGCAATTAAGTCAGCAGTTCCAAAAAACTTTAGAACATCTAGCTGGGTTGGAATAGCAAAAAGAGCAAGAATAGTTTATTTTGCGCCAGAAAGAGTTAGTGGAGCAGAGCTTGCAGGACTAACTTATGAAAGTTTAGCAGATCCAAAATGGAAGGGTAGATTGGTAATAAGAAAATCTAATAATATTTATAACCAATCATTAGTTGCTTCTTTAATAAAGAATAACGGCAAAAAAGCTACAGAGGCTTGGTCAGAGGGAGTTGTATCTAATATGGCAAGAACCCCAAAGGGAAACGATAGAGCTCAAATTATGGCAGTTGCAGCAGGAGAAGCTGATATTGCAGTTGCAAACACATACTACTTAGCTCTTATGTTATCTGGAAAAAAAGGTGCTGAACAACAAGAGGCTGCTAAAAAAGTTAAACCTTTCTTCCCTAATCAGGATGATAGAGGTACACATATGAATATCAGCTGTGCAGGGTTAGTAAAAGGTGCTCCAAATAAATCAAATGCAATTAATCTGGTAGAATTCTTGTTAAGTAAAGAAGCTCAAGAACATATTGTAAATAATACTTTTGAGTATCCTATGATTGCAGGTGTTTCACCACATGAATTAGTTGTAAACATGGGGTTAGATTTTAAACAAGATCTAACAACCAAAGTTGTTAATTATGGAAAAAACCAAGCAGCAGCTGTAGCAGCAATGACAGGAGCAGGTTGGAATTAATATGACAACTAACAACAAAAAAGAATTTATTCAAGAAGTTGATTATAATAATTCTTCCGAGGCATGCAGTCCGTGCGCTGAGGAGTGTAAAAAAATCAATGAAAAGATAAATAATAGAAATTTGTCTGAAATCGAACCTAATGAGATTCCGCAAGTTCTTAAGGTGTTTGATTTTTAGTTAATTTCTCTTTTAAGTGCTCACAACATGGGTCTCCTTGTTGTGGGCACTCATACTTTCAGTTATAAAGCGGAGTATAATATGAAAAGATTTAATATCTGGTATGTCAGTAGCTTTATTATTTCCTTACTAGTCATCATTCCAGTCATTACTGTTTTTACTAGTTATTTTCAAAACACAGGTGAATACGCTGAATTATTAAAAAATACTTTTTTATCAGAATATATTTTAAATTCAGGAATATTATTAGCAGGCGTCTTATCCATTACATTTATAATTGGTGCGGGATGTGCTTACATAGTATCATTTTACAAATTTCCTGGAGTAAACTTTTTTAAGTGGGCATTAATATTAGGATTTGCTGTACCACCTTATATATACGCATATTCTTTAACAGCATTTTTTGAAAATTATGGAACAGCTTTTACAATTCTCAAATCTATATTCGGAGAGGGAAATTATAATTCAATAATACCAAAATTTGATGGAATGATAGGTGCGATATTATCAATTTCTTTTTCAATTTATGCATATGTTTATATACTTACTAGAGCCTCGTTTTATTTTCAGTCACAAAATTTAATTGAACTTGGTCAAAATTTAGGTTTTTCAAAAACAAAATCCTTTTTTAAAATTGTTTTACCCTCAGCGCGTCCAGCAATTGTAGCAGGGCTGTCTCTTGTAGCCATGGAAACTCTTTCAGACTTTGGAGCTGTTGATTTTTTTAGTATAAATACTTTAACTACTGCCATTTATAATTCATGGTTAGCTTTCGATGACCTTGCTTTTTCAAATCAGCTTTCATTCTATTTATTAATATTTATATTTGCACTTTTTATTTTAGAGAACTTATCCCGAAAAAATGCAAAGTATCATTCACCATTACAGGGCGGTATTAAAATGAGACAAAAAATATCTCTAACTGGTTT
>CACLQJ010000040.1 GCA_902609065.1 uncultured Pelagibacteraceae bacterium
CGAGGCTCAAAGAACGCTAGGCTAAATCAACTAATGTTTCGAAACGTCAAAACCGTTGAAACTAATGGCAACGGAACAAGTGGATACGTGGTGAAATCCGGAAAAAATTCTGGAAAGATTTTGGGGCATATAAGGAAAGCGTCTAAAAATATATAAATTCATCGGGGTATGGGGCACCTGGCAACAGAACGCCCCTTTTTATGAGAAAAATTTTATTAATTTTAATTTTTTTAAGCGTTAGTTCTCAGTTATTTGCAGCAACTTGCAAAGTCAAAGATAATCTAAAAACTAAAGAAATTATTGCACCAAAGGCATTAGAATATAAGAGAGAAAATTCTGGTAATAGAATTGACCAAGTTTTATCAAAAAGAAAAACTATTAATGTTTTCAGAGCATGGAATGGTTATTCACTTGGTACATCCGGTTACGGTCTTATGTGGAGTGCTATAACACCAACCCCGGCAACTTCAATTGGATTCAGTTTAAGAGAAATACTTTGGGCATATACTTACCCAGATAAACTCCACTACGGACAAGTTGGATTTGAAAAATTTATGAGAAACAAAAAATGGGGTAGTAAAAGTTGGAAAGAATATGGGAATACTAAACATATTGATTATACACATCCGGACTTTTTAGATTATTTTAAAAAATTGGTTAGAGAGAGAACAGAGAATTTGGATGGTGTGATGTTTGATCTTTGGAAAAATAATCACGAAAAAAAAGGGGGAAGATCAAAAAGCACAGTCAAAAAATTTAGATACAAAATAGCAAAAGCAGTTAGAGAAGAAATGGGCAAAGATTTTATTATTTTAGGAAATGTAAATTGGGAAAAACAAAAAGATACACATGAATTTGTTAATGGAGTTTTTTTAGAATTATGGAAACCAAGCAAATCTGGATATAGTTGTAATGAAATAAAAAAGATTGCAGATATAATTAAATTTCATGATGAAAATCTTTCTTATCCAAGATTAGTTGCGGTAAATGTGTGGAAGATAGCAAAAAATCCCCCTAAAGAAAAAGAAAAAGAACTTATTAGAAAAATATTTGGAAAAGATATCAATATTAGAGCATATGATAAAAAATGGTGGATAAAAAATTATAGGAGTTCTCCTGAAAATATTAAATTTGCAAAACTGTTTACTGCAATGTCAATGGTAATCCCTGAAAATGGATACATACTATATGGAGATAGTAATCATGATCATCCTGACCACGATCATTTTCATGAAATATATGATTTTCAAAAAATAGATTTAGGCAAACCAACAAGTTTGAAAACTGACATCATAGATGGTCTTGCATTTAAACTGCACGAAAAAGGGGTCATTGCCTACAATTTAACTAAAAATAATTATCTAATTAAATTTGATAAAAAGAAAGTATTAGTAAAATCTTTTGAGGGCGTATTTGAAAAATTTTAATCAAATTTACAATGAAGTGTAAGATCAAAAAAACCAACTAAACAGAAAATAAGTCATTCTAATAATGAAGTTTACAATGAAGTGGTTTTAATAAGTAAGCAAATATGCTATTTTCTTATCTAATGCCGGGCAACAGAACGCCCTTTTAAAAATGGGAAGACTATGAAGTATTGGCAATTTTTATTGATGATTTTAATATTTGTTGGAATAGGAGAAATAACTAATCATTATTTTTTTGATAATGAAAATTATCCAGAGTTTCTGAAAAACAGGTCACCGCTTTTTAGAGGTGCTTTATTTGTAATTGGGCCAGTCGGCTTGGTATATACAATTAAGATTGTAATAGATGAGATTAGAAATCTTAGAAAAAGAAAATAAGCACCTGGCAACAGAACGCCCCTATCTAACTATAAATACTATAAAGATATACAATAATTAAAATTGTAAAAATAATAATAACCCACCATATGAGATTCATGGTTAAGGTTTTTTTATTTTTATTCATGTAAAGAAAAGCTGGCATGACTAAAATAAGTATCAAAATTAAGTATATAAAAGAGACTATCTTGTCTGCCATATATTCAATTACTTAAGTTGAAGGTTTAAATATTAAACACAGTCCATTATTACAAAATCTCTTTTTTGTCTTTGTTGGACCGTCATTAAATACATGACCGTGATGGGCTCCACATTTAGCACAATGATATTCTGTTCTCATCATCCCGAATGAAAAATCAACTTTAGTTTTAAAAGCGCCTGGCAATGCCTCTGAAAATGAAGGCCATCCTGTTCCGCTATCAAATTTTGATTCTGAACTAAATAATTTATTTCCACAATTAGCACAGTGATAAAAACCTTTTCTTTTTTCGTGAATTAGAGCACTAGTAAATGGTCTTTCGGTACCTTCATTAAATAAAATTTCTTTTTGTTCTTCTGTTAAATTTTGATTAATAATTTTTTTAGTTTCAGCGTATATAAACTTATAAGGAGAAAT
>CACLQJ010000041.1 GCA_902609065.1 uncultured Pelagibacteraceae bacterium
TAATCTATTTTCGTTAAATTATTATGAGCATTGCATCTATAGAAACAGAGCTTAAAAGTATTTTTAAAGATCGTTTTTCAACCTCAACATCTACAAGATTTAATCATTCTCGTGGAGAAGATACATACGACCCAGTACTTTCAAAAGCAGTAGTTTTTCCTGAAACCAATGAGGAGGTTGCGACAATTTTAAAATTATGTAATGAAAGAAAAATTCCAGTTGTACCATTTGGAACAGGAACATCTTTAGAAGGAAACGTTGTTGGTAATGAAGATGGAATAACAATCTCACTAGAAAAAATGAACAAAATTTTAAGTTTAAATGTTGAGGATTTTGATTGCAGAGTACAGGCTAACGTCACGAGAGAGCAGTTAAATGAACATCTAAGAGAAGATGGAATATTTTTTCCAATAGATCCAGGAGCTAATGCTGCAATTGGTGGTATGGCAGCAACATCTGCCTCAGGAACAATGGCGGTCAAATATGGAACAATGAAAACTGTTATTACGGGATTAACAGTTGTTCTGCCAAATGGAGAAATAGTAAATACTGGAGGTAGAACAAAAAAAACGTCAGCTGGATATAATTTAACAAATTTGTTTGTGGGATCGGAAGGCACATTAGGTGTAATAACAGAAATTCAATTAAGATTATCACCAATTCCTGAGAGTATAATGAGTGCAGTTTGTCATTTTCCAACATTAGAGGATGCGGTAACAACCGCTCAAGAAACTATCCAATATGGTATTCCGATCGCTAGAATTGAGATGCTTAACAAAGATCAAATGGATATTAGTATTAATTACTCAAAGTTAAAAGATGTAAATGTAGAACCAACATTATTTTTTGAATTTCATGGTTCAGAAATTTCAAATAAAGAATCAATAAAAGTTGTAGAGGAATTATCTAACAATAATAAAGGAAGTAAATTTAAGTGGGCTGCTGATTTAGAGGACAGGAATAAATTATGGCAGGCAAGATGGGATGTGTATTATTCTGTAAAAGCCTTGGTAAATAATGGCAGAGTTTATTCTACAGATGTATGTGTGCCAATTTCTAGAATTACAGAATGTGTAAATTTTGCAGAAAAAGAGGTAAATAAAATTGGTCTAAGGGCACCAATGGTCGGTCATTTGGGAGATGGAAACTTTCATGTTCTGTTTCCATACGATCCTAATGACAAAGAAATTTATAAAAAAATTAGAGAATTTAGTAATAAACTTATAGATAAAACTTTGGAATTAAAAGGAACGATAACCGGTGAACATGGGGTTGGTTTACACAAAAAAAGCTATCTTTTGAAAGAGCATCCAGATAACATGCCACTGATGAAAACGATCAAAAGAAGTATAGATCCTAACAATATAATGAATCCTGGCAAAATTTTTGATCTAAATTGATTATGAAAAAAATACTTGTCACCAGAAGGTTGTTAAGATCAAATGAGGATAAGCTAAAAAATATATATGACGTGAATCTTAATTTAAATGACGAATTGTATTCCCAAGATAAACTAATAGAGCTTAGTCAAGGATGTGATGGAATTTTATCTGCGTTAACAGACAAATTAGATGAGGAAACAATAAATAAATTACCAGATAGCGTAAAAATTTTGTCTAATTTTGCAGTTGGTTTTGGAAATATTGATCTTGAAGCAGCAAAAAAAAGAGGTATTGCAGTAACTAATACGCCAGAAGTCTTGACTGATGCTACTGCAGAAATTGGTATCTTATTAATTTTGGGAGCGTGCAGGAGAGCTTCTGAAGGTATTGAGGGTGCAAGAGAGTCTAACTGGAAATGGTCAGCTGACTATCTTATTGGCAAACAATTAACTGGAGCACGACTAGGAATATTGGGGATGGGTAGAATAGGTCAAAAAATTGCTCAGATAGCTAGACCATTAGGTATGATTATACATTACCACAACAGGTCCAAGCTTAGTGGTGAAAAAGAGCAAGGAGCAACTTATCATGAAACTCTAGACAGTTTATTGTCTGTATCTGACGTGTTATCTGTGTGTTGTCCAGCCTCTAAAGAGACTGTTAATTTAATAAATAAAGATGCACTAGAAAAATTGCCAAAAGGAGCAGTAGTGACCAATGTGGCTAGAGGAGATATCGTTGATGACGAAGCTTTGATAGATGCATTAGATAGAAGAAAAGTATATGCAATTGGTCTTGACGTATATAAAGGAGAACCAAAATTAAAT
>CACLQJ010000042.1 GCA_902609065.1 uncultured Pelagibacteraceae bacterium
TCTAAATATCATAAAGTTGCAAAATAAATTAAAAGATAAATTTTCTTTTAAATTAGATTTCGATTTTTTCAAAATAGACCGAGTTATACAATCCTTTTTCCAAAAAATTGATGACAAGATCATAGAATATAAAAAATTAAAATTAGAAGAAAACTTAAGAATTAAAATAGAAAAAATTGAGAAAGAAAAAGAAGAAAAAGAAAGAATTGAAATTGAAAAAAAACTTACTGAAGAGAAAATATTAAAAGAAAAAGAAATTCAATTAAGATATGAGGAAAAATTAGAAAGAGAAAGAACTAAAGATATAAAATTGTTTTTGAGAAAGGAGCAAGCAATATTAAGAAAAGAGCAAGCAGAAAAACAAAAAAGATTTTTACAAGAACTTAAGCTAGAAAAGCAAATTGAAAGATTTAGAATAAGAGAAATAAAGGAACTTGAGCAGCTAGAAAAAACCTCCTTAAGAGAACAAAGAGATGATTATTCAGGACTTCAAGAAAGAATAGAAAAACTTAAAGAGAAGTACAGATTAATTAGAGATCAGAAAATTAGAGAAAGAGTAGAAGCTTTGGGTGTAAAAACACTTGAGACTGATGACAGAGAAATTTTGCTGAAAAAAGAAAGGGAGTATTCGATTGAAAGACAGAAGATCGAGTTTTCGCTTGAAAGTTTTTACAGAAGTGCTGCAAGTTTAGTTTTTCAATTAAATAAACGCCATATCACAAGAAATATGTCTATATTTAAATGTATAGATAGAAGATTTGAAACTGGAGAAATTTTTATTAAATGGGACGAATCCAGAGATGAAGATTGGTTAATATTAATTTATATCAAAGATAATGCGCCGGATAAGGGTATTGTAATTGAAGACAAAACCAATCAGGAAAAAAACTTATCATATGAATTCAAATCTAGTGAAATATTTAAAGCTTCAGATACAATGGTTGACTCTTTAACTCAATTATTGTCAAGAGAAAGGTCAAAAAAACAAAATTAATTTATTCTGTTACATAAACTGATACACCTCTATTATTGATATCGACATCAAATTTTTTATGAAGTGGTGGGAAAGCTCTTTGAGAGCAATCAAGCCTATCGCATGTTCTGCACGAAACCCCAATTGGAATTTCAGTTTTTTTATCATTTAAGTCTAAGTTCTCTGTATAAACAAAATCTTTTGCATACTTAGCTTGGCAACCTAAACCAATAGATAGAATACTTTTTTTTTTTCCATATCTTCCTACTCCTTTTTCAACGGTTCTGGCAATACAAACATATTTTTCTCCATTTGACATTTTACTAACCGCTGCTTGTATTACATTTGGTCTTGAAAAAGCAGAGTAGACATTCCAAAGTGGGCAAGCACCTCCATATCTAGGAATTTCAATACCTGATAAAGAAAACCTTTTAGAAATATTACCAGCAACATCTACCCTTAAAAAATGAAATGGAATACCAGGAAGTTTTGGATCTTGAAGACATGTTACTCTATGGGCAATTTGTTCAAATGTACATGCAAAAGTATTCTGAAGTAATTCTAAATCATATTTTTGTTTTATACATTCGCTATGAAAAAGTTTATAGGGCATTAAAATTGCAGCCCCACAATAGTTTAATAAAGCAACTTTTGTAAGTTTTTTTGACTCTTCAGATGGAAATTTAAATTCGGACAAATAATTTTCTATTTCATCCATTGCTCCTTCTTGAGCTATCTGAGCTGCAGCATATAACTTTTTAGTCTCCAAAGCAACATAATCACTTAAATGAAGTTCTTTCAGGGTTTTAAAATAAATTTTTGAAAATGGCTTTCCTTCCTCGGGCAATAAATCTTTAACTTTTACTCCAAACTCAGTTTTAAGAAAATTACATAAAGACATATAAGTTGCTCTATTATTAATTTGAATTCTGTTAAAAATTTCATTTGCAAACTTTTCTAATTTTGAAAAATAGTTTTTATGTTCTTGAAGAAAATCTGATACCACTTCTCCTGGAAAAGATGCTTTTCTTCCGTCAATTATTTTACCTGACATATTTTCAACTTTACTGACTATTTCTTGTCCTTTTTGTTTATAGTTATCTCCTAATTTAATTAAGGCTCTTGCGATTTTTGGATTTGTGTTTACTAAATCTTGTACTTCAGGACCTAATATATCTAAATCCTCAAAAAGCTCATCACCTAATAGTTCTGATAAATTGTTTGCGAGA